>NZ_JAWOTA010000007.1:0-185992 GCF_033338635.1 Vibrio sp. Vb1755 | reverse complement strand
CTACAATCAAAAATTGCAACGCAGTTATCGAGTATTTTAACAAGCTAGAATGACCAGTTATTTACTACGATTGGTATAACCTATACTCAATCTCACTAAAGCAACCAACCCCATGTGAAACTCCACAAACAAAAGGCTGAGGAGCAGATCTTTACCCTACAAACAATGTACTAGCTATTTTGATTTTGTTAGTTCGTATGGCCTTAATATGAATGTTCAATATAAATAGGAAAACACTTGAGGACTTACTAGAAAAAGTGGGCTCGCAAAATTACCAAACGGACTCAATTAGTGATGTTTGCATAAAAACACGTACAAGAAATATAAATGATAGATACAAAAAATCCCGCAGGGGATGCGGGATTTTTACTAGTGACTAAATTGGTTTAAAGGTGACTAGCCTTGAATACCAACGATTAACCATGGCGCATTAGGCGCAGTCAAGTCACGCTCTAGGTGCCAGATATCTTCGATTTCTTCTTCAACACCTTCTACTGTGTCACGGTAACGACCGCTAAACTGCAGACTAAGCTGTGCTTTATTTGCATCGTAATCAGCACGGACGATCTCCGCATCAACGTACATTACGTCAGTATGCTGCTCACCGTCGAGCTTCGCGCGCTCTGCTTTTAGGTCTTCAAACAAGCTTGGAGAAACATATTCTTCAATAGTTTCTAGCTGGTTGTGATTCCACGCACCTTGCAGGATTCGATAGTGTTCACGAGAACCATTAATGAACGCTGCTTGGTCAAAACCCGGTGGGTAGTTATGTGGTACGTCTGTTTGAGCGCCAAAACCACCAAAGCCACCATTATTTGTGTTTGGTTGTTGCTCAAAGTTTTGCATGTTTGGTTGCTCAAACTTAGATGCGTTGCCACCAAATGCAGGCTGTTGACGATGCTGGTTCATACTGCCCTGCTTCGCACCTAGCATACCGCGCATTAGTTTAAAGATGACAAAGGCAATCAAACCAATAATTAGGATATCCATAAACTGGATACCTTCAAAAGCACCGCCAAAGAATGCAGCAAGTAGACCACCAGCAAGAAGTCCGCCTAGCAGCCCCCCCATAAGGCCTTTCTTACTTGAAGACTTTGTCGTCTGATCTTTGCCGACCGTATTGGTGTTTTGTTGCTGTTGTTTCGGTGCTGGTGCAGTTTTGTAGCTCTTACCGAAAGACTTACTGCCACCAAACTTCTTCGCTTCCGCGATAGGCGTTACAGCAACAGTAAACATCAATAAAGCAACAATAGAAAATAAACGTTTCATCGTTATCCTTAAAGTTAGCTATCTAAGATAGTGCCCCATTTTCAAGACGAAACAATCGTTGTTTCAAACAGTAGCACGCCAAAGATGATTTTTAAGTCATCATACTCTGTATACCGATTGATGAAAATAGCTTATAGAAGCTGACATGTATCAGAATATTGCCAAAAATGCAGACTGCTCACACTGCTTACAATTCAGCTGAAGGCGCTTGATCAATGTAAAAAAAGTATGGAATAAGTTCACTAATACTCCAGATTGTTTTACTTGAATTAGAATCAGTGACACAGCTCAGAATCCTACACCTTGAGGGCACTTGGACACATTGCCTTGTTGACGGTTAATAGGTAGCTGACTATCATATTGAACGATGTTCAATAAAGTAGTTTGAGAGTATGGCGCGCAGAAACGATCACACCCGAGAAGAGTTAGTGAATTTGACCTTAACAACGGTCAAAAACTTTTTAGATGAGAATTCTTACCACGAACTCAGTCTTCGTAAAATCGCTAACATGATTGGTTACGTGCCAAGCACATTGGTAAATGTTTTTGGTAATTATAATTTGTTGTTGCTTCATGTTGTCGCTCAAACTTTAGATGAGTTATCTCAAGAAGCACGCAAAGCGACTAATGACAGCAAAGACTCCCATCAAGCGCTTTTTGAACTCGCTTATTGCTACCACGATTTTGCTGAAAAACACCCATACCGTTGGCAGTTAGTGTTCGAACACAACATGAATGGAGCAGAACTTCCGGAATGGCATGCCAAACGTATCGATGGTATGACGGGAATGCTAGAGTCACTATTGGCTCAAATCGCACCACATCGTACTGAATCCGAAGTGATTCAAGCGAGTCGAGTCCTTTGGTCTGGCGTACATGGCATTACTTTACTCAGTGTTGATGATAAGTTTTTCTCTAGTGAACCGATTGATGGCAAAGAATTGATCAGTAATCTTCTTTCTAACTACCTCACGAACTGGTAACAAAGGATTATCCATGTCATCCGACAGACAGCCGTCCTTACTTACGCAGAGAAAGTTCCTGCCCTATTTCATTACTCAGTTTTTTGGCGCTTTCAACGACAATATTTTTAAAAACGTTTTGCTGTTGTTTGTCGCATTCGCTGGCTCCAGTGCACTACCTATTTCGAGCAATTTGTTCATCAACCTTGCGGCAGGCTTGTTCATTCTACCGTTCTTTCTGTTCTCTGCTTCCGCTGGCGTATTAGCCGACAAATATGAAAAGTCATGGTTTATTCGTAAGGTCAAACTATTTGAAATAGCCATCATGCTCTTGGGTGCCATCGGATTCATAACCGAAAGTTATGGTGTGCTTTTATTGCTACTGTTTTTAATGGGCACACAGTCAGCATTTTTTGGCCCAGTTAAATATGCCCTTTTGCCTCAAAAGTTAAATGCTAAAGAGTTAGTGCCCGGCAACGCTCTTGTTGAAGCTGGTACCTTTATCGCCATCCTTATTGGCACCTTAGGCGCTGGGATTATAGCCTCTGCAGACAACGCAAAATACCTCGCCGCATTTTGTGTCGTGATCTTCGCATTGTTAGGCTACTTGTCGAGCCGCTCAATCCCCTTTGCTGCAGCCAGCGCACCCAATCTCTCTTTTCGTTGGCAACCATACAAGCAAACCAAACACACGCTCTCTATCGCCAAATCCGATCGAGTTGTTTTTCAATGCATAATGGCAATAAGCTGGTTTTGGTTTTTAGGCGCCGCATATCTAACACAATTCCCGAATTTCACTAAGATTTACCTAAATGGCACCGAGAGTGCGGTGTCTTTCTTGCTCGCTCTATTTTCCATTGGTATCGCGCTAGGGTCGCTACTTTGCAATTGGATCTCAAACCATCGTATAGAAGTCGGTGTTGTGCCAATTGGTGCCTTTGGCATTACGGTATTTGGGTACCTAATGGCCACTTCCATTCCCAATGATCTACCTACTTTCCATAACTTTGTAGACTTCTTTAGATATGAGCCTTTTTGGCCATTATTTTTCTACCTATTGATGATTGGTGCTTCGGGCGGTTTGTTTATCGTGCCTCTTTACGCATTAATGCAGCATCGAGCAAAGGAAACCGAACGTGCTCAAGTCATCGCAGGGCTCAACATCTTTAACTCTCTGTTTATGGTCGGCAGCGCTGTCTTAGGTATTGTGTGCCTAAGTGTAATCAAGATGACAATTCCTCAACTGTTTGCATTGTTAGCCATTTTAAATTTCTTAGTCGCCGCTTACATCTTTTTGCAAATTCCTATTTTTGTAGTTCGCTTTGTCATGTGGATGCTTACGCACACCATCTATCGAGTTAAGCATAAGAATCTACACAACCTACCCGAGCATGGTGGGGCATTGATTGTATGTAATCATGTAAGCTACATGGATGCATTGCTACTTAGTGCCGTATGCCCAAGGTTGATTCGTTTTGTGATGGAGGAAGATTACGCCAACCTACCTCCATTAAGGCGCTTTTTACGTCGAACTGGGGTAATTCCAATTTCAGCGAGTAACAGAAGCTCTATCAGACGTGCATTTAACGATGTGGAAGCTGCGCTAAGCGAAGGTCATATCGTCTGTATTTTCCCTGAAGGAAGATTAACTTCAGATGGTGAAATGAATGAATTCATGCGCGGTATTGATATAATCCTACGTCGTAGTCCAGTACCTGTCATACCTGTTGCACTTAAAGGCTTATGGGGAAGCTATTTCAGCCGCGCAAAAGGTCGCGCATGCTGTGGCTTACCGACTCGATTTTGGTCAAAGCTAGAAATAGAGGCAGGACAACCGGTGCCACCAAACGAGGCAACGGCAAAAACAATGTTCGATAAAGTGCATCAACTTAGAGGCGACTGGCGATAAATACACTTGAACACATGTTTAGGATAACTGAACATGTGTTCAAATCATTAAGACAAACTGACCACACCCAGTGCGATATACTCTCCCTTTCATTCACAACAGCGAATAAAAACCTTGAATAGAAACTACCTCCTGTTTGGATTGGCGTTACTTTTTTGTCTAACCCCTCTTGCCTCCTCTCCCATTGCTCTAGTTATCGGTTTTCTACTCGCAAGTTTTGGTTTTGTGCCTTCCGAGCTGCCCATCGCTTCTTTTACTAAAAAGCTGCTGTCTTACTCGATTATTGGCTTGGGCTTTGGCATCAACTTCGAGCAAGCGCTTACAGTCACATCGGATGGTATCGGCCTGATCATCGCCACTATTACAGGCACACTGATCATGGGCACTCTCATTGCCAGGGTGCTTAAATTGGAGCGAGTAACCGCTTACTTAATCTCATCAGGTACTGCAATTTGTGGTGGTAGCGCAATTGCTGCTGTGGCACCGGCGATTAAAGCGAAAGACGAGCAGATTGGATTAGCACTGGCAACGGTATTTGTCCTGAACTCCATTGCACTCTTTGTGTTTCCTGTGATTGGACATGCTTTAGGGCTAGATCAACACACGTTTGGCACATGGGCTGCAATTGCCATTCATGACACATCTTCTGTTGTCGGGGCTGCCTCGGCCTATGGGGAAGAAGCGCTAACTACGGCAACAACATTGAAACTCGCGCGCGCTTTATGGATCATTCCTGTTGCTTTGATCAGTGCCGTCATCTTTTCAAGAGGCCAAAAAGAGTATGGAAAGAAAAAACTAGCTATCCCTTATTTCATTTTTTGGTACTGTGCAGCTATCGCGTTTAGCGACTTCTTTCCTCAATTTGAAATGGTCTATCACGGCATTTTCATTGGAGCAAAGCAAGCGTTGGTTGTATGTCTGTTCTTGATAGGTTGTAGCATTTCAATTTCAAAACTAAAGTCTGCTGGAGCTAAGCCACTGTTGTTTGGTGTGACTCTGTGGGTGTTAATTTCGACCACTTCTCTAAGTTGGTTACTGTTTTAGATATTGGTGGTCTGCTTATCGCGTTGAGGGGACGGTATTTCCCGTTTGCTATTTTTGTATATAACGACCAACGCAATAGCGTTCAAAAATACCGTTAGCTCTGCAAGAGAGCGGGCTAGCCCTTCACTACTTATCGCGATACTAATTTGTAGTGCTACTGCCGCAATTAAAACTAGCTTTGCCATCCTGAACCTTATGCATTTTCTCTCCACGAAGAAGCATAATTATGATTCAGAGTTATAAGGATACGAAATTCTCTTTATGACTAATACATAGCAAAATTGACTAATGCTGAAGTGATGACAATAGCCACTCTTTCACGGCCTTACGTGAAATTTTGATCCCGCCTTTTAGTAGAGTTTGTGGCATTACATGGTATTCCACTGGCCATTTAAACTTCTCTAACTTTGATTGCAAGTGCTGGTCATACTCCGATTTGCTGCGCAATCCATTGGTCTGAATCACAGCTACTGGTCTATGACCAAACTCCGCGTCTTCGACTGGAACCACTATACTCTGCACTACACCATCAATTTGGTTCAAAGCGGCTTCAATCTCTTCACAATGGATATTCTCACCACCAGAGATAAACTGATTGTCGGCACGGCCGATTATCTTTAATTCATCACCTTGCCACTCGCCAAGATCTTTGCTGTCAAACCAGCCTTTCTCATCCAGAAATGGGGTAACATGTCCTTGATGGAAATACCCTGCCGCTAATGTCTTACCGCCAACAAAAATGCGTTGGTCAACTAATTTTATCTTACGGTGCTTCAATACATGTCCAGCATTACTGGTGCTGTCAATTCTCTTTGCGGTAACGGTAGAGGCCGCCTCCGTCATCCCATAACCTAACCATGTCTCAATGCCTTGCCCTGTTGCTCGTAGTGCCAACTCGTGATCAACGTGGCTGCCGCCCAGTAGCACATGTGTCAATGACAAATGTGCATCATCATCCAATAACCGTTTGAGCTGAGTCGCAACCAAAGAAGCGTGTGATACGCCCTGAACATCATCAACAAGTTTCCCTGAACCGACTTTTAGTGTTGCTCCGACATATAGCCAACGATAGACAATCGCTAATCCAGAGACGTGATACAGCGGAAGCGATAACAGCCAAGCATCTTGCTGAGTGAAAATGAACTCCTGCAACAAGCCCTCTGCAGACGCAAGATGCTGTCGATGTGTATGAACCACAGCTTTAGGCTCCTCTGTAGAGCCAGAAGTAAATACTACTGAAGCGAGCCGGTCATGATGATAGCTATCTTCAGTCAACGAATCACTCTCTTGCTGTGATACTACAGGCGGTGAAAGCAATGTTGCCTTGAGTTTTTGTATATCATGTTCAGAAAAGGTCGAAGCGCACTCCTGAGAAAACCAGATAAACCGAGTTTGATCAGGCCTGTAAAGTGCAGCAAGCTTACCCTGCAACTTATCTAGTGGTTGTTCCATGGTCAGCGCAGCGAGCGCGCCTAACTGTTTGGAGGCAAGATAAAACAACAGTGTTTCTACTTGGTTCTTGCCAACCAAAGTCAGCACATCCCCCCGAGTTACACCCAAGTCATTCAAATAGTGAGTGTATTGGTCAATACGCTTCGAGAGTTGTTGCCAGTTTAATACTTCTGTTGATGTCTTGAGTGCAATAGAAAAAGGGCTCGTTTGAGCCCAATATTTCCATGGTGCCTTCGCAATATTGTCTACGCAGAATGCCACACAATCTCCTGGTCTTTTAGAGGAAGAACGGGAAGTTCACACTTAGGCCAGCCCTGCTCTAGCTGAGCTTTGAATAAGCCAATCGTATCCAAACCTGGAACTTCATCAGGCAGCTGCCATTGGGCAAAGCGCGCTAATTGAGTTAAACCGAGACTGGATTCAATACTCGAGCTAATCACTGCTTTCATCCCCAGTGACTTCGCTTTCTCTATCAGTGTAATACAAAAATCCACTGAACCAATGAGTGTGGGTTTGATGATGATCGTTTTCACACCAGTTAGATCTTCAAGACGGAAATCTTCACGACGAACCGCATCTTGCAATGTTTCATCCCAAGCGATAGCAATACCAGTATTAATCGCAAAAGAGAGACTATCGCCAGGAGAGCGGCACGGCTCTTCTAGAAACGTGATTCGTTGACGCAGAGACGGGGCAATGTACTTAGCGAACTGCTGCGCTTTTTCTGGTGTCCAAGCGCGATTGGCATCGAGTCGAAGCGTTAATTGAGGGATTGATTCAAGAAAAAGGTTCACAAGCATGCCATCGCGAATTGGCTCATAAAGTCCAACTTTCACCTTAGCGACTTTCTCACCTTCCATTTCGTTCAGCTTTGGAATGAGCTCATCTGGGTCGCCAGTGCATAGTGGCGCTGTTTGGTATTTACCTTGTTGTGGTAAACCACCAGCTAATTCAAGTTGTGCCATCGATAAACCAAACGCAACCGACGGGTACATATTGGCATAATCCACATCCAACTCTGCTACCCAACGCTCCGCCTGTTCTTGTAGCTGAACACCCGCATCTTCGGTGCTCTCTAAGCTAAAACCAGGAAGAGGAGCGACTTCTCCAAACCCTGTTTTACCATCTTCGGAAAGCGCAACAACATAACCAACACGCTCGGTTAGCTTGTTGTCACGTAGGATGACACCACTATCCATGAGCAAGCTATAACGATAAATTTTCGCTTCACGCATAATTCAAGTCCTATGTAATGCCGTATATTTGAGCGTTCTGACGAGCAATCCCACCAGCCTCCCAGAGGGGGAGGCGCTCAGGAAAAAAGGAACAGAGGAGCTAACACGCTCCTCATTTAGACGGATTATGGGTTGCGAGGGAATTTATCGAAGTCTGGACGACGTTTCTCGTTGAATGCGTTACGACCTTCTTGGCCTTCATCTGTCATGTAGAACATCATAGTCGCGTTACCCGCCAGTTCTTGCAGACCCGCTTGGCCATCACAGTCCGCGTTCAACGCAGCTTTCAAGCAACGCAATGCCATTGGGCTGTGTTGCAGAACTTCACGACACCAACGAACGGTTTCTTTCTCTAGATCCGCTAGTGGTACAACTGTGTTTACTAGGCCCATGTCTACCGCTTCTTGAGCATTGTAGAAACGACATAGGAACCAAATTTCGCGAGCTTTCTTTTGGCCTACGATACGAGCCATATAAGATGCGCCCCAACCGCCGTCAAATGAACCCACTTTAGGGCCTGTTTGACCAAATTGAGCGTTGTCAGCTGCAATTGTTAGATCACACATCATATGCAGTACATGACCACCGCCAACAGCCCAACCAGATACCGATGCGATCACTGGTTTTGGACAAGTACGAATATCGCGTTGGAAGTCCAATACGTTGAGGTGATGTGTGCCTTGGTCGTCTTTATAGCCGCCGTAGTCGCCACGGATCTTCTGGTCGCCGCCAGAACAGAATGCGTCTTCACCTAGACCTGTCAGAATGATCACGCCAACACCAGAGTCGTAACGCGCATCTGCCAACGCATCAATCATCTCTTTTACCGTTTGAGGACGAAACGCGTTACGCACTTGAGGACGCGCAATGGTGATTTTCGCGATACCATCTTCAGACTTATGGTAATGAATGTCCTCGTATTTCTCGCCGCAATCTTTCCATTGAACCGGAGCGTAAAGTTCTTCTTCAGAAATGCCTACTGTTTTAGCCATGGTGATTCCCATTGTTCTCGTTACTCTCACCAAAGTGAGACTGAATTATTTGCTTGGTATGTATCGCAAACTGTTTGGGCTGCTCTTGATGGACGTTATGACCAGCGCCTTCAACTTGTCGATACGCCAACCCGCTACGTTGTGCCAGTTGGCTAAATTTTTGGTCTTTCTCACCACACAAGTAATACACTGGTATGTTCTGCTTTTGCAGTGAGGGCAACAAATATGCCTGTTTGGCTAACGATGTCGCCATCAACATATTCGCCACCGCTGAGCCAAGATTATCACTTCGCTTCGCAATGAATGTTTGTCTTTGCTCATGGTTTAGTGAAGAAAACACCGCTTGTTGGTACCAATCGTTCAAAACACGTTCAAGTGGTTCAGTTTTGAAACGCATTGCCCAGCGAGCATCATTCTCTAATCTCACCTGTTTCTCTGACTCAGTTTGAAGCCCGAAGTTTCCCCCTTCAATAATCGCGCCTGCAATATTGAGCTCTGGAAAGCATTGATGGGCAATACCATGCATCGCAATGCGGCCGCCCATAGAGTATCCAATCAAAATAAGTGGTTGTTGTGAGGGAAATAATAAAGATAGTGTGGAACCAAGAAGTTTGCAGCAATCATTTAAATCGCAGCAAAAAATAGATTGGCTGCGTCCGTGACCAGGAAGGTCAACCGTAACACGCTCATATTCGGGTAATGCATTTAAACACGCGAGCCAATCGGCACCGCTACCGAGTAAGCCATGCAAAAACACCAAAGTGGGCAACGTTCTACTTTGGTGTTTTTCTAATACAGGGAAACGTTCAAAGTAAAGCATTCAGACTCTTATTAAATGCCTTGAGTGTCTCAGCAGCTTGGTTAGATGGGGTTTGAACCTCGACCAGCAACGTTCCTTGGCCGTGACATAAATGCTCTTTTACAGATGATTGGAATTGCTCCAGTGTAGAAACATGCAAATACGCCAAACCAAACTGCTTTGCCGCGTGTTCAAACTGATAACCATGAGGCATTTGATAATATGTCGTTCTGCGCTCTGGTGGTACTGGCAACATATCAAAAATCGCACCGCCGTCATTATTAGTAACAACAAGTATCGCCGGCAGTTTATTGTGAGAAAATAGCGCCAGAGAATTGAGATCATAAAGTGCTGCTGTGTCACCGATATACATTAGTAACGGATTACCTCTTGCCCGTTGCACGCCTGATGCCGCAGCAAACAAACCGTCAATCCCTGACGCGCCTCGATTAGTGAAAACCTCTACACCATCCAATTTTCCGTACATATCAACAAGCCGAACAAACAAGCTATTACCCAAGAAAACATCTACGTTTTTTGTGCGCTCGTTGATGTCTGCTGCCAACGCAATTTCGTCAATGGCAGACGCTGAATCAGATAGGAAGGCTTCTTCGATACGTTGATGAACTCGCTTAACGTCATTCGCTAACCTATCAGCCCACCCAGCAAATATTGACTTCTCAAAACTAATGCGAGAAACCCACGTTTTAGGAGGCTCAACCCAGTGCATTTGCGCCAGATGATTTTGGTTATTCCGGTCCATACAAGGTGAGACATACCAATACTGAACGTCTTTACTTTGTTGATTTTTCGATACTTGTTTATCAATCCATTGGTTCAAACGTTTGGAGATGATTCGGCTACCAAATTGGATAATAAGTTCACAAGATTCAAGCTCGTTTGCGAACTCGGGAAGTTGAAGCCATACATCGTAATACGCCCAATCCGAACTGAGACCACTTTGCGGGTCTGCAAGTACTGGCCATCCCATCTTTTGTGCAAATGCCTGCGCCGACTTCGCTTGTTCAAGCGGTAAGCTGCCAATCACAACCAAGCCTTTTTTGTCCGAAAAAGGCGGGATGTTTGCCTGTGACAAATGGCTAAAACGCTGAGTATAAGTGCCGCTTCCTTTTCGCCATCCGGCGACCGAATCTAAGTAGGTTTGATAATCCGATTTTGCGCCGTTGGAATACAAAGGCTCTGGAAATGCACAATTAATATGAACGGCACTACCCTGCAATTGCTGAGTAAACATCACTTCGTCAACAGAGGTCAGCAACCAGTTAAGCGACGTTGCTAAATTTGGGCTTGGTAAATTCAAACTGGCCGAAACATGATGTGAAAAAATACCCAATTGATTTATCGCTTGGTTTGCACCACAGCCGACAAGTTCTACTGGACGATCTGCTGTCAGCAGCACCAGTTTTTCACCAGTAAGTTTGGCTTCGGCAACCGACGGTAATAAGTTCGCCACTGCCGTACCAGAGGTAACGATAATTGCCACGGGTTCCTGAGTAGCTTTCGCTAAACCAAGAGCCATAAAGCCCAATCCACGCTCATCAAAATGAGTATGAATGGAAAAGTCGGACTGTTCTGCCGCTTCTAAAGTTAAAGGCGTAGAACGAGATCCGGGAGCGATACAAACATGCTTAACGCCAAATCGCTGAAGCTCAATCAATATGGTTTCTGACCAAACTCGATTGAGCACCGCTTGGTCATGACTCATGATGCGACTCCCAATGGCGGATGATCAGAAATCAGCGTAAGTAACGTCGACATTTTCTTATCAAGTTCTGCCCACTCATGTTCTGCAATGGAGCCTGGAACAATCCCTGCGCCCGCAAACAGTTGTACTTGCTCACCGAGCACAAGCGCACTTCTGATTGCGACACAAAACTCTGCTCGTTCATGGCTTATGTAACCCATTGACCCCGCGTACCAGCCGCGTGCAAACGGCTCATTATCCAATATAAATTGCATCGACTCTTGTCGGGGTAAGCCAGCAACCGCCGCTGTTGGCTGAAGCGCCGATAACAACTGAACACCATTTATCCCCGCTCTTAGACTAGCGTGAATATTTCGCTTAAGGTGCTGCACTTTTCGTAGTCTGACCAAACTCGGTTCAGCTTCCACTTCAACCACTTCAGAATGTGGTGATAGACGGTCAATGATGTCGTCCACCACATACTGGTTTTCGTTGAGGTTCTTTTGGTCTTGGGATAACCAATTCGCCAACTCCATATCTTGAGTGGCATTGTCTCCCCGACCAATCGTACCTGCTAACGCTTCGGTATGTAGCTCATGCCCTACGCGAGAATACAAACGTTCTGGCGTAGACCCCATAAAACTGTGCTTACTGTCTAAGCTCAGCATGAAATGGAAGCTATGATGGTTATTTAAGTAACTTGCTTTAAGTAGCTGTGCAGCACTTAATGTGTTATCAAGCTGCACGGTAGAGCGACGCGCTAAAACCACTTTCTTAAAATCATCATTCTCTATACCAGTCAGAACCTTATGAACTAACTCATTCCATTGAGGCTGACTTGGCGTGTGAACAATAGAGCAGATGTGAGACGAAATTGGAGCTAAGGTCGCGACCTCACAAACCAGTTTATTCAACCCAGCTAGAGTTCGCGCTTTGTCTTCTGAAATATTAACTGCGAGAGACCACTGTTGGTCAAAACGAATTAACTCAATTTGAGGCAAAAAGAAAAAAGAGGGCATACAGCGACGATTCTTCTCATGCTGTCCATCAAAAGAGCGCCCGCCCCAGACTCTTTGCCCTTCACCTAGAATGGTATAAGCAGGACCTGGCTCAACAAAAGCGTGCAATTGCCCTAGTGCAACGACCTCTTCACGTGTATCGCGGGACTGCCAATAAAACTTAGGGAAAAGTGGTTGCGCATCAAGCCAATCAATAAATGAGAAATTAGGTTTCTCGCTAAGGGGCTCGACCAGACGTGTTTGATTGCCTTCCGATTGCTGAACTCGCTCGATAATTCTCTTTACGGCTTGATGGAACTGTGACAAATCAACCTCGTTGTATGTGAGGATAAATGGTAACTGACGGCTACTCTAAGTTTAGACCCAAAGCAAATCAAGGTCGTATGCGATCTTTTGCAAAATCCTGTGATAGCAAGCGAGCAAAACTTAACCAGCAGACAGATTATTTACAGATATATATTCTAATAAAAAACAAATTATTGTATTTTAATAAAGAAATTAACGAATTTTTAGGAATTAAACAATGCAAAATATCGGGATGTCGTCAAAACTCGACAATGTCTGCTACGACATTAGGGGTCCTGTACTCAAACATGCTAAGCGCATGGAGGAAGAAGGGCATAAAATCCTAAAGCTAAACATTGGTAACCCTGCCCCATTTGGTTTTGACGCCCCTGATGAGATTTTAGTCGACGTGATTCGTAATCTGCCGACTTCTCAAGGCTATTGTGATTCCAAAGGTATTTACTCTGCTCGTAAAGCTGTGGTCCAACACTATCAGCGTAAAGGTATACGCTCGCTAGATGTCGAAGATGTGTATGTAGGTAACGGCGTGTCTGAGTTGATCGTAATGGCCATGCAAGCGCTATTAAACAATGGCGACGAAATGCTGATCCCAGCACCAGACTATCCGTTATGGACAGCTTCAGTTGCACTATCTGGTGGTAAGCCGGTTCATTATCTATGTGATGAAGAGGCTGACTGGTACCCAGACCTTGAAGACATCAAAAAGAAAATCACACCAAAGACACGTGGCATTGTTCTGATCAACCCGAACAACCCGACAGGTGCGGTATACAGCCGTGACTTCCTACTTGAAGTGATTGAGATAGCACGCCAGCACAAACTGATCATTTTCGCAGATGAGATCTACGACAAAGTGTTGTACGACGGTGCAACACATACCTCAGTCGCCACACTCACTGAAGACGTGCTAGTCATGACATTCAATGGCCTTTCAAAAGCCTACCGTGTTTGTGGTTTCCGTGGTGGCTGGATGTTCCTAACGGGGCCTAAACATCTGGCTCAAGGGTACGTGAATGGCTTGGAGCTGCTTTCATCGATGCGTTTATGCGCAAACGTACCAATGCAGCATGCGATTCAAACCGCGTTAGGTGGATACCAGAGTATTAATGAACTGATTTTACCTGGCGGACGCTTATTAGAGCAGCGCAACCGAGCGTATGAACTGATCAATCAGATTCCTGGTGTTTCTTGTGTCAAACCTAAGGGTGCGATGTACCTCTTCCCGAAAATCGACACTAAAATGTACAACATCAAGAACGATCAGCAGATGGTTTTAGATTTCTTAAAACAAGAGAAGGTCTTACTGGTGCAAGGTTCCGGTTTTAACTGGCCAAAACCAGACCACTTCCGCATCGTGACACTACCGCACGTTGAAGATCTAGAAATCGCTATTGGACGTTTTGAAAGATTCCTATCAACCTACAGCCAGTAATGAATCACTGGTAGTAATTAGTGCTGATCTCTCATATGCTTAGAGGAACTCCTAGTGAGTTCCTTTTTTTACACCAGAAACGGAGGAAGCCATGAAAGAAAGCCATTTTTTCGCCCACCTGGCTCGAATGAAGCTGATCCAACGCTGGCCTTTAATGCGGTCCGTCTCACCAGAAAACGTTTCAGAGCATAGCTTACAAGTTGCTTTTGTCGCTCATGCCCTTGCCCTAATTAAAAACAAAAAGTTCGGCGGCAACCTTAATCCAGAACGCATCGCTATTCTTGCCATGTACCATGATTCCAGTGAAGTATTAACGGGTGATCTTCCAACTCCAGTGAAGTATTACAACCCTGAAATTGCCAAAGAATATAAGAAGATAGAATCGGCAGCGGAACAAAAATTACTCTCAATGTTACCGGAAGAGTTCCACGATGATTTTGCCCCCTATCTTCTTTCTCACTCTGCACACGAAGAGGACGCAAAAATCGTTAAGCAAGCCGATTCCATCTGTGCCTATTTAAAATGTCTTGAAGAACTAAGCGCCGGCAACCATGAGTTCGCTCTGGCAAAAAAACGCTTAGACGTCACTTTGCAAGAACGCAGAACGCCTGAAATGGATTACTTTCTCAATACCTTTGCCCCAAGTTTCGAATTATCGTTAGATGAAATCAGTTAGCTTACGGAGATAATCGTGTCGTTTGAATTACACCCGCAATGGCAAGAGCGCCATGATGATGAGCATAAAATCCGTCGAGACGACCATCGGAGCCCGTACCAACGAGACCGAGCGCGCATTCTTCACTCGGCTGCATTTCGACGCCTACAAGCAAAAACCCAAGTACACGGCAATAGCTTGGAAGACTTTCACCGCAGTCGGTTAACACACTCCTTAGAAGCGTCGCAACTAGGGACCGGTATCGTCGCCCAGTTAAAGAAAAAACAGCCAGAGTTCCGCGATCTATTACCATCAGACAGCTTAATTGATTCATTATGTTTGGCTCACGACATCGGGCATCCTCCATACGGTCATGGGGGAGAAGTCGCTCTAAACTACGTAATGCGCGAACATGGCGGCTTCGAGGGGAACGCCCAAACCTTTCGTATCGTCACTAAGTTAGAGCCTTATACTGAGCATTTCGGAATGAATTTATCACGCCGCACACTGCTTGGTTTGATTAAGTACCCTGCCCTCATTAGTCAAACACGCTCCGTCAAGTTGCCTCAACCAGCCGAGCATCAACGTAAACTAAAAGCAAAAGATTGGAGCCCAGCTAAAGGCATTTATGATTGTGATAAAGACTTATTTGATTGGGTAATTGCACCGCTTTCTGACAACGACAAGGCATTGCTTAGTCTGATGCGTTCAACGCCAGAATCGGAGTTTGAGCACAGTAAAACGCGTTTTAAATCACTCGATTGCTCAATCATGGAGCTAGCAGATGATATCGCCTACGGTGTTCATGATTTAGAAGATGCAATCGTACTTGGTATGGTGACACGTCAGCAATGGCAAGAAGGCGCAGCAAGTCAATTAGCGGACTGTGGCGACCCGTGGTTTGAAGCTCATATCGATTCCATCGGACAGATGCTATTTAGCGGTAAGCACCATGAGCGGAAAGATGCTATCGGTGGTATGGTTAACGCGCTACTGACCAGCATTTCAATCAAAACGGTGGATGAGCCGTTTAATAACCCGTTACTGTCTTGGAATGCGTGTTTAGAACCACAGATGGCACGTGCACTTGACGTACTCAAGCACTTTGTCAGCACCTTCGTTATCCAAGTCCCGCAGGTCCAGATCGTTGAGTATAAGGGTCAGCAAATTATTATGGATATTTTTGAAGCGTTAACAGCAGACCCAGAGCGATTACTACCCGTTCATACAAGAGATCTGTGGTGTCAGGCGAAGAGCGAGAGCAATAAAATGAGGGTCATCGCCGATTATATTTCTGCAATGACCGATGGTCACGCGCAAAAGCTACACCGCCAACTTTTCTCTTCCATCGTTCTTTAGTAACACTCAACCTTTCAAGTAATTCTTTTCAAAAACGCCCGGAGGCATCTGGGCGATTTGGAATTCGATCATCTTTTCAAACGCACGCATCAGCGGTGTAAAGTCTCGCTCGGGTTCAAGCAAGCGAAGCGAATGATAACCAGCCTCGACTGTCGATAAGCTATTCTCAGAGGGCGCCTTACGAATGGTGTAGTGCCCTTGTAGTTGCTTAGGCAACTGCACGGTTGGGAGTGGATGTAAGTTGCTTGAGAGTTGCCACATTTTGTACGCTTTTTTCCACGTACCATCGAGCAAAATCAAACGTATTTTCTTAGATACACTATGACTCGCTTGAGTGATTTCAGAAATGCATCGTGACTCTTCTGATGGGTAAAGAACAAAATGTTGATATGACTCATCCGCTAATAAGTGATTTAAGGCATCATCACAAGAAAAGTCCTCTCCTATCAAACAAATACAGTTATCTAAACTCAAATTGAGAATCCGTGCCGTACCAAGCGGACGATGTTCTTCACTCGTGTGCTGAAGAATGATAAGTTCTACCTCGCTTGCCAGCGGTACAATCCATTGGCAAATACACGCTTTTTGCGATTTTCCACAACGAGAACAATAACGAGACATAGAGTGAACCTTTATACCTTGCTGAGTATTATCAGCGTGATCTGTTTGATACTTCAATTTGAACCAATGGCAAGCCTAACCGAGTGGCACAGCTACAATATACGCCATGGTGAATGGTGGCGAATCGTAACAGGAAATCTCACACATACCAACTTTGCGCACTTAGGAATGAACCTCGCCGGATTGTGGATCATTACTTTTATTTTTCGCCCAAGCACTCGTAACTTCCTTATCGTTTTTTCAATCTTATGTGCATGTGTTGGTGCGCTGAATTTGTTTACCAACATGTCGGTATACGTGGGTTTATCCGGCGTATTACACGGATTGTTTGGATTTTGGGCGCTCAGAGAAGTCTTTGAAAGCAGAAGAAGCAGTGTGTTGTTAGTTGGAGGACTAATCGCCAAAGTAGCATGGGAGCAGGTCTATGGCCCATCCAGCAGTACTGCTGAGCTTATCGGTGCAAACGTTGCTATTGATGCTCATATGTTTGGCGCACTCGGTGGGTTAGTAATGGCTTTACTGGAAAAAGGCCTTCGCCGTCGTTTATTCGGATAAAAAATCCCGAACCACGAAAGAGGGGCTGGTTCGGGAAAGCAGTAATAGGGAAACAGATATTGTTCTGAATTCAGACTCAATATCTGCAATACATCAAGCTACAGTAAAATGCGGTCTTCGTTTTTCTTAACTGTCGCTTCACCTATGCCTTTTACGCTCTTCAAATCTGCTGCCGTTTTAAAAGGGCCATGTTCCTCGCGGTAGTCCACTATACTCTGCGCTTTCTTCTCACCTATACCTTTCAACATGGTCGCAATTTCTTCAGCAGTGGCCGTGTTGATATTTACAGTAATTTCAATTCCTTCATATTTGTCAGTGGCTGAATCCGCAGCCATGCTAAAAGGTGCAAAAACAAATAAGCACAATGTCAAAATCCATTTCATATTGAACATACAATCTCCAAAATAGTAGGCTAAAAACAGTCGTCGAGAGCGAGTCACTATCAAGTTTGCAATGGAAAGCAATATGGTTATGCATTTAACAAACTGAGATGACCCGGAATTCACAACGGCCGCTATCACTTAAACGCGCACTAATTTAAGTAATGCCTATTGATGATTGAAGTTCATAAAGACAAAAATAAAACGGACCGCTTATGCGGTCCGTTTTATTCAACATACAAATTACACTAATTGTGCTTAGTTGCTCACAACAAAGTACTCAATGTCAGTATTTGCACGCAGTACGGCTAGTACAGATGATAAATCTTGCTGAGAAGATGCACGCTGCATTTGCATCGCAACTTGATCTTCTAACTCACTATCTAGCTCTGCGTTTACAGCATCAAGCTCGATGATAATGATGTTACCTTCAAGATCTTTAGACTGACCGTATACTGGTTTACCATCGACTGGTTTTGCCATCGCGAATACCGTTGTTGCTAACGGAGAACGACGATCTACTGTCTCTTGTTCACCAAAGGCAAGATTGTTTTCAGCAAGCACGTTCGTCTTACCTTCTTTCAATGCCGCAACGACTTGTGTTCCAAGTTCCATCGCTTCTTGCTCACCTTTAACACGAGATAGCTCTGCAACAACCTGATCTTTCACTTCTTCTAGTGGAAGAACTGTCTCGTCACGCGCATCTTCAACACGAACAACGATAATATGCTCAGGCGCAACTTCGATAGCTTCAGAGTTTAGGCCATCTTCTTTAACTTCAGGACTTAGGATAGCTTGCATTACCGCAGGGCTACGAAGCACTTCAGGTGCATCAACCTGAGAAATAAAGTCCGTTGTCTTCACTTCTTGGTTAACCGCTTGAGAAGCATCATACAATGAGTCTGGGTATTCAAACGCTACGCGCTCAAGCTCATTTTGCAACTCGTAGAATTGATCGATCGCTTGTTGGTCGACCATCTCTTGTTTGATTTCAGCAGCGACTTCTTCAAATGGCTTCGCCACAGAATCTTTTAGCTCTTCAAGCTTGATAATGTGATAGCCAAAGTCCGACTTTACTAGACCCGACGTATCGCCAGGATTCTTCAGTGCGAATGCCGCTTCTTCAAAAGCAGGGTCCATCACATCACGCTCAATCCAACCTAGGTCACCACCGTTTTCAGCGCTGCCAAAATCGTCAGATTTCTCTTGAGCAAGCGTCGCAAAATCTGCACCCGCGTTTAGCTCATCTAGGATAGCTTGCGCTTTTGCTTCATCGTCCCCTTCTACAAGAATGTGAGCGACACGTCGTTGCTCTTCTGAAGAGTATTTGTTTAAGTGCTCGTCGTAGTACTTTTTCACCTCAGCATCAGAAACATTAACTTGTTCCTTTAGCGCTTCAGCTGACAGTTCGATGTAAGAGACTTTAACCTGCTCTGGGCGTGTAAAGTTGTCTGGGTTTGCTTTGTAGTACTCTTGAATTTCTTCGTCGGTCAATTCAATATTTTTCGCAAACTCCGCTAAGTCGATCTGAATCGTGCGAATATCACGAGTTTGAGTGAACAGCTTGCCTTCTGCTTGTACTTCACCCGGCAGAATAAATTCACTGTTTTGTAGCGCATTCAGCAGTTGCTCACGAACCAATTCACGACGCATGTACTCAGCAAAAGAGTCTGGCGAAAAGCCTGCACGACGCAAAGAAGCTTGATAGATCTCTTGATCAAACTGACCATTAGATTGGAACTGAGGCATGTCTAGAATCATGCTACGCACTTGAGTGTCGCTGATTCGCAGACCCAAAGCTTCAGCTTGTTGGTCAAGCAACACGTCATTGATCATTCGATCTAAAACGGATTTGCGGAAAGATTCAACATATGCAGGGTCAGCCAGCATTTGAGAGAAGTAGTCACCCAACTGAGCTTGCATACGGTTACGCTCATTTTGGTATGCCATCTCGAACTCACCACGAGGAATCTCAGTGTTACCGACTTTCGCTGCAGAGTTGTTGCTACCACCAACGATGTAGCTACCTACACCTGCAAATACGAAAGACAGGATGATAAGTCCAAGGATAATTTTGACCGCGATGCTATTCACGCCTTCGCGTAGTCGATCCATCATAATTTAACTGCTCTCCACAATTGAAGCCTACTGCTTCTATCTAATAGAAATAATGGCGCAATAATATCAGAAAAAGAAATGCGCATCAGTATGATGCGCATAATTTAAGAAAGTTCGGCTCGAAGTTTGTAAATTTTTGTTCGAAACTTATTGTTTGAGCAAAAGTTAAGCAAATGGCCGGTTACAGAAATAACGCCGTGATTAGTTACAAGCGTCTTTCAGTGCTTTACCAGCTTTGAAAGCTGGTACTTTTGCTTCTGCGATTTGGATTTCTTCACCAGTTTTTGGGTTACGACCAGTACGTGCAGCACGAGTACGAACGCTGAATGTACCAAAGCCAACTAGAGCGACTTGATCACCAGATTGAAGAGTTCCGCTTACTGCTTCGATGAATGCATCTAGAGCACGACCCGCTGACGCTTTAGAAATATCTGCATTTTCTGCGATTTGTTCTACTAACTGAGTTTTATTCACTGTAATTTCCCCTTTGTGTCATCTGTGATTATTTTTGTGATGACTTTCGTTCCATTGTTAAGAAAATATGCTCCACCCCTTATTCATCAAGGGCTGGCAGCTATCGAAACTAACTTAGCGCCCAAAAAAAACGCTGACAAGCCTTTTTGGGCTTATCAGCGTAAACTTTTACTTATTTTTGCTACACATCACTATTTTTGAGACTCAAACTCAACGCCCGTCGGGTCTCGCTCTAGTGCGACTTTCAGTACTTCATCAATCCACTGTACAGGGATAACTTCCAGATCCGCGATAACATTATCAGGAATCTCTTCCAAATCACGCTCGTTATCTTTTGGAATTAGCACTGTCTTAATGCCACCACGGTGTGCCGCAAGTAACTTCTCTTTTAGGCCGCCGATAGGTAGAACCTCACCACGCAGTGTGATTTCACCCGTCATCGCTACTTCTGCTTTCACAGGGTTGCCTGTTAGAGAAGAAACCAATGCTGTACACATTGCTGTACCCGCACTTGGGCCATCTTTTGGTGTCGCGCCTTCCGGGACGTGTACGTGAATATCTTTCTTCTCGTAGAAGTCAGTATTGATACCTAGCTTTTCTGCACGAGAGCGAACCACTGTCATTGCTGCTTGGATAGACTCTTGCATCACATCACCAAGAGAACCCGTTTGTGTCAGCTTACCTTTACCTGGCATTGATTGAGTTTCAATCGTTAATAGATCGCCACCCACTTCGGTCCAAGCTAGGCCAGTTACTTGACCAATTCGGTTACTTTCATCCGCTTTACCGTAATCGAAACGTTGAACACCTAAGTACTCTTTTAGGTTGTCCATCGTTACCGTTACTGACTTGATGTCCTTATCCAGCAAGATGTTCTTCACCGCTTTACGGCAGATCTTAGAAATCTCACGCTCTAAGTTACGGACACCCGCTTCACGCGTGTAGTAACGAATGATGCCAATAATCGCAGAATCTTCAATGACGATCTCATCCGCTTTCAAGCCATTACGCTTCACTTGTTTATCAACAAGGTGACGTTTTGCAATGTTCAGCTTCTCGTCTTCGGTGTAACCAGATAAACGAATAACTTCCATACGGTCTAACAATGGACCCGGGATGTTCATCGAGTTCGATGTCGCAACAAACATAACGTCAGAGAGATCGTAATCCACTTCTAGGTAGTGATCGTTGAACGAGTTATTCTGTTCAGGATCAAGTACTTCTAGTAGAGCCGATGCCGGATCACCACGCATATCGGAAGACATTTTGTCGATTTCGTCCAATAAGAACAGCGGGTTCTTCACACCAACCTTCGACATCTTCTGGATCAATTTGCCTGGTAATGAGCCGATATAAGTACGACGGTGACCACGAATTTCCGCTTCATCACGCACACCACCCAACGCCATACGAACATACTTACGGCCTGTAGCTGAAGCAATTGAACGACCAAGAGACGTTTTACCTACACCAGGAGGACCAACAAGACAAAGGATAGGACCTTTTAGCTTGTTGATACGGTTTTGAACAGCCAGGTATTCAAGGATACGTTCTTTGACGCGTTCTAGACCGTAGTGATCTTCATTAAGAACCTCTTCTGCTTTCGCTAAGTTTTTCTTAACTTTTGAGCGCTTAGCCCAAGGAACGCTGACCATCCAATCGATGTAGCTACGAACCACTGTTGCTTCAGCAGACATTGGAGACATCATCTTAAGCTTTTGCAGCTCTTGCTCTGTCTTTTCACGTGCCTCTTGAGGCATTTTTGATTCGTCAATCTTCTTCTGTAGCGTTTCGAACTCGTCTGGTGCGTCTTCCATCTCACCAAGTTCTTTCTGAATCGCTTTCATTTGCTCATTCAGATAATACTCACGCTGAGATTTTTCCATTTGCTTTTTAACGCGACCACGAATTCGTTTTTCAACTTGCAGCAAGTCGATCTCTGATTCCATCTGGCCCATCAGGAATTCCAGACGCTCAGTGACGTCAACAATTTCAAGCACTTGCTGCTTATCCACCAACTTTAACGGCATATGAGCCGCAATGGTATCCGCTAAGCGTGCGGCTTCGTCGATACCATTAAGTGACGTTAGCACTTCTGGTGGAATCTTCTTGTTTAGCTTAATGAACCCTTCAAACTGATTAATCGCGCTGCGAACAATCACTTCTTGCTCACGCTCATCCAATTCTGGCGTAACAACAAATTCAGCTTCCGCTAGGAAAAAGTCACTCTCTTTAAAGTGATTGATTTTTGCTCGCTGCTGGCCTTCGACCAATACTTTTACTGTGCCATCCGGAAGCTTCAAGAGCTGGAGAATGGTGGCTACCGTACCTACGTCAAATAGGTCGTCAACCGTAGGCTCGTCAGTATCCGCTTGCTTTTGTGCCACA
This sequence comes from Vibrio sp. Vb1755, assembly GCF_033338635.1. NCBI lineage: Bacteria > Pseudomonadati > Pseudomonadota > Gammaproteobacteria > Vibrionales > Vibrionaceae > Vibrio > Vibrio sp. Vb1755. Next base: position 163,318 of record NZ_JAWOTA010000007.1, on the reverse strand, counting down.
AGAAGAACTTGTTTGTTGGTTTCCATCGCCGTTTCTAGACAGCTAATCGATTTCTCACGACCAACAAACAATGGAATAACCATGTGTGGGTAGACCACTACGTCACGTAGAGGTAGTACCGGGATCTCGATACGCTCGGAACGTTCCAAGTTCATATAATTCTCTCTTCCGCTTTCACGTTTAACGTATTACTTAAGGCAGTATATGGGGGCTAATTGTTTGGATTCAATAAGAGAAATAAAAAAAGGAGGTAATTACTTACCTCCTTTTTCATTATGGCTGAATTTACTCTGCTCCAGCTGCCTGATTGTCTGCGTTACTGTAAATAAGCAGTGGCTCTGACTCGCCATTAATGACGGACTCATCAATCACGACTTTACTAACGTCTGTTGCAGATGGTAATTCGTACATGGTTTCAAGTAGCACGCCTTCAAGAATCGAGCGTAAGCCACGAGCACCTGTTTTACGCTCCATTGCTTTTTTCGCGATAGCGCGCAGCGCATCTTCACGGAATTCAAGTTCGGCGTTTTCTAGCTCAAACAATGCTGCATATTGCTTGGTCAGTGCGTTCTTCGGTTCACATAGGATCTGAATCAACGCTTCTTCATCAAGCTCAGTCAGTGTTGTTGTTACAGGTAGACGACCAATGAATTCTGGAATGAGGCCGTACTTCACTAAGTCTTCAGGTTCAACTTGAGTAAATAGCTCACCTACCGTCTTCGATTCATTCTTCGAACGAACTTCAGCACCAAAGCCAATACCTGTACCTGTTGCAACACGCTGCTCAATCACCTTGTCTAAGCCAGCAAAAGCACCACCACAAATGAACAGGATCTTAGATGTGTCCACTTGTAGGAATTCTTGCTGAGGATGCTTACGACCACCTTGAGGTGGAACCGATGCAACCGTACCTTCGATAAGTTTTAGTAGCGCCTGCTGAACACCTTCACCAGATACGTCACGCGTAATAGATGGGTTTTCAGCTTTGCGTGAAATCTTATCAATTTCATCAATGTAAACGATGCCGCGTTCCGCTTTAGCTACATCGTAATCACATTTTTGCAGAAGCTTTTGGATGATGTTTTCAACGTCTTCACCTACGTAACCGGCTTCGGTTAGTGTCGTCGCGTCTGCCATTGTAAATGGCACATCCAAGAATCGAGCTAATGTCTCCGCAAGTAGTGTTTTACCGCTACCTGTAGGACCAATTAGAAGGATGTTACTCTTACCAAGCTCCACACCTTCGCTCGTTGTATCACCATTGCGTAAACGCTTGTAGTGGTTATATACCGCAACTGCGAGCACTTTTTTCGCGTAATCTTGCCCGATCACATAGTCATCAAGGTGTTCACGGATCTGTTTTGGCGTTGGTAACGCTTCAGATTCTTTCTTAGGGAGAACATCCTTGATTTCTTCGCGAATAATATCGTTACATAAGTCGACACACTCGTCGCAAATGTACACTGACGGACCTGCGATTAGCTTGCGAACTTCGTGCTGACTTTTGCCGCAGAAAGAACAGTACAGCAATTTACCGCTGCCACTTTCTTTGCTTTTATCTGTCATTCGCTAACCTCTTAGCCTTTACTCTTCATGAATGAGTGTATATCAATTTTTGCCAAAATGCGCTGGCAAATTACTCGCCACGGTGGCTTAACACTGCATCCACGATACCGTATTCCACAGCCTGCTCTGATGACATGAAGTTATCACGATCAGTATCGCGCTCAATGACTTCAAGAGGTTGGCCTGTATGTTCTGCTAACAACTTGTTTAGCTTCTGTTTAATCGTCAGGATTTCCTGAGCATGGATTTGGATATCAGAAGCTTGACCCTGGAAACCACCCAATGGTTGGTGGATCATTACACGAGAGTTAGGCAGTACGTAACGCTTACCTGGCGCACCACCTGCAAGCAGGAAGGCACCCATTGAACATGCTTGACCCATACATACTGTGCTCACATTTGGCTTAATGAACTGCATGGTGTCGTAAATAGACATACCTGCTGTTACGCTGCCGCCTGGTGAGTTGATGTATAGGAAAATATCTTTATCTGGATTTTCAGATTCTAGGAAAAGTAGCTGAGCCACGACAAGGTTTGCCATGTGGTCTTCCACTTGACCCGTTAAAAAAATCACGCGCTCTTTCAGCAGACGTGAGTAGATGTCGTAAGAACGTTCGCCTCGGGAAGTTTGTTCAACCACCATTGGTACTAGCGCGTCCATAATTGGCGACATTGCATTTTTTTCTTGGTAGCTCATATTCTTATGTCCCTAAAATAAATGGCCCGGATGATGACTATCATACGGACCATTGTTAGCAGAATAGTTAACGTTAAGTCAACCTTCTACGCAAGATATTGCTTATTAAGCAGCAGGTTGTTGTTGGTTAAGTAGCTCGTTGAAGCCTACTTCTTTCTCAGAAACCTGTGCTTTAGCGATGATCGCGTCGATTGCTTGCTCTTCTAGAGCTACGTTGCGCATGTTGTTCATCATTTCTTCGTTTTGCTCGTAGTAAGCAATAACTTCTGATGGATCTTCGTATGCAGTAGCCATTTCTTCGATTAGCGCTTTAACTTTCTCGTCGTCCGCTTTTAGCTCTTCAGATTTGATTACTTCACCTAGTAGAAGACCAACAACTACGCGACGTTTAGCTTGTTCTTCGAACAGTTCACGTGGAAGCTGAGCAGCAGCTTCTGGGTTACCACCGAAGCGTTGTGCAGCTTGTTGACGTAGAACTTGGATTTCTTGCTCGATAAGCGCTGATGGTACGTTGATGTCGTTTTGCTCAACTAGACCGTCAATCGCTTGCTCTTTGATGCGGTTCTTAACAGCTTGCTTAAGTTCGCGTTCCATGTTCTTACGAACTTCAGCTTTAAGTGCTTCAACACCACCTTCAACAACACCGAACTTAGCAACGAACTCGTCGTTTAGTTCTGGTAGTTCACGAGCTTCAACTTTGTTCACTTTGATTGCGAACTTAGCTGCTTTACCTTTTAGGTTTTCAGCGTGGTAATCTTCTGGGAAAGTCACGTCGATGTCGAATTCCATACCAGCAGTTTTACCTGCGATACCGTCTTCGAAACCAGGGATCATGCGACCAGCACCCATTTCTAGAGGGAAGTTCTCAGCTTTACCACCTTCGAACTCTTCACCGTCGATAGAGCCAACGAAGTCAATGCTTACGCGTTTGCCATCTTCTGCTGCTTCTTCAACTTCAACCCAAGTTGCTTGTTGCTTACGTAGAGTATCGATCATCTCTTCTACGTCTGCATCTTTAACTTCTGTTAGTGGTTTTTCAACAGTGATGCTCTCTAGGCCTTTAAGCTCAACTTCTGGGTAAACTTCAAAAGTTGCAGTGAAAACTAGGTCTGAACCTTCTTTGTTCTCTACAGGAGCGAAAGTTGGAGCGCCAGCTGGGTTGATTTTCTCTTTAACGATAGCTTCGATGAAGTGGCGTTGCATTACTTCACCAAGAACGTCTTGACGTACTGCTTTGCCGTACATCTTAGCAACCATTTTTAGAGGCACTTTACCCTTACGGAAACCATCGAAACGACGGTTTTTAGCGATGTTGCGTAGTTCAGCTGTTACAGCGTCTTCGATGTTTGCAGCTGGAACAGTAATGTTTAGACGGCGCTCTAGGCCCTCTAGCGTTTCAACAGTAACTTGCATTATATATAAACCTCTAAAGTGGCTCGGTTTTCCGAGCGTATGAGCGAAACTCAGAGGAGCTTACGCTTCATCCTTGTGTAGTGTTCTGTCCGAACACCTAATTTAAAATCGAGTATCGATACTGGTTGTCAGTACCGGACTAATCAGTGATATCTTCGATAAAATAACCAAAGGTATCTCCTATTAGCCTCAGGACAGAATTTTTAGACGCGACATTCTAGCGATCTGTCGCAACCCTGTCGAGCCAATAGCCACTATGTGGACATTGTCTGCGCTAAATTCTCGAATGCTGACCCATTTTTTCTTCAAAAATGCGATTCAGACACCGTCTAAGCATCGCCAGCATATCTAGAATGGGGACAATAGCGACTTTTTCAAGAGAATCGACCGGTTTTTTTATCGAAAAGCCTAAAAAGAGATCTTGCTCTTGTTTTACTCCACAGAGTTGAAAACTAAATCCCTAATCCTTCCTACAAACTATTAACATTTTCTTACGTGACCAAAGGAAGTTGTAAGGAGTGTAAGGATGTCGCAAAAAAAACGGATTCTGCTGACATTTTTTGCTTTCTATTTCCTGTGCGCAATTATCGGTGGCCATTGGGTTTGGCAGACCAGTTATCAATCTCTACTTGATAAACACCAATCACAGCTTGAGCAATTTTCTGGCCATATAAAAAATAAACTCGATAAGTACGCCCATATCCCAAATCTTCTCGCTAAAGATGATCCACTTTATCAAGCGCTTCTGCACCCCAACAACAGTGCGCAACTGGAAATCACTAATCGGTATTTAGAATCCGTTAATGGCGTGATTGAAGCAGCGGATACGTACTTAATCGATCAATGGGGTACAACGATCGCGGCCAGCAACTGGCGTAAACAGCGCTCCTTTATCGGGCGAAATTTTGCATTTCGCCCTTATTTCAAACAAGCCATTGTAGGCAAAAGAAGCCAATACTACGCACTGGGCTCAACATCTGGTAAACGTGGCTACTACTATTCTTATCCCATCATATACGCTGGCGGTGTACTTGGTGTCGTCGTGGTGAAGATGGACCTAAGTAAGATAGAGGACAACTGGCAGCAACCAAACAGTGTTTTTGTCGCCAGCGACCCATACGGAATTGTTTTCATGAGTAGCCGAAGTGAATGGCTACTCAAAAGCTTACAACCACTGACAAAAAAAGAGAAAAAGCAAGTTTGGGCAAGCCAACAATATCTTGATGCGCCAATTGAAACGCTTGGATTAGTGGGTAGTTTGGACGAGGTGCATTCTGAGCTTAAACAGGGTTACCCATACAATAAAGGAACCTTGGTGGTCTCTTCGCTGCCCCTTCCCGAACTCAAACTGACAATTCGTGTGCTGTCTCCTAAACAGTCGATCGTTTGGTTCACCATGGGTTACATCTTTGTACTCACTCTAGCACTCATGGTTTTGTTTTTAATTGGTCAGCTTATCTATCACCGTCAACAGCGTCACTTGCAACTTGAACGAATTCAACAAGAAGCAAATCAAAAGTTGGAATATCAAGTCATGGCACGGACTGCCGAGTTGCAAGCGGAGATCGCACAGCGTATCGATACCGAGCAAACTTTACGCGTTACTCAAGATGAATTGGTGCAAGCAGCGAAACTCGCGGTGTTAGGACAAATGTCGGCCAGTATCAGCCATGAACTGAATAATCCACTTGCAGCAATTCGTAGCTTTGCGGAGAACGGCAAGCTGTTTCTAAAAAAAGAAAAATATGAGCGAGTGGAAGATAATCTCACTCGCATTTCTGCTCTCACTGACCGTATGGCAAATATCAGTCAGCAACTTCGCTCTTTCGCCAAAAAAACCAGTGGTGACGAGTTGGCTCAATCTCGATTGTTCCCTGTGATAGCCTCTGTAAAAGAACTGATGAAGCCCGCATTTAAATCAGGGCGCGTCACGTTAGAAACAAATTTGCCAGAGCATGATGTTGAAGTGCAGATCAATATTATTCAACTGGAGCAAGTGTTGGTCAATTTACTGACTAATGCGATAGAAGCACTCAAAGAACAACAAGACAAACAGGTAGAATTATCTGTAGAACACGATGAGCACACTGATTTAGTTTGGATTCATGTTGATGATAATGGCCCAGGACTTGGCTCTTTCTCACTTTCTGATTTATGTGAGCCGTTTCTAACCACTAAACTGAACGGTTTAGGTTTGGGTCTCTCTATCTCGCAACAAATCTTAGCCAGTATGAATGGAAAATTATGTGCCCATAATCGAGAACAAGGCGGCGCTCGATTCTCATTGTGTTTACCTATCACTTCTTACAACACTGAACCATCAAAAGGATAAGATCATGTGTCAGGTGTTTTTTATTGATGATGAGGCCGATCTCAGAATCGCTATAGAACAGACCTTTGAACTGGCGGATATCGACGCCAAGTTTTTTGTGGATGCAGAATCGGCTTTAATAGCGATGCAGCAAGGAGAAGAAGCTGGCGTCGTGGTCACTGATATCTGTTTACCGGGCATTTCTGGTATGGATATGCTAACAACTTTGACTCAACGCGATGCAAACTTACCCGTCATCATGATCACTGGACACGGTGATATTTCCATGGCAGTGCAAGCCCTTCATCAAGGCGCTTACGACTTTATTGAGAAACCTTTTGCGCCAGAGCATTTGGTTGAAACGGTTAAGCGGGCGATTGAGAAGCGCAAACTAACCAATGAAAATGAAAAACTGCGCCTGTCACTTAAAGCCAGTAAAACCCTTGGTCCACGAGTTATTGGTGAAACCTCTAGCATCCAAATATTACGAGAGACCATCACCCAAATCGCCGATACCGACGCCGATATTTTATTGTTTGGTGAAACCGGTACAGGGAAAGAGTTAATCGCTCGTTCTTTACATGAGCAAAGCTCTCGCCGGAACCAAAACTTTGTCGCCGTAAATTGTGGAGCGGTTCCAGAGAACTTAATTGAGAGTGAACTCTACGGCCATGAAAAAGGCGCATTCACTGGCGCCGAAAGCCGTCGTATCGGTAAATTTGAGTTTGCACAAGGCGGCACACTTTTCTTGGATGAGATCGAGTCGATGCCTATCCAAGCCCAAATTCGTTTATTGAGGGTATTACAAGAGCGCGTGATTGAGCGTGTCGGTTCCAATGAATTATTGCCTTTAGATATTCGAGTGATTGCCGCAACAAAGGTCGATTTAAAACACGCAGCTGAAGAAGGTACTTTCCGTCAGGACCTCTATTATCGGCTCAATGTCGTGACCTTGGATCTCCCGCCACTACGCGAACGAAAAGAAGACATTCCCGCCCTCTTTCACCACTTTCTGTTGGTAGCAGCTTCACGTTATGGCAAAAGCTCACCTAGCTTGTCACCCCAAGATCTAGCGCAACTGATGAGCCATGACTGGCCTGGCAATGTTCGAGAACTCAGAAATGCTGCAGAGCGTTTTGTGCTATTGGGTAAGTTAATTCAGTTGGGAGAATCGAACCCAGTTGCTAAGTCTTCCTCAAGCCTTGCAGAGCAAGTGGCGGAGTTTGAGAGAGCAGCCATTGAAGGCGCTTTATTAGAAAACAACGGTAGTATTAAACAGACAATGTGCCAATTGAATGTGCCAAGAAAAACCCTTTACGACAAGATGCAGCGCTACCAAATAAATAAAGACCTTTACAAATAAAACACGTTCAAATAGCTGGCATTATATTCAACTTGAATCATAATTTTTAACAACGGATTTATCATGGTTGTTATAGATATGAACGAAAAAGTGAGAATACCGATTGTTACAGATACCGTGCTCGTAGACGGTTGCTATCAAGAAGAGAGAAGATTCGGTGAAGAGCGTCGCAAAAATAAAAAGAGGTGGCGACACTATGAACGTCGAATTAATTCAGACCCGCGCAAAACTTGTTACAAGTCGATAGACGAAGAGGTGTGAATTCTCACACCTCTTTCTACTTTCTGGCTTCCATTACTTGGTAATGATCTCCGGCCCCATCAAGGTAGTAGGCAACCAAGTCGAAACCCATGGTACATATGTGACGATAATTAGGAATAAGAACATCACTCCAACCCAGGGTAATGCTGCCTTCACTACGTTCATCATCGACATTTTGGCAACACCAGCGGTCACAAATAAGTTAAGACCCACGGGCGGCGTTATCATTCCTATCTCCATATTCACCACCATCATTATGCCCAAATGAATTGGGTCTATGCCTAATGCAATGGCAATTGGGAACACGAGCGGCGCAACAATGATCAACAAGCCTGATGGCTCCATAAACTGACCACCAATCAACAACAAGACGTTCACCACAATCAAGAAAGTGATTGGTCCGAGACCAGCCGAGAGCATCGACTCGGTGATCATTTGCGGGATGCGTTCTTCCGTTAAAACATGCTTCAAAATTAAGGCATTAGCAATGATGAACAGCAGCATGATGGTGAGTTTGCCCGCTTCATACAGGGTGTGTTTGGTGTCTTTATGAACAAAGGTTTGGAAGATTTTAACGAGCGCAGGTTTAGTGTTTTTCTTGTCTGCAAATGGCCCCATGTCTTTGTATACAAAGTTAGCAATAAAGAATGAGTACACAGCAGCAACCGCAGCGGCTTCTGTCGGCGTAAAGATACCGCCATAGATACCACCAAGAATGATGACGACCAACAACAAGCCCCAGCTTGCATCCTTGGCGGCATCAAAAGTTTCTTTCCAACCGACAAAAGGTTGCTTTGGAAGGTTCTTGATTCTCGCGGCAATGTAAATCGCGATCATCAACATGACACCCGCCAGCAAACCGGGAATCACACCACCAAGGAACATACGTCCAACTGACACATCCGTTGCGGCTGCATACACCACCATCACAATCGAAGGTGGGATCAAAATCCCTAGCGTACCTGCGTTACAAATTACCCCAGAGGCAAACTCTTTTGAGTAACCGTTTTTGATCATGCCTGCGATAACAATACTACCTATGGCAACAACCGTTGCAGGTGAGGAACCTGACAACGCGGCAAACATCATACACGCTACAACCGAAGCCATCGCCAAACCGCCGCGGAACCAGCCTACAATGGCAATGGCGAAACGAATGATCCGCTTTGCTACGCCACCCGTCGACATAAAGCTTGAAGCCAATATAAAGAATGGAATAGCCAATAGCGTGTAGTGGCCCGCGAATGCATTAAACAGCGTTTGAGCGACTGACGCTAAAGAGGCATCCGAATGCATTAAAAGGAAAAGAACACTGGAAAGGCCCAGCGAAATAGCAATTGGCACGCCAACCAGCATAAAGCCAATTACCATCAAAAATAGAAATAAGATATCCATGGCTTATTGCTCCTTGTTTTTAGCGTCTTGCGAGGCCTTTGGAGCCATTACGTCTTCAGCGTCACTCATCTCAGCTTTAAGAGATTCGAGCTCTTCCTCCGCTTCATGTCCTGCAATCAAGCGATCGAGCTTACCAGTAGCGATTTGCCACGTGACTTGAACAAATCTAAACGTTAGTAGCGCCATTCCAAGTGGCAAAGCGAAGTAAGGAATAAAACGTGGCAGCTTTTCATAACGCTCTCCCTCATTTAGCCAGTCGGCCATGAACTGGAGTATTTCAGGCATCGGAATATCGTCCGTTTCATACCACGCTCGGTCAGTAGCGAACGGATACCAGTAGTTCCAAGCGCCAATTAACAGCAAAATAGAGAAGGCTAAGCAACACATTGCTGCAAAAAGCGCCAGGGCTTTTCGTTTACCTTCCGGAACGATGTTAATAATGACATCGACACCAATATGAAAGTGTTTTTTCACACCATAAGATGCGCCAACCAACACCATCCATGCGAACATGAAAACGGTGAGCTCAAGCGCCCAAAGAATATTGTCGTTAAAGACATAACGAAAGATGACATTGGCAAAGGTCAGCAAGGTCATGGCACCCAAGAAGAAAGCAATCAAAGTCTCTTCAATGGCATCAGTGATTCGTCCAGCCTTGGCAAAAAAAGTCTGTTCCATAATTACATCACGTCGTCTGTAGGGGGAAAGAGCCCCCTCAGTTTGAGAGGGCTAAATGTGCTAGGTGTTATTATTTTTGGTTAGACGCCAAAGCGGCTTCGATTAGGTCAGAACCAATGTCTTTTTCGAACTTCTTCCATACTGGTTGAAGTGCAGTGACCCACTCTTGGCGCTGTTCTGGCGTTAGAGTACGAACCACACCACCGGCTTCGATGATATTGTTCTTATTCGCAAGGTTTACTTTGGTTGACTCAGCATTACGCTGAGCAGTTACCTCTTGAATAATGGTGTTTAACTGCTCGCGCTGATCATCTGGTAGGTTTTTCCAGAAGTCGTTTGACGTCACAACTAAGTAATCCAGAATTCCGTGGTTCGTTTCCGTAATGCCATCTTGAACTTCGAAGAATTTTTTGCCGTAAATGTTTGACCAAGTATTTTCTTGACCATCAATAACCTTAGTTTGCAAGCCGCCGTAAACTTCTTTGAACGACATTTTTTGTGGGTTAGCACCTAGCTGCTCAAACTGAGCAACGAGTACATCAGACGCTTGAACACGGAACTTAAGTCCTTCAGCATCAGTTGGAGAAATGAGCGGCTTGTTGGCTGACATTTGCTTCATGCCGTTATGCCAAAACGCAATGCCTTGTAGGCCACGACGTTTCATTGAATTTTTCAGCTTTTCACCCGCTTCCGAGTTTTGGAAACGGTCAACCGCGTCGACATCATCGAACAAGAAAGGGAGATCGAAAAGGCGGTACTTCTTGGTGAATTTCTCAAACTTAGAAAGAGAAGGAGCAGCGAGTTGAACATCACCATTCAGTAGCGCTTCCAACACTTTGTCATCATCATAAAGTGTTGAGTTAGGAAACACCTGCATACAGACTTTACCGTTCATCTCTTCGTTGACGCGCTTTTCAAGTAACGAAGCCGCGATGCCTTTAGGGTGTTTGTCCGCATTCGTTACATGGCTAAACTTGATGACCGTTTCACCCGGGTCACAATTTGCGGCAGCATTAAAACTGGTAACAGCAAGTGCAGAGACAGATAGTAGAGTTAGAGGCTTAAACATTATTATTCTCCTTGTTGAATCACATCCCATCCCGTCCATGAGTAACTAGGTGTTAGGCGATGGGTACGGATGTTCAACAAAGAGCAATTAATGGACCATGTTAAAATTTATATGTGTTTCAATAAATTAACATAGCCCATTAACATGAATCCGAAGTGTAACGAGTGAATTCCACCCAAGAAAAAGATACAAATGGGTGGGAAATGACCCATTTATGAAGAACAGCTTATCTCCATTTTCTTCCCCCATTCCGGCGGCAATTTCGCATAATCATCAAACTCGGGTTGCTCATCAAATGGGCGTTTTAACAGTTCGGCCAATCGGTGTAATTCGCTAAAGTCCCCTTCTTCCGCTTTATCAATCGCCAACTGAGCCAAGTAGTTACGCAAGATGTATTTGGGATTGGCTTGACGCATCTGTTTGCAACGCTGTTCGGTTGAAATCAGGCCCCCTAGTTCATCAACCTCTAGCTCACACCGAGCTAAGTACAGATCAAGCCAAGCTCGCGCAGCTTCTCGGTCGAGAAATAAATCGATTACGGCTTGGGAAGGCGCATTATCAAGGTTTGAAAGCGTTCTGAAGAAGCGAGTGTAGTCCGTTTTGTTCTGGTGAAGAAGCTCAAACATAGCTTCAAACAAACGCCCATCTTCCGCTATCTTGGTTTTTAAGCCCAACTTCTCACGCATGAGGCGGCTGAACTGCTGGCTTAAATGAACTTCAAATTGACTCAACGACGATTCTAAATCTTCTCGTTCAACGAGTGGCGATAGCGCATGCGCCAGTGCTGACAGGTTCCAAAGCGCAATTCTAGGCTGTTGATCAAATGCGTAACGACCCTGGTAGTCTGAATGATTACAAATGTATCCCGGCTCATAATCATCAAGAAAGCCAAACGGACCATAATCAAAAGTTTGCCCAAGAATTGACATGTTATCGGTATTCATCACACCATGCGCAAAACCAAAAGCTTGCCAATATGCGATCATCTCGGCTGTTTTAGTCACGATGGCGTCAAACATCGCGGCATATGGTTTCTCCGCCGATGCACAATCAGCAAAGTGCCACTCAATCACCTTATCCGCCAACAGCTTCTGCTCTGCTAACTGGTTGGTGTAAAAGAAATGCTCAAAGTGACCGAATCGAACATGGGTTTCAGCCATTCGAAGTAACAAAGCGCCCGATTCCGTTTTTTCTCGATAAACAGGTGTATCACTGACCATCATACCAAGAGCACGTGTCGTGGGAACCCCAAGGCCCGCCATGGCTTCACTGCACAAGTACTCACGGATAGTTGAGCGTAATACCGCTCGCCCATCTCCCATTCGCGAGTAAGGCGTTAGCCCTGCACCTTTGAGGTGAAGATCAAACCAAGTACCATCCTGATGCTCAATTTCTGCCAACAGTAATCCACGTCCATCGCCCAAATCTGGGTTGTAAACGCCAAACTGATGGCCTGCATATTTCATCGCAAGAGGACGAAATTGTTCGAATTCACTTAGCCCAGAAAAAACCGCCAATAACTCATCGTTTTGCTCTTCTGGTAAACCAAACTGCTGTGCAAACTCACCATTCCAAGCGACCCAGCGAGTGTTGTCCAAGGGTTGTGGCTCGACCAACGTATAGAACGCTGACGGTAATTGACTAAAGCGATGGGTGAAATTGACCCGTTGCCAAATGGACATGTAGGGTTCCTTAATAAAAAGAAGTACTGTTGTGAGTATACGTGTGAATGTCCCTGTCATTCAGCCATGAAATGGGCATGGGTATTTTGCGTGAATAACGCGAAGGCGGCAGGAAGGTATCAACCTGCCGCAGACCGTCTCCTAAACGGAGGTAGCATGTAAAAACGATCAAAGGGTTAAGCGGAAAATTCTTCACCCGTTTTTGGTGGCTGTGATGTCGTATCAAAACGAGCGCGTTCGATATCCACTACCGTTTTATAGCTCAACGATAACAATGCCAGCTGGTATGCGCCAAAAATACCATAGGCCACACCGACGAGGCTCAACATAAAGAGATTCGTAAAGTGGCTAAAGATCAGCTGACTGAGCAAGCCCGCACCCAATGGAATTAGTCCCATCAAAATGAATACTTGTTTGTTGTATGCTCTGCTCTGGTTCCACGAACGACGCAAACTGCGCGGTTGATGATCCATTGCAGTCGCTGGCAACACAAATGACCATCGCGCCATTACCCAATAGCCAGGAATGCTTGCAATCGTTGTGATAATAGCCATAGCAACAAAGTCGGCTTCACCACTTTCTGCAATGTAAATAAACGACAACACAAAGATCGGGATACCAATAACGAGCATCATCATCAGTCCAAACAGTATCCACCAGCCTATGAAACGGAATTCTCGAGCTGACAAACGAAATACATCCAACGCCGAGTGCATGTAATCACCGACTAAATAAATTCGATGCACACGCACAGCCGCCATAGCGGCAACAAGTGGGTACAAAATAATTGTGACGAAATAAAATCCTGAGACATTGCCTTCTTGAACGTTCGCTTGATCTTGCCCCGTCATTTCAGGATACATAAAAGCAAAAATTGAGTGCACGATAATCAACGGAATACAAGCAATAACAATTGCGAGTAGATGCCTTCTGACCATCACTGCCGCTTCTCGGCATATTTCCGAAACAGAAAAACCCTCGGTAGACATATAACATCCTTAGTTCATAAAAATCGGCCCCTAGGGTAACCGCAGAGTAGAAAAATCGCTTTAAAAATAATGAGAAACACATCTCATAAGATAATGAGAACGAAACCAAAATAAATCAGATAAAAAATAAGCCACCCAATGTGAGTGGCTTATACCGCAATTCAATACCGTTTTAGACGCGACGTCGCCAGCCTAATGTTGCAAGTAACATCAAAGCCCAATAAGAAACACTGCCGCTACCTTCTGAGTTCTTGAATGTCGTTGTCTTCAAAGAAGCAACAACCGTCACGATAACTTCACCCGTAGCAGTGGCACCATGACCGTCTGAAACCGTATATTGCAGCTTGATGCCGTCAGTAGGGCTATCCGGTGCTTGAAAACGGATTTTGCCCTTCTCTACACTCGCACTTCCCACACCCGTTACGTTCTGTACACTTTCTACAACCAGTTTATCGCCGTTCACATCCGAATCATTGCTCGCTGCATCAATCAGAATACTTTCACCAACGGCAACGGTCGCCGTATCTGCAAGCGTAACTGGCGCTGCGTTTTTCATGGTTAAATCGACGGTAGCACTGGACGTTTCATTACTAGGGTCAGTCACGGTTAAACGGAATGTCAGAACCTCACCCGCTTTTGCACCTTGAGGCACCGTAAAGCTTGTGCTAACACTGGTTGCATTGCCAAGAGAAACTGAAGTGCCAGCCAACTGCTCCCATTTATAACTCAACACATCACCATCAGCATCCGTACTATTTAACGCAGACAACGTGACTCGCTGCCCAACCGTCATGTCTTTACTACCAATATCAATCACAGCCACTGGCGCTTCGTTGCTGCCAAGCACTTCCACCTGCACATTCACGATTGAAGATGAGTACGCACCATCAACCGACAACAAACGATATTGGAAAGTGTCCAGACCAACGAAGTTAGCTTCAGGTTGGTACTGGTTACCAGAGATGGTGCCGTGCTCAGGCTTCTGCACAATGTCCACATTGAACTGATACCCTACCGCCATGAAATCATTGTCCATCAGGTTCAGTTTGATTGGCGTATTTTTATTGGTTTGTAACGAATCAGATTTCGCTTCAACCAAGTTGCTCGCATCCACATTTAATAATGCTGCAAACGGAATATAAGAGAACCCGGCTTTTTCTAGACCAAACGTGCCAATCTCACTGTAATCACCAGTCCACATTACAGGTAGGGAGGCTTTTTCAGTTTTTAGCAAGCGGCCGAAGTCAAAGTTTGCATCAAATTGACCGCCTTCCAATTCAACGACCAATAAGTGCTGACCCGCACTCAATTGGCTTGATTGGGGGAATAAAATTCGAGATGACTTTTGGAAGTTACCTTGCTGTAAAAGCTCAGCGTTGTTTTGATTCAATATTAATCGATAGCCAATGTTTCCAGAAAATGGGAATCGCCAAACTCGATAAGTCATGTCACTTTGAGCGCTATCTCTTTGCGCATAAAGTTGAAGGCCATCAAGCTCTGTATCACTATTCAAGTCCAGTGACACCGCCAGAGTGTTACTCCCACTCGCGTACACATAACCTTGGTGAAGAGAGTTCAGCCATGCTGACTTATTTGGTTCGTTTGTATGTTCAAGAGAAAAACTACCACCGTTGGTGTTGCTGGCAATGTTGGAAATACGAACCCCAGTATCAAACCCTGTGATCGTTCTCAGACCCGGGGCCGATGTATCTGAAATGACATCGCCACCATTAGGGTACAAATCGTCAGCGTCACTCCTACCATCATTTTCTAACTCATTCAGACCATCAGCCTGCATGATTTGAACCTGCATCGCGCCAACATCATTAAAGCGGTTCTGGACATTGACCGACGTCGCTAGGATACCTTCAGCCGCCAATGCTCGGTCGTAACCGCTAAAGGTGCGATTTTCCAAGTAAATACGTGGACCAAACTCTTTCAAGTACGGGTCGAGATACACCAGCTTGACATCGTCGTTGTTCACAGAAATAGGCGCTGGACTTTCATGAGTTACCGTTGGTACAACAAAACCAGCAGCGTGTTTGCTCCATGCACTCATGTTCACCGGAGTGTCACCAGCGTATGAATCTCCCGGTTTCTGCGCCCATGAACCGCCACCCATCACGCCCCAAGAGCCGATCGAGGCATCACTGTTCCTTGCGTACAAATCCGGTAAGCCAAGCATTAAGTGGCCAAGCTCGTGTACGATCACGCCCAAGGTCGCTTGATGATCAACTTGATAGTCAGCGAACACACAATAGTCTGTGATCTTTTTACCATCTAGTGTGACATCATCGTGAGAGAATTTGTGCGGCCAAATAGCAGGACGGTTGAGAACCCCTGTTGAACGATCGCCCCCCGCAAAAATAAACATGACAGAGAGTTCTGACGGTTCTACGGTACCATTTTGATTGCTGTCGTAGGCCGAAAGATTAAAGTATGGATCCAGTTTTTGATAAGCCTCGGTGAAAACCGCATTCAACTTGGCGGTGCATGTCTTATCAGTAGAACTAGAGTGACAGTTAGGGTGGCTTTGTGCCACAGTCACATCTATCACACCGTCATTGGCGGTGCCGTAACTCTCAAGTGCAGGAACAACTTTGAATTTACCTTGAGAGTTTTTATCAAAGTAATCCACAACGCTTTGACCATTGGTATTAAATACGCGTTGCTCAAAATCGTGCACCATTGCTTGGTCATCAAACGAAACTTGCACAACCAATAGGGGCTGCTGCTTCACCGTTGAACTGCTCATCGCCTGGTAACCTTGCGCCGGACGCAGTAGGTTTTTTCGTGCCATCGGTTCAATGGTTTTTAGAGAAGATAATTGCGGTTTAACTTGTAAATCCGGGCGAAACCTCGCCGACTCAGGTGGCTCACTCGACTGCGTTTTCACCACACCTGTCGAGATCAATATTGGCGTGTCTGACTCGCGCTGAATCCGCGCGAAAAACCAAACGCCGTCTTCCTGAAGTAAGGCATTGCCCTGCTTATCTTCAAACCAGTGGAAATCTGCCGTTCCACGTAGAATTGCCTCACTGGAACTACCATCGCTCAACGCAATAGTATGCCAAACCGGTGATGGCGGAGTAGTTGCCATGCTCTTCCCTGCAAGAAGCGCAGTTAGCATAGCCATGGCGAGTGTGTTGAATTTCAAAGTACGACTCCATCTTTTCGATTCGTTAATTAATACCAAGCACAACAAACACAAAGTAACCCTATGGGCATAGAGTAAGACTGAGTGACTATTGACGAAGGCTGGTATCAATTCGCTCAGATAACACGACGTAGTTTGGTGTCACACTACAAAAGCGTCGGATTCCAAAACGCTGTTATGAGCGTAGCTTCTGAGAATATAAATTGAGTGAATGAATAGTATCGAAACGAAAGGAAGAAGAAATGAACTTCTACGAATTTATAGGTAAAACTGGGCAACATTCCACATATTCTATAAATGTACGAGCACTGCTATTAATCAATGCTCGTAATGGTCGCGCAGCCATTGTTTAACGCTATATTAACCTGTAAGAACGGCGTCTTCTGGGTATTTGACCAAGGTAGGTTCAGGACGTGCCAACATGTAGGCAAGCGTGAGCGGCCCAATACGACCAATGATCATCACCACGATCATAATGTATTTACCAGGTTCAGAAAGTTCCGCAGTCAAACCGGCGGTGAGCCCCACTGTGGCAAATGCGGAAATGGTTTCAAACATAACTTTATCAAAGCTGGCCTTCTCGGTAAGCATCAATAAAAACATTGCGCTTGTCAGGATGGCTCCGCTCACAACGATAATTGCCAATGACTTAGTCACAGTTTGCCAATTTATGGTTCGCTTAAACATAACCACATGTTTCTTTTGGCGTAAAAAGGTCCACGTAGCCATAAACGCAACAGCAAATGTGGAAACTTTAATACCGCCCCCCGTTGAGGTGGAACCCGCTCCAATTAACATCAGAACAATCATGACCAGTAAGGCTGGCTGGGTAAACAACGCCAAGTCAACACTATTAAACCCTGCCGTTCGAGCACTCGCAGATTGAAAGAATGCCGCCAACCATTGCCCTGTTGCAGGTAAAGACGCCATTGTGTTTGGGTTGCTTCGCTCAAGTAACCAAAACAGCATCGTTCCGACTAAGAGCAATATCGGTGTCGCAATCAGCATGATTTTGGTGTGAAGATGCAAAAAGTGGAAACCTTTGCGCCAGTTTAGCCAGATGTCACCCACAACAGTAAAACCAAGCCCGCCAAAAATGAATAGCCCCGCCAGTGTAAAGATAACCAACGGATCATTCACAAAGCTCATCATACTGTCAGAAAACAGCGCGAACCCAGCGTTGTTAAATGCAGAAATTGCATGAAACAAGGCGTAAAACATACCAGTCTGCCAGCCCATTTCAGGGACCCAGCGGATAGAGAGAAAAATAAACCCGACCGTTTCTGCAACAAGCGCGAAAACAACAATCCGCTTTACTAGTCGGTTTAGATTGACTTGCCGATCTTGCCCTAATGCTTCTTTCGCCAGCGCTTGTTGACGCAAACTCAAACGCACGCCGAACATATAGAGTAAGACCGCCGACAACGTCATCTGCCCCAACCCACCGATTTGCATTAAAAACATCAGCAAGATTTTACCCGCAAGCGTAAAGTGTTGCCCAGTATCGACAACACCAAGCCCTGTCACACTAATAGCGGACGTTGCGGTAAACAAAGCATCCGTTATCGACAGGCCCGTGACAGAAAAAACTGGCAAGGTTAGCAATACCGCAGAAGGCAGTAAAACACCGAGAAAACTGAGCAATATAATTCGCGGTTCGTTGCCTTTCGCTTTCTCTTGTTTACCATCTGGTGCGTAAAAAACACCTTTCTGATGAAAATACGTCATAGCGATTTTAATTTATTTGCGAGCGCATCTTGAGGGCCGACCACAATAATTAGGTCACCAATTTCTAGTGTGGTATTAAGGTCAGGTGCCTTGGTAATTTCTGGGCCCCGTTTAAACCCTAGCACTTGCACGCCATCGACTTTGCACAGAGCCAAATCACTTAGTGTCTTACCCATCCAACGAGAGCCAATCACAAACTCCGTCATAGCTAAGCCACTGCCTAATGGGTGGAACTCAAGAACCCGTTTATCGAGCATTTTACGCGCGACACGTATCCCCATGTCACGCTCAGGCATGATAATGTGGTCTGCGCCAATTTTTTGCAGAACACGAGCTTGGAAGCGGTCGTTGGCTTTAACCCATACTGACTTTACTCCCGCCTCTTTAGCAATCAATGTCGCAAGAATACTGGCATTGACATCCGCTCCGATGGCAATCATCACCATGTCGTAATCATCAAGTTTGAGCTCAGCAACCGTCTCTTCGTGAGTACAGTTAGCCACAACCGCCTGACTAACAAAACTGGCGGCTTCTTTAACTCTGTCTTCGTTGATGTCAACGGCTAAAACTTGAGCGCCTGAATCTTGTAACTCTTTACACACTGCCAAACCAAATCGGCCAAGACCAATAACGGCGAATTGCTTATCACCTGTTTTCATTTGTGCCCCATCTTATTATGCATTCATTAGCAAGCAAAAAAGTTTGCGCCCATTCCTTACCTTGTGCAAACCTGCGGACAGATAATTGACAAAAGCTTAACGCACCTTGATTCACTTTACGTGTTAAGCGTATGACACTGATTAACTTTTTTCCTCATTACCGAATAGAAACCGTCGCGATGGCTACATAATTGGATGCCTTAAAACGCAAAAAGCCGCAAGAATGCGGCTTTTAGATCATGGGATAAACTGGCTATTTTGATTCGCGCTTATCGTGCGGTTTACGTTTATTCTTAGGCACGTAATTTAAAATTGAAATTGGTACTGGCTTTCTTGGCGCAAAACCTTCAATTTCCACTCGCTCTAGCAAGTGCCCTAAACGACTTTCAATCATGCAGAGGTTCTTAAAGTCGTCTTTTGAAACCAGTGATATCGCCTCACCTTTCGCGCCAGCACGACCTGTACGACCAATACGATGTACATACTCATCCGCTGGGTAAGGTAAATCGTAGTTGATGACAACTGGCAGATTATCAATATCAATACCGCGCGCAGCAACGCCGGTTGCGACTAAGTACTGGATTTCACCCGCTTTAAACTTTTCTATTAATTCCTGGCGAACACGCTGATTACGGCCACTGTGGAATGCTTCTGCCACAATGCCACGTTTCTCAAGTTGGCTTACCAGTTTGGCTGCGCCGTGTTTAGTTTCAATAAATACCAGTACTTGCGACCAGTCATTTTCTTTAAGCAAGTGACTTAACAGCGACGACTTCATGTCTTTATCGACGGTCGTGATCCACTGTTTAATATTTGATTTTGAGGCACTGTGCTTTGCAATCGTGATCTCTTCAGGATCAATAATCGCATTTTTCGCCAAGTCACGAACAGGGTTAGATAACGTCGCTGAGAACAGCAAACTTTGCACATGTTCTGGCATACAGTCGACGATTTTGTCGATCGCATCGATGAATCCCATATCCAACATTTTGTCGGCTTCATCAAGCACTAGCATTTCCACTTCATCAAAGTGAATCGCGCGTTGACCGTACAGATCAATCAAGCGCCCAGGCGTGCTTACCACAATATCGACCCCCTCGATCAAGGCTTGTTTTTGTGGTGCATAATCCACACCACCAAACATCGCCATTGAGCGTAATGGTAAGTTTTTACCATAAGCTTCAATACTTTGATGAACCTGAAGCGCAAGTTCGCGTGTTGGCGTTAGGATAATCGCACGAGCGCGTTTTTTACGTTGCGTTTCGCCTCGACTAAGCTTTTCTAAGATTGGCAGAACAAAACTGGCCGTTTTACCTGTGCCCGTTTGCGCTGCTGCAATTAAATTGCGGCCACGCAATACGATTGGAATGGCTTTTTGTTGGATAGAAGTGGGTTTTTCATAACCTAGCGCTTTTACTGCATCAGCAATCGATGCGCTTAAACCAAGCTTAGAAAATGGCATAGAAAGGTCTCAACAGAGGAAATGGGCGCGTAGTGTATCAGAATCCCCGTGAAGTAACAGAAGGATTCATGCGCGAAAAACTAGGAACATGACACAATCTTAGCCCATGAAATTGGGCTGCAAACCTTTTTCTAATTTTTTCCTCACTTTGTAGGAAACATCATTAAGCGTGATTTTCCCCGTTTTGTGGCGGTCGATACCTGCATTCTGTCGATAGGCAATTGAGCCTTGTCTGAACAAAACGAAAGACGGCGGTTTACCAATCGCAGCAGGGTAGAGAATGGCCATGTAAGCATCTTCTAAGCTATTAATTTTATTTCGATAGGGCCAATAGTACGCTTTCACATAGTCAAGTTGTTCAAGCGCGCTCATTCTCGCAAGAGTCTTTGTGTTCACTCCTAATGACTCTGCGGTAGAAGGCATAAATTGAATTAACCCTGTAGCCCCGCTTCCGGAACCATTTTTGATGCTTGGACTGAAAGTTTCAGCAGTTTCAAATGCCATGCACGCCATAAGATGATTAGGATTGATCTTTAGCTCTTTACTAATACGAATGACTTTAGATTTGAACTCTGGAGAAACTTTACCTCCCCACGCGACCGCGTTCTCGGGATCTGCAATCGAAGAGACCGTTGATGCGTCGTGTTCTTCGACAATTTTAGAAAGTAGAGGAAGCGTTTGGCGTAGTCGATGGCTCGAACTCACCAAGCGAATTGATTTGGTAAGAAACTTGTCTTTTTTTTGATGTAGTTTTTGGAACTTTACTAACTTATACAGTTGCTTATAAACCGTTTTCACAACGAAGCCGGATGTAGGGAACACTCCCAGAATGTAATCCATTTCCTACAAATTTAATATAAATATCAGCAACAGGAATCCTAGATGTGATCAATGTCACCATAAAAATTCTCAAATTCGATACACACCGATGTAAGTGGTCAATGTGTCTCCAACACGCTAGAAGTAAAAGTAAAGAGGCATTAAAAAGGTCTTACCAATTTTTTGGTAAGACCTAGGTTTACTGATTCTCGGATAAGCGAATGTATATTCTTACAGTTCAGCTTCCCGAACCAGTTCTGCAAGCGTCGACAAACGCTGCTCACTTTGTTTTACGTAAGGATTATTCGTATCCCAAGCATATCCAGCCAAAATCGCACTAATCATCTGTTTAATACGTGGGTTCGGTTTTTGATAGAAAATCACATCTTGCAACGTGCCGTTGTACCAGCCTTCCACATAAGTGCGGAATGTGTTCACTCCCACCATTAAGCGTTGCGAGTACTCTTCTTGCCAATCAACCTTTTCACCATTCAGCTGACGAACCACGCAGTCCGCTGCAAACTCTGCCGATTTCATGGCGATAGTGACACCCGATGAAAATACAGGATCAAGAAACTCACCTGCATTACCAAGCAACGCGTAGTGCTCTGTCGCTAAACGTTTGACGTTAGCAGAATAGCCACCCAACTCGCCTGCTGGATTCGGGTAATTCGCATTTCGCAACAAAGAAGCCAAACCCGGCTCTTCATTGGCTAACTGCTGCAACGCTGCAATCTTATCTTCTGGGTATTGTTCGAAAAATTCTGGCTCACCCACCACACCAAACGAACAGGTACCATTAGAGAATGGGATTAGCCAGTACCATACGTCGTGATTTTCAGGATGAACTGAAATTAAAATTTTGTTGCGATCGTATTCCGGCTCTTGGGGAGAGATATGATCTTCGATATGGGTAAAGATCGCTTTTCTAGGCGGAAGACAAGAAGGTTCTTCTAGCTCCAACAAGCGTGGCAAAACACGCCCAAAGCCACTTGCATCCAGCACAAAATCTGCTTCGATTTGATAAGCCTTCTTATTTGAGTCGAGCACTTCTAATCGAGACTTTTTCCCTTCAAACACTAGGTTGAGCAGCTCATGCTGATAACGAATCTCTACGCCTTGCTCTTCAGCGCTATCTGCCAATAATTTATCAAAGTTGGCACGTTGAACCTGAAACGTCGTGCCCGGTCCTGGTGTGTATTTGTTTGTAAAGTCGAACTGGGTGTATACGCCATTACGACGAAATGCAGCACCATCTTTATACTGGAAACCAAACTGCTTTACTGCATGAGTCATTCCTGCTTGTTCAACCACTTCCATACATGCAGGGAGTAGGCTTTCTCCTATGGAAAAACGTGGAAAAGTCGCTTTTTCTAAGACAACAACATCTATGCCACGCGATTTTAATAACGCAGAAACGGTTGAACCTGATGGCCCCGCTCCTACGACAACAACTTGCTTGAGCTCTGTTTTCATTCTGAATTTAGTTTGCTTGTAGTTTTAATAAGGTATGACCAAGGCCAATATTGTCGGTTCTTTCAACGACAGATAAACCTGCCGCTTCGACAATTTCTAAGAAATCATCACTGCGATAAAAGCGACTATTACCGTTAGCTAAACAGGTAAAATAAAGAGAAGTGGCATTAAGGCTATAGGAAGCTCCCGCGTATTTTTGAGCATCCCAAAACAGCTCCAATACGTAAATAGTATCTCCCTTCGTTAACTGGGCTTTAACTTTTTTAAGGATATTGAGGATCTCAATTGGGGAAAAGCAATCCAAGAACTGGCTCATCCACCATACGTCAGCGTGTCCAGGCAATGTTTGTGCTTTATCAAGCATGTTTGCAGGGTATGGACGTACACGCTCGACGAACTGGTTTTCTGAAACATTCTTCATCGCTACTTCTAATTGCTGCGGTAAATCAACAATCGTCACTTGAACGTCAAGGTCATGTTTACAACACTGAATCGCCCATTTTCCCGTATTTCCGCCAATATCCACAAGATGCTTTGGCTTGCTTGCAAATACCTCTTTAAGCAGAAGTGGGAACGAGCGATCCGAATAGAAATGATCGAACTTAAACCAGCTCTGTTTGGCTTGTTCTGGTAACGTCGATAGACCTTGATAAATGGTCTCCCAATTGCCCAACTCTTTCAAACCTGACGGTTTACCTTCTTGAATTGCTTCCGTCAAATGCATCATCGCGGCGTAACAAACATCTGCCGTAAAATCCATGTTTGCATTCGTCATACCATCATGAAGAAGGTAAAAACCAAGGTTTGCAAGCGAATAGTTAGGTCGTTCCCATAAAACAATATGCGCACTAATCGCCATATCCAACAGTACTTTAACACCATATTCTGATACTCCCGTTTTCTCGGCAATATCTGTGGCACTCATGCCTTGTGCGCCAGCGCTGTCTAAAGCGGCTAAAATACCTAAATCTCGAAGCGTTCTAGCAGTCTGGAACACGATTGGTGCAAAAGATAACTTCTGAGCTTCTGTCTTCGCCTCAAAAGCATTAAAAGGGTCATTATTTTGATTTAACACGGAAAAACCTAACTGCAATTAATAGTTTTATTGTTGAGATTGATTGCCCAACAATGCAATAGCTCGCTGAATATCAACATTCAAGTTGTTTACCCAACGATTGTAATTGCGGTGGATTTTGCCATCACTTGCTTTGAGATTTACTGAGTTGAGATAAATAATTGAGTAATATTTATTATTGTATGGGATTTTTACTTCTGCAGAGTGTTTACGAACGTGGATTTTTGCAATAAGAACACCAGGGCTTACTTCTTCGATCGTCCAGCCTCGGTTAGTTGCTGATTGCACTATGGCCATTTTTACTTGTTTATTTTGAAGATCATAAGCAACTGGAGTATCCTCCACATTCATTACAGGTTGTACTCGTCCACAACCAACAAGAAGCAAAGTTAATAATAACGAGACATACAGCTTAAAACGCGACATGATAATTTCCTTTTTATTGTGAATTTGGGTCAACCCCAATTTGTATCGAGCTGTAAAATAAACAATTTAACCCAATATGCCAAACTCGAAGATCAACATTTCGTTCAATATTGATGCGTGGACAGCGAATTCATTCGGTTTATCCGAATCCAATGAATGGAAACAATGGGCAACAGAGATAAAATGGCCAGAAGATGGCAAAATCAATGTTGCAAATATTCCTGCGATGATGCGCAGAAGAATGAGCCCACTCAGTAAACTGGCGGTACAAACTGCAATCGAAATGCTTAATCAACATCAAGTTGATTACCTTGTATTTTCAAGCCGTCATGGTGAACTGCATCGCAGCGTCGCACTAGTTGAAGATATAATTAATGGAGAAGAGGCGTCTCCGATGGCTTTTTCTCAATCGGTGCACAATACCGCCGCAGGGCTTGCCACTATCGCAACTAAACAACCCATTCCCCTAACTTCTATCGCTGCGGCAGAAAACACATTCCAAAGCGCAATATTAGAAGCATGGCTGTTTTTGTCCGACAATCCTGACAAAAAAGTACTGCTTGTTGATTTTGATGAGCCTATGCCTGACTCTTATTTAGAATATGAAAACCAACAATACCAAGGGTTTGGACTTGGTTTAATACTTTCTCATGGAGACAAGTTCGCGATACAAAGCTCCATAAACGCAGAACGTTCCGGTCATCCTCTTCCTCAAGGTTTAGTATTTTTGCAACAATACTTGTTAGATAAAAGCCAGTGGACTATTTTCGCTCCGCAACAAGCTTGGGAATGGCACAAAAAATGACTCGCTTAAATCAGTATTGGCGTGTGCTAGCAACAGGCTTTTGTTTTTCAGTATTTGGGTTAGGTGGTTTAGTACTGAGTTTCATTGTTATTCCGACCATTCGTATTTTTGTTTCAGACCAAACGGAACGCGAATATAAAGTTCAGGGTGCGATTCGATATTCATTCAACACATTTTGTAAATTGATGAAGCTAAGTGGCGCAATCGATTATCAAATTATTGGTGCCGATATTCTTCAACAAGATCGTAATTGTTTAATTGTTGCCAACCACCCTAGTTTAATCGATTACGTTCTCATTGCTTCACAATTAAATCGCTGCGACTGTTTAGTAAAATCGGCAATATGGTCGAATCCTTTTATGAAGCACATCGTAAAAGCAGCCGGATATATTCCCAATGAAGCACCGGATGATTTATTAGCACTTTGTGATGAACGATTTAACAAAGGCAACGTGTTGCTTATATTTCCTGAAGGAACAAGAACAACACCAGGTGTAGAGCCGAAATTACAACGCGGTGCAGCACAAATTGCGGTAAGAACAGAACGAGATTTAAGAGTTGTCCATATTACGGTAACGCCAAGTTTCCTCACAAAAGAGAAAAAATGGTATCAAGTACCGGCAACAAAGCCCTTTTTCAGGGTTGAAGTTAAGGATAAAGTTGAGATTACCCCCTTTATAAAGCAAACTACGTCGCCGACAATAGCGGCGCGACGCTTACAACAGCACCTAGCTGAAAACATTTTTCCAGAAAACTTTTATTAATAAGCAGGTCCCAGTGGAACAGTTACACAACGACATTAAGCAACTTATTATTGATGCTTTAAACCTTGAAGATTTAACCGTAGATGATATTGAAACGGATGCACCACTTTTTGGTGATGGACTTGGCTTAGATTCTATCGACGCGCTTGAGCTTGGACTCGCAATAAAAAAACAATACAACATCGTTATTGATGCCGACGACTCAAATACGCGCGAACACTTTGCGTCTGTAGCAAATCTAGCGAAATACGTTTCTTCTCAAACTAATGAATAAGTTGTAGGTATATTCATGACTGATGTAAATAAAGATCAAGTATTTGAACAAGTTAAAGATGCGCTTGTTGAGCTGTTCGAAATTGATGCAGCCGACATTCAATCAGATGCGCACTTATACCAAGATCTCGATCTTGATAGCATTGACGCCGTTGATTTGGTCGTACACCTACAGAATGTCACTGGCAAAAAAATCAAGCCGGCAGAGTTTAGTACAGTAAGAACCGTCGACGATGTGGTTAACGCTGTTACTGAGTTATTGAAGGAAAGTTAATGCGCCAATTGCTGACTGGTCTGTCTGCAATTGTACTGTTTGCCTACCCCTTCGCCGTCTATTTCGGTATAGATAAATTTGGCTTGAACTTAGTTGGGGGCTTGTTAATTGCTGCGTTACTTTTGCGTGTTTTCGTCGCAAATAAGACCCCACTAAAAGAGTTTAAGTTCTTGGCGCTCGTTACGGGCGCTGTTGGCATTGTCCTAATTACGCTTGGCATGGTGTTTAAACAACATGGGTGGCTTCAGTTTTACCC
Source organism: Vibrio sp. Vb1755 (assembly GCF_033338635.1). NCBI lineage: Bacteria > Pseudomonadati > Pseudomonadota > Gammaproteobacteria > Vibrionales > Vibrionaceae > Vibrio > Vibrio sp. Vb1755. Next base: position 136,720 of record NZ_JAWOTA010000007.1, on the reverse strand, counting down.
TGTCGTTGTCAATGTATGTATGCTGTGTGTATTTGGACTGAGCTTAAAACAGCCGCAATCGATCATAGAGAGGCTTGCTCGCTTGCAAGAACCCGACCTTCCGGCTAGTGGCGTGACTTACACTCGCAAAGTGACGATGGTTTGGTGCGCCTTTTTTACGCTCAACGCTGCTGTTGCACTCTATACCAGTTTCCTACCAGTAAAAATATGGACGCTTTATAACGGCCTCATCAGCTACTTACTTGCTGGTGGCTTGTTCGCTGGAGAATGGATCGTGCGTCAATTTGTTCGAAAGGAACACTAATCGTATGAATACAACGTATTCGAGCTTTACCTCCCTAGCGACCTTGTTCATCGCAGAGAGGTCTGAGCAATCCCCTGTCTCTTACGAGCGCGACACGGTTATCACGTGGGGTGATTTCCAGCAGCACGTCGCAACACTTGCTCAGCAGTTAGAAACCCAACCAACGCAAAACATTGCGTTGTGTTTTGGCAACAGCTACCTGTTTGCCGTTGGCTTTTTTGCTTGTTGTTATGCAGGAAAATCCATTGTATTACCTGGTAATTACCAACCAGAAGCACTCAAAGAGCTCAGTGAGCACTACGATTTGTTGCTGCATGATGCCGATGTCTCGGTTCCAGAACTGGTGAGCTCGCTTTTGATCGAAGCTCAATCATTGCTAGAAACCACCGTGATTAACGAGCCAGAGGCCAAACAACCTTATTTTTGGCGAGAATTAAACCTAGCGGAAATACCGGTAACGCTATTCACTTCGGGTTCAAGCGGCACACCAAAAGCCATTGCAAAAACGCTTAAACAGCTCGATATCGAAGTTTCTATTCTAGATAACCTATGGGGCGACACAGTTGCCAACACACGCGTTGAAAGCACCGTTTCTCATCAACACATTTACGGCTTGCTGTTCCGCGTATTGTGGCCTTTGTGCTCTGCACGTCCATTTTCAGCACACAACCTAGAGTTCCCAGAGCAAATTGTCCATCACGCCGATGCTGACACCACGCTAGTAAGTAGCCCTGCGTTACTTAAACGACTCAGTGAAGAGCACGATCCGGTTGCGATTCGGTGTGTATTTTCTTCTGGTGGCCCCTTGCCAAACCAAGCGGCGCAGCACAGCCAGCAGTTGTTTGGGTCACTTCCTATTGAAGTTTTTGGCAGCACAGAAACCGGCGGCATCGCTTACCGTCAGCAGCACGAAGCCAGTACTCCCTGGACGTTATTCCCTGGTGTTGAAGCCGAGCTTAACCATGAAAATTGTTTAAAGCTCCGCTCGCCACACATTGATGAAAACACTTGGTACCAAACTGCGGATGAATGCTATTTCCATGATAGTATTTCTTTTGAATTGCGTGGACGCACTGACCGAATCGTCAAAGTCGAAGAAAAGCGTATTTCCCTTGTCGAGGTGGAAAAACGTTTAGAGCAATTGCCGTGGGTTCAAGAAAGCGTGGTGATCCCAATGGAAGAATCTGGTCGCCTCACGTTAGTCTCGATCATCGTACTTAACGATCAAGGCAGCGATGTGCTTAATGAACTTGGTAAAGGCAAATTTTGGCTTGAGCTTCGCAAGGCACTGCGTAATTGGCTAGAACCGATCGCTATCCCGAGAAAATTCCGAGTGGTCGACGAAATTCCATTGAACAGCCAAGGCAAACGCCAAGTTGCTGAAATTGAAAAACTATTCCAATAAAGCTAGTAACATGGAAAAAAGAAAACCAACTATTCAGAATATTGAAGTGAGTGACCACACCACAGAGCTGTCGCTGCGAGTGGATGCTGACATCTTAGATTTCCAAGGTCATTTCAATCACTTCCCTCTTTTACCCGGCGTCACTCAAATTGATTGGGCGCTGTTCTACGCCCTTCAACATTTGAATACTCCCAAGGTATTTAAAGGAATGGAAGTCATCAAATTTCAAGAGCCGATTCTGCCAAACGCCGACGTTTGCCTCTCACTCTCTTGGGACAATGAGCGCGAGAAATTGACCTTTAAGTACACATCGACAAACGGTGAAACCTTGGTGACTCACTCGTCAGGAAAAATGAAACTGGGTGAGTCACGTGAGTGATTATCGCCCCTGCTTTTTAATTCCTTGCTACAACCACGGCAGCACAATTGCAGACGTGGTGGCATCGTTATCCTCTTTCGCTTTGCCAGTGCTGGTCGTGGACGACGGCAGCAATGAAGACACCAAACAAGCGCTTTCTGCTTTGAGTGAACAAGGGCTGATAAAACTGATTAGTTTGAGTGAAAACCAAGGCAAAGGTGGCGCGGTGATGGCAGGCCTACATCAAGCTCACCAACTTGGTTTTACGCACACCATTCAAATCGACGCAGACGGTCAACACGACCTAGAAGCATTGCCGAAATTGCTCAGCGCCAGCGAAACAAAACCAGATAACCTGATTTCGGGCCAACCGATATACGACGAGAGCGTACCTAAATCCCGTTTGTATGGTCGCTACGCTACGCACGTGTGGGTGTGGATAGAAACCTTGTCACTGTCTATCAAAGACAGCATGTGCGGTTTTCGCGCCTACCCAGTGGCGAAAACGGTCGCCGTGTTGAACAAGTACAGTATCGGCAAACGCATGGATTTTGATATCGAAATTCTAGTGCGAATGTACTGGGAAGGCGTCGACATTGATTTTGTTCCAACGCGCGTGATCTACCCTGAAGGTGGCATTTCCCACTTCGACGCATTGTGGGATAACGTCAAGATAAGCTGGATGCACACTCGCCTATTTTTTGGCATGTTGCCGCGCATTCCTTCGCTACTCGCCAGAAAGCGCCAAAACACAGATGACAGTAATGCCCACTGGTCGAAACGAAAAGAACAAGGCACGATTTTAGGCATCAAAACCTTACTCGCGGTTTACCGCTTGTTCGGCAGAAAAGCGTTTGACCTGATTTTAAAATTAGTCATGCGCTACTACCACTTCACGGGTAAATCTGCCCGTGAAGCGTCTGAGATTTACCTGCAAAACTTGCAGTACTACGCAACGCAGCAGAGCATCGCACTACCAAAACAGTTGGACAGCTATCATCATCTGCTTTCTTTTGGGCGAACCATGCTCGACAAACTGGCAGCATGGCAAGGTGACTTTAACGTCGATAACCTAACCATTCACGGCCAGCATCATTTCGAAGAGATGGCGCAGAAAAAACAAGGCGTACTCATTTTAGGCTCGCACCTTGGCAATATCGAACTCTGCCGTGCGCTTGGTCGTCGACACTCTCATGTCAAAATCAATGCCTTGGTATTTACCCAACACGCTGAACAATTTAATGCGGTAATGAAGGCGGTAAACCCAAATTCGGAACTGAATCTGATTCAAGTCAGCTCAATGGGACCAGACACCGCGATTCTGCTTCAACAAAAAATCGAGCAAGGCGAATGGGTGGTGATCGTTGGCGATCGCACTTCTACCAGCAAAGAAAATCGTGTCGTTTGGGCAGATTTTCTTGGTAAACCTGCACCATTCCCGCAAGGCCCATTCATGCTGGCCTCGGTATTAAAAGCGCCGGTCTATCTACTCTTCGGCCTACGCGACGATGAAGCGAACACTCCGCATTTTAATGTGTACTTTGAACACTTTAGTGACCAAATCACGCTACCGCGCAAGGAGCGTCAGCAGGCACTAGAACACGTTGTTCAACAGTACGCACAAAGATTAGAACACCACACACTGCAAGCGCCGTTACAGTGGTACAACTTTTTTAACTTCTGGACTTTAAGTAATCAGCCACATGACAAACAACAATAATCACAACATCACTTTTGGTGCCCAATCTTTAACCATCGAAGATGTCGTTGCCATTGCTCAAGGTGCAAAGGCAAACATGAACACCTCGCCAGAATTTACCGCGAAAATTGATCGTGGCGTGGCGTTTCTGGAACGATTACTGAAAGAAGAAGGCGTTATTTACGGCGTGACTACGGGTTACGGCGATTCATGTACTGTGGCGATTCCACCTGCTCTTGTGGATGAACTTCCGTTGCACCTTACGCGCTTCCATGGCTGTGGCTTAGGTCAAATCCTTTCTCATGAGCAAGCTCGTGCGGTGTTGGCGACACGTTTATGTTCATTGTCGCAAGGCGTATCTGGCGTGTCTCACGATCTGTTGAACCAAATCGTTACGCTTATCAACCACGACATTGCGCCGCGTATTCCACAAGAAGGCTCGGTGGGTGCAAGTGGCGATTTAACGCCTCTGTCTTACCTAGCGGCGACCTTAATTGGCGAGCGTGAAGTGCTTTACAAAGGCGATGTGCGACCAACACAAGAAGTGTTTGCAGAGCTGGGCATTGAGCCAATTCGCCTAAAACCAAAAGAAGGTTTGGCGTTAATGAACGGTACATCCGTGATGACTGCCCTCGCCTGTCTTGCCTACAAACGCGCAGAATACCTAGCGCAGCTTTGCACCAAGATTACCGCGATGGTCTCTGTGGGTATGCAAGGTAATGACTTCCACTTTGATGAAGCGTTGTTTGCGGTAAAACCTCACCCTGGTCAACAGCAAGTTGCGGCTTGGCTGCGTGATGATCTCAATGCTGAACGTCCGCCACGCAATAGCGACCGACTGCAAGATCGTTACTCGCTGCGTTGTGCGCCACACGTAATTGGCATGGTGCAAGACTCACTGCCTTGGCTACGTCAATTGATTGAGAATGAACTAAATAGTGCCAACGACAATCCAATTATCGATGGCGACAACGAGCGCGTTCTGCACGGCGGTCACTTCTACGGTGGTCATATCGCAATGGCGATGGATACGTTGAAAGTGAACATTGCCAACTTAGCTGATTTGCTGGATCGTCAGATGGCGCAATTGATGGATTACAAGTTCAATAACGGCCTGCCGTTTAACTTAACCGGTGCAGAAGGCGAGCGTAAACCGATCAACCACGGCTTTAAAGCGGTTCAGATTGGTATCTCAGCTTGGACGGCAGAAGCGTTGAAAAACACCATGCCAGCGAGCGTTTTTTCTCGCTCAACCGAGTGTCACAACCAAGACAAAGTGAGCATGGGCACCATTGCGGCTCGTGATTGCTTACGCGTACTTGAGTTAACAGAGCAAGTTGCTGCGGCTTCACTCCTAGCAAGCGTTCAAGCGGTTGAGATTCGTCGCCGTCATAACGAATTGGACGAACACCACATGAGTCAGAGTTTGCGAGTAATTCGTGACGCCGTACTGAGCGAGTTTGAAGTTGTGATTGAAGATCGCCCATTGGAACAAGATTTGCGTCATTTCATTGAACGCATTCAGCAACGTCATTGGCCACTCTACGTGGAGGTATAATGCAAGAGCAGGTTCTCTACCCATTAGAAGCGGAGGTGACTATGGTCACCTCTTTTCAAGATGCTGACCCGATGGGCGTGATTTATCACGGCAACTTCTTTCGGTATTTTGAAGAAGCGCGTCGTGTGCTGATGGAGAAGATCCAATACAGCTATCGCGATATGCAAGACTCTGGGTTCATGTGGCCGATCATCGACACGCGCGTTAAATACGTGAAGGCGATTCCGTTTAATCACACCATTCGTATTACCGCGCAACTCACTGAGTGGGAAAACCGCTTACGTGTGGATTACGTGATTTACGACGCCGAAACGAATCAACGTATGTGCAAAGCGCATACAACGCAAGTCGCCGTATCCATTGAAAAGCAAGAGATGTGCTTTGTGTCTCCAGCAGTCTTTTTAGATAAAGTAGAGCAATGGCACAACCATGGGAGCCTGAACTAATGCAAAAGTGGTTACTCTCTTTTTTGCTGATATTTTCTGTTCCAGCACTGGCCACACCTACAGCAAATGTAACGGATTTGGCATCGCTTCAACAGCAGTTGTCTCAGCATGAAATCGTACGCGGAGATTTTACGCAGCAGCGTCATCTGGAAATGTTTAGTCAACCTTTAACCTCTAAAGGTCAGTTCACACTGAGCAAAACATATGGCTTGTTGTGGCAACAAACTGAACCTTTCGCAGTCAATTTGGTATTGACGGAAAACAAACTTCGTCAGACTTTTGCCGACCAAGCTCCGAAAACGATTTCTGCACAAGAAAACCCAATGGCGTTCTACTTTAGCCATGTGTTTTTATCCGTGTTCCACGGGGATACTTCTGCACTGCAAGAACAATTCACACTCGATTTTTCAGTTGAGAACAATCAGTGGCAGCTCGTTTTAGTGCCCAAACAGTCGCCATTAAATGCGGTGTTTCAATCCATCACTCTTTCCGGTAAAACGCACATTGATCGCCTAACCCTACAAGAGCTGCGTGGCGATAAGACCGAAATCACGTTTACGAACCAGACCTCTCTACCTCAGGAACTCACGGATGCCGAAGACGCTCAATTCCGTTTCTAAACTCAGTCTCGGCACTCACACCTTTGCTATTGTTTGGCTCAATCTCGTTGTTTTAGCGGGCGCGTTGCTACTCAAACAATGGGTTTGGAGTGCAGAGTCTCCGATTGAGACCAACATTTTAAAACTGCTGCCTAAGAACCAACAAAACCCGGTGGCTGAGCAAGCCTTTGAGTCGGTCTCGGCAAGTATGAGCGACAAAGTCATTTTCGTGATCACAGCGCCAGACAAAAACGCCCTTTTTGCAACGGCCGCTGAATTTGATAAGGGTTTGCGTCAGAGTAATCATTTTCGCGATGTGGTGGGGAAAATCTCACCTCAAGAACAGCAAGCTTGGGCGAGTTACTACTTTAAGCACCGCTTCCAATTGCTGACGCCTGAACAACGAGAGCGTTTAAGCCAAAATCCAGAACAGCAAGTGCAGCATGTGATTCAGTCTCTGTACAACCCGTTTTCTGGGGTGACTGGGCAAGAGTTACAAAATGACCCGTTCTTGCTATTTCGTGATTATTTAAGCCAAGTTACTCAGCAATCGTCCTCTTTCCGATTGGATAACGGCTATCTATCCGTCGAAAAAGACGGTGCTCAATACTTGCTTATTACTGCCGAGCTAAAAGACTCGCCTTATAGCCTAACTGGGCAGCTTGCCGTCCCTGATATTCAAGCGCTAGAACAAAGCGTCGCGCAGAAATATGGCGCTGAAGTCGCACATACTGGCGTTCTATTTTACGCCGACTTTGGTACGCAAAGTGCCAAATCGGAGATCAGTACCATCGGTGTGTTCTCTCTGCTCGGTATCATTGCATTGTTCGTATTGGTCTTTCGTAGTGTGATGCCACTGTCTCTGGCACTGCTTTCCATCACCATTGGTTTGCTCGTTGCGCTGTCCGTTACGACGTGGATTTTTGGAAAAGTCCATCTGTTCAGCTTAGTGTTTGGCGCAAGTTTAATCGGTGTGTCTATCGACTACGCATTCCACTACCTAACGGAACGTCTTGCGGCGGGAAATGAATGGGATAGCGAGCAAGGGTTAAAGCATATTTTCATCGCTATCACACTGGGCTTAATCACCAGTTTGATCGGCTATTTGGGCATGTTAGTGGCACCGTTTCCTGGTTTGCAGCAGCTTGCGCTGTTTTCATCCATTGGTCTGATTGCCGCTTACATCACAGTGGTGGCTTGGTATCCGATACTGGCTCGTAACCCATCGCGCTCCATTTCGAATTTACCGGGACAATCACTGTTGGCGAAATGGTTAACGCTTTGGAATCAACCTCGAATTAAAGTCGGATTACCGATGTTATGTGTGGTTGCGAGTGGCTTTTTCTTGCTGCAATTGAACTACGATGACGACATTCGTCTGCTGCAAACGATGCCGAACGATCTCAAGCAGCAAGAAACCTTGATTACGACGCTCAGTGGCATGCAATCTTCGCAGCAAATGTTGGTCGTTACCGCCGACGATGACGAAAACCTAATGAAAAAACTGGAGTCTTTGACGCCAACATTAGAAGCGTGGAAAGCGGACAGCACCATCGAAAGCTACCAGAGTCTGAGCCGCTACTTGAGCTCAGTTGAACGTCAGCAACACGACTATCAATTGATTCACGACCTTTACGCGACACAATCCAGCCCACTTGCATCCGGACTGGGCTTAAATAAAAAGCCGAAAATGGACGCCGACTTTATCCCTGTCACGGTTGATCAGTACTTGCAAAACCCAGTATCAGCGCCTGTGCGTTTTCTCCATTTGGGTAAAATTAAAGGAAAATCGGCAACGGTAGTGGTGTTAAACCAATTGCAAGACTCCGCCGTTGTTAAGTCTTTTGCCAAATCGCAGCCTGACGTTGTCTACCTAAACAAAGCAGAAGAAATTTCCGCCCTATTTGGTGAATACCGAATCAAAATCATGGAGCTGTTGGCAGCCGCCAGTACTGTGATCTTTCTGGTGTTAATCAAGCGGTACGGTCTGCAACACAGTTGGCGAGTTTTACTGCCATCATTGATTGCTTGCGCCTGCGGTCTGGCAACTGCTGTCGCGATGGGAACAACATTAAACCTGTTCAACTTGCTTGGCTTGGTGCTCATTCTTGGTATCGGGATCGATTACACTCTGTTCTTTGCCGAGAAAGCCCGCAGTGTGAGTACACTATTGGCGATCACCCTTTCGGCAATGACCACTGTGTTGTCATTTGGGTTGCTGTCACTCAGCCAAACTCACGCGATTCATAGTTTCGGCATTACGGTATTAAGTGGTATTTTTGTCGCTTGGCTGCTCTCTCCGATTGCAATTAAAACAGAGGAAACGACGTCATGATTTTCAATCACGCCTTTCGCTGCGCGACGTTATTCGCACTGAGTCTGTTATTAAGTGCATGCAGCTTGGTACCTCACCAATCGACGCCTCAGGTCGACATTGACGAGCACACCCAAGTTAGCTTACCCACTCCCGCAAGCTTGGGCTATCAGTTGTCTGCCAGTCAGTTAATTACGGCTTCTTGGGCAATAGATGGTAAAACCACATCTGAGCAACTTCCGGTACAACTGCAAGTGACCAACAACGAAGTGGTGTTGGCAGGCTTTTCATCCTGGGGGACAAGAGTACTCTCACTGTCTTACGATGGAGAACAAATTCAAACCGAAGTGCTCAACGGTTTACAAGGTTCGCTACCGCAGCCAGAACAGGTATTATTTAACCTGATGATCACGCTCTGGCCGAGTTCCGCTTGGGAAGGATCGTTAAATGAGGTAAGGTGGCGAATTATTGATAAAAATAATTCTCGCGCCATCTTTGATAGCGACGGTGAAAAGATCATTGAGATTCAATACAGCTCTTCTAACAAGTTAGAGGGTAAGATTGATTTTCATCACCTCAAACATCAGTTTTCAATTTCTATTCAAACACTGCAACATCAGATTAATTAAGAACAATTTAGAATAACAATATGCCTATTCGCTCTTCTCAACCTTTGTATATTCAGGCCTGTGGCTTTCACTCTGCCATGGGACAAGATGATGCGCTCATCCACCAGTGTTTATCGGGAGCGAAGCCATCCAACATGGTGGTTGACCGAGATATTTTAAATTCAGGCCGCCAAACAGTAATCGGTCGAATCGCACAGACGTTACCGCAATTACCACCCGCACTCAGCCAGTTTGATACGAGAAACAACCGCCTCGCACTTTCGGCTTTGCAGCAAATCGAAGGCGACGTGCGTGACGCCATTGCTAAATATGGTCGTGACCGTATCGCAGTCGTGATCGGCACCAGCACATCTGGCATTTCAGATGGCGAAATCGCATTTGGTGAAAAGCTGGCAAAGGGTAATTTTCCTGCCGACTACCATTACACCAAACAAGAGCTTGGCAACTGCAGCGATTTTATTGCCGCCTACTTTGATTTGAGCGGCCCACATTACTCAGTTTCAACCGCCTGTTCTTCTAGTGGCCGTGTCTTTTTAACCGCGCAACGCCTGATTCGCTCTGGCATTGTTGATGCGGTTATTGTGGGTGGTGTGGATACCATTTGTCGCCTCACACTAAACGGCTTTAACGGTTTAGAAGCTCTATCCGATAGCCTTTGTAAGCCGTTTGACCAACATCGCAACGGCATCAATATCGGTGAAGCCGCAGCATTAATGTTGCTAAGCAAAACACCTGCGCCCGTTGCTCTTCTCGGAGCTGGCGACAGCTCAGACGCACACCATATTTCCGCACCACATCCAGAAGGGTTAGGCGCAGAAGAAGCGATGAAAAAAGCGTTGGCCAATGCAGGACTTACAGCGCAAGACATTGGTTACATCAACGCGCATGGCACAGCAACGCCGTTAAACGATGCGATGGAAAGCAAAGCCATTCATCGCTGCTTTGGTGACTCCGTTCCCGTAAGCTCGACAAAGCCACTTACCGGACACACATTAGGCGCAGCAAGTGCAACGGAAGCCGCGATCGCTTGGCATATTCTCAAGTACAACCTTGATTTGCCAATACAACACTGCGAAACCAAAGCAGACGATATCCATATATCGTTAGTTGAGACGCCAACCAAACTGGATAACAAAGCGATTCTCAGCAACTCTTTTGCTTTTGGTGGCAATAATATTAGTCTTATTTTTGGTTACGCTCATGACTAAACTTCCTCCCATCGAACAACTTTTGCCACACGACAAACCAATGATCTTGGTTGATCGTGCTTTGGATGTTCAACAAGATACGATTCACTGCCAGGTTGATATCGGAGAACACAACCCGTTCTTCGACTCGGCCTCTCAAACTGTGCCAGCTTACGTTGGCATTGAGTTTATGGCGCAATCTGTCGCGGCGTGGTCTGGTTACCACGCATTAATGAAAGAACAAGCGCCACCGATTGGCTTTTTGCTTGGTAGCCGTCGATACACGTCTGAATGCGATACGTTTTCTCGCGGACAAATGCTCGATGTGTATGCCGAAAAAATCATGGAAGATAACGGTATGGCGGTTTTTTCAGCCCGTATTGAGCTACAAGGAACTGTTGTAGCGACTTGCCAATTGAACGTTTACGTTCCATCAGAAGAAAAATTACAAGAAATGAAAATCAGGAGTCAACAATGACCCGACAAGTCCTCGTTACAGGTGCCAGCAAAGGCATCGGTAAAGCCATTGCCGTTCAATTAGCCAAAGATGGTTTCCAAATCATTGTCCATTACATGGGCGATCAACAAGGCGCGCAAGACACCCTAAACACCATCGAACAGCATGGTGGTAGCGGTCGTCTTATCCAATTCGACATCAGTGACCGTGCAGATTGTCGTGAGAAGCTCGAAGCCGATATCGCCGAACACGGCGCTTACTATGGCGTCGTAAACAACGCTGGCATCACAAAAGATACCGCTTTCCCTGCGATGACCGAAGAAGAATGGGATGGCGTGATTCATACCAACCTAGATAGCTTCTACAACGTTCTTCACCCTTGTGTTATGCCAATGGTGCAAAGGCGTAAAGGTGGTCGAATTGTTACCCTTGCATCAGTCTCTGGCCTGATGGGTAACCGTGGTCAAACCAACTACAGCGCAGCAAAAGCGGGTGTAATTGGTGCGACAAAATCACTCGCACTTGAACTGGCAAAACGCAAAATCACCGTTAACTGCGTTGCACCGGGACTTATCGACACAGGCATGGTAGACGAACACGTAAAAGAACACGCGATGCCGCAAATTCCTTTGCGCCGCATGGGAGAACCAGAAGAAGTCGCTGGTTTAGTCAGTTACCTTATGTCTGACATCGCAGGCTATGTAACTCGCCAAGTCATTTCGGTAAACGGAGGCCTAGTATGAACCGTCGAGTCGTTGTAACCGGAATGTCGGGCGTGACTGCGTTTGGTAACGATTGGCAATCTGTCGAACCAAAACTGCGTGACTGCCAGAACGCGACGCAATACATGCCTTCTTACGAACAGTATGATGGTTTGAACACCAAGCTCGCGGCACCAATTTTAGATTTTGAACTGCCAAAGCACTACAAGCGCAAGCAAGTACGCGGCATGGGGCGTGTTTCTAAATTGGCGACCGTCGCAACAGAAAACGCACTGAGCCAAGCAGGTTTGATTGGTAACGACGTACTCACCAATGGTCAAACGGGTATCGCATACGGCTCATCAACAGGCAGTACTGACGCAATCGGTGCATTTGGTGTCATGCTGAATGAGAAAACCACCAAAGCGATCACCGCAACGACTTACGTGCAGATGATGCCGCATACCACAGCAGTGAACGTTGGTCTATTTTTTGGTTTGAAAGGCCGAGTGATCCCAACCAGCAGTGCATGTACCTCTGGCAGCCAAGCAATCGGCTACGCCTACGAAGCGATCAAACATGGCTACCAAACGGTCATGGTTGCTGGTGGCGCTGAAGAATTGTGCCCAACGGAATCCGCTGTCTTCGATACCCTTTTTGCCACCAGTCTGAAGAATGAAGACCCGAAAAGCACACCAAGACCTTATGACTCCGATCGCGATGGTTTGGTGATTGGTGAAGGTGCGGGAACGCTAGTTCTGGAAGAGTACGAACACGCCGTCGCTCGTGGCGCGAAAATCTATGCAGAAATCATCGGTTTTGCCAGCAACTGTGATGCCGCACACGTCACTCAACCACAGATGGAAACCATGCAAATCTGTATGGAAATGGCTTTGCAAAACGCGGGCATTCCTGCTGAGAAGATCGACTATGTATCTGCTCACGGCACTGCCACCGACCGCGGCGATATTGCGGAAAGCAACGCAACAGCGAATGCTCTGGGCAAAGTGCCAATAAGTTCACTCAAGAGCTACTTTGGCCACACACTAGGCGCCTGTGGCGCGATTGAAGCGTGGCTAGGTTTAGAAATGATGCACACAGGTTGGTTTAACCCAACGCTCAACCTAGAAAACCTCGACGAGCAATGTGGCGATTTAGACTACATCGCCGGACAAGGCCGAGAACTGGACGTGAAATATTTGATGAGTAACAACTTCGCCTTTGGCGGCATCAACACCTCCATCATCTTTAAAAAGATGTAATGCCCTTAATAAATGCAAAAGCGCTGGTTAACCAGCGCTTTTTTGTTAGTTGAAGCGGCTGAGTAAAATCACATGGCATATACTTACCCCTCATAAAACGCAGCTAGAGCAATGCTATGAATGAAAAAATTTTTTTAAAACTAGTGTCACAAATCAAAATAGGAAAACAGCTTCCAAACGCGGTTTACCTTCATAGAGACGCATTCAGTGCTTTGCCTAACACCTTAGCTCAGTTTATCCCTGCGGTAGCAAAAGCGGTAAGCCTTGATGACGAAAGTTGGAATCTAGTTAAATTGTTTAAAAAAGAGTTCCGCTTGTCCTTACTTTACTATCCTGATTTCTATAGCGACTCCTACCCTGCGCTACAGCAAAGCATGAATGTCGACTTATCAAAACTCAGCCATAAAACCATGAGTTACAATGACTCCGATAACCCGCCGATTTTACATCGTAAAGAAACCATGGTCTTGCCTGAAAGCAAATATTACGAACACTTTTTTTCCCTCACGCAAGAAGGTGAAAATGCAGGCCTTTATGTAAACAGTCGTATTATTGGTTTCAAACGATCATGGGAGAATATAATTAAACGTCATGGTTATGCGCTAGTTGATGGTCGTTTGTTTCGTTGCTCAGCTGTGCCGCAGTTAGCCGAGATAGGAGTAGAACGACACCGAACAGCTTTAGTCAGGCATGCGTTGTCTGCTCCTATGAGAAGTCTCGTAAAATATGGATATTTAGAAGGCAATCATTCTATTTTTGATTATGGCTGTGGGCGTGGTGATGACTTAAGAGAGTTGGAAGCTCATGGATTAGATGCTCTTGGGTGGGATCCAAACTTTCAGCCCGATAACGACAAAGTGAGTTCTGACATCGTCAACCTTGGCTTTGTTCTGAACGTGATTGAAGACCAAGATGAACGTTTAGATGCTTTGTTAGGTGCTTGGGAGCTAGCGGATAAGTTTCTTGTTGTTTCTGTCATGCTTGCTAACGAAAGCTATATCGCTCAATTCAAACCCTATAAAGATGGAGTGATTACTTCCCGTAATACCTTTCAAAAGTATTACGCTCAGTCTGAGATAAAGGCTTATATTGAACGCAGCTTGCAAGAGGATGCCATTACCGTTGCACCCGGCATTTTTTACATATTCAAAGATAAGCTCGAAGAGCAGCAGTACTTACAAAGCAAATACAAGCGCCACCATAAATGGCAGCAACTCACCTCTCCAGAGCCTGTCGAAGCAAAAGACAAAGCCAAGCTTCTGATCACTCAAAACCAAGAACTTTTCGACGCATTTTGGAACACATGCTTAACGCTAGGTCGCATACCCGCTAACGAAGAGTTTGAGCAATCAGACAAAACAAGAGCACTTATCGGCTCACACAAAAAAGTGTTTGGTCTGTTGCAAGAAATGTTCGACACCAAAGAATTCGAAAAAGCAGAAAAGCGCCGTAAAGAAGACCTGTTGCTTTACTTTACGATGGGACTGTTTGAGAAGAGAAAGCCTTATACGCAACAACCAGAATCACTCAAGCGCGATATTAAAGCTCTATTTGATGATTATAAAACCGCACTTAATCTCGCTGCAGAATTGCTGTTTGCGATAGCCGATACAGACCTAATCAACACGCAATGTGAAAAGGCCCACAAGCAATTACCTGCAAGTTTATTGAATGAGGGACACTCTCTTATCCTACATCGTGACTACATCGATGATTTACCACTCTTACTGCGCACATACGTAGGTGCGGGTTTACAAATGTATGGCGAACTGGATGAAGAAATCGATTTAATCAAAATCCATATCACGTCAGGCAAGCTAACCTTAACTGCTTATGACAACTTCGAGCACTCTGTACCATTTCTGGTCGAGCGCATCAAAATAAAAATGGCTGAACAAGATATAGACTTCTTTGACTACGTAGATGAGAAGCGCAGACCACCACTGCTCAACAAGCATCTTTATATGCCATCCGAACACGAGAACTACAAAAAGCAGCAGAGCTTTGATAAGCGATTAGGGAAGTTAATGGAGTTTGAACCAACTGAAGAGACTCAGATGGTTCGAGCAGAATTTGAGGTGCTTTTAGGCAAACACAATAAGGAAATCAGAGGGTTTAAAGTAAATAAGAAAGCATCCACTTAAACCTTCAGAAAAAACAGACCTTGCCATGGAAATCTAACGTCTATCCCTGTAAAATACTCGACCTATTTTGGCAAACCAATGCAATATTTCGCAAATTTGAAATGACTGCATAACAAACTAGATCGAAAGTATGTCATTTTTTGACAAACTAAAAACTATTAACTTTGCTTACTTTTAGTTTTTACGTCAAAAAATAACAAACTAACTAAGGTTTCACATGCAAAATCAAGATTCAGGCTATTGCTACTCCTTTCCTGCTGTTAGAGGTATTCAAGCAGGACGTCCCTTTTACATTGCAACGTGCCCTCTTAGGATCATTCCTAAAATTTTCAGTTACAACGAAGACGACGTTCCGCCTGAGCTAAGAGCTCAACGAACGTTGAATAAAACTCGTATTCCAGAAATGGTTAAGTACCTTCTTGATAACCCAAAAGATTATGTTTTTTCTGCACTAACAGTATCTGTAGGTGTCGATATATCATTTGAAGATCATGATGGTGCACCGAATTTAGGAACTCTAAAAGTTCCTATGGATGCCCAAATCTTGATCAATGATGGGCAACATCGTCGTAAAGCAATCGAAGAAGCCTTAAGGGAAAACCCGGACTTAGGTCAGGACAATATCCCTGTGTTGTTCTTCATTGATGAAGGACTTACACGCAGCCAACAGATGTTTGCTGATCTCAACAAATACGCGGTAAAGCCTAGCCCGTCTCTGGGTACGCTGTATGACCATAGAGATGAAAGCTCCGAGCTTGCTCGCGAATTGGCAACTAAAGTTAAGCCTTTCATCGGTTTAACTGAAATGGAGAAATCCAATATTAGCCCTAAGTCGAACAAGCTATTTACTTTAAGTAGCATCAAACAATCGACTCGCGCACTCTTGAGCAAAGGTCCCAAGGACGGCTTTAACGAAGAAGAAAAGCAACTTGCAGCTGAATTCTGGGAAGAAGTGACTCGCCACATAAAAGATTGGCAATTGGTTATTGATAAAGAAGTATCACCAGCACAACTTCGCCAAGAATATATACATGCGCATGGCGTCGGGTTACATGCCATCGGTGTCCTAGGTAAACACCTACTGTGCCAAGAACCGAAACAATGGAAAGAAAAGCTTCAGCAGTTGGGCAAAGTTAACTGGTTAAAAACCAATCCGGACTGGATCAAACGAAGCATGAACCACGGCAAACTAAGTAAGTCGACACAGAACATTCAACTTACTGCCAACGCACTAAAAATTGAACTTGGGTTACCACTAACCCCAGAAGAGAAAGCTCTAGAGAAGCAGTTATCATGATACACGAGCTAAAACTGGCAGAAGACCTAGCCGAATACGAAGACTTTATCAACGCAGAAGACTTCGCAAATAACAAACTAAGCCACTACATTGCAGATGTGCAGCGTGTCTACTGTGCAGACAAACGCCCATGGGTAATTGGCTACAGCGGTGGTAAAGACTCATCAGCAGTAATGTCGTTAGTTTACTTGGCACTACTTGGCTTAGAGCCAAAAGACCGCCAGAAACCGGTTTTTGTTGTATCTTCAGACACACTTGTTGAAACACCTGTTGTTGTTAACCACATCAAAGACTCGTTGGCTGCTATCGAGAAAGGCGCGAAGCGCGATAACCTACCTATCACTTGCCATAAAGTCGTCCCTAAAGACAATCAAACATTTTGGGCAAACTTGCTTGGTAAAGGCTACCCAGCGCCAACACGTTCTTTCCGTTGGTGTACAGAACGAATGAAAATTGATCCTGTGAGCGACTTTATCAAGTCTAAAGTCTCACAGTTTGATGAAGTGATTGTAGTACTTGGCTCTCGTAGCCAAGAAAGTGCCTCACGTGCGCAGGTCATCGCGAAACACAAAATTGATGGCTCACGATTAGCCCGCCACACAACACTTGCAAATGCGTTTATTTTTACCCCTATCGATACATGGGGTGTAGATGATGTTTGGAAGCTACTGCGTCTTTGCCACCTAGAAACTAAACAAACCCCGTACGGACCTAAGAACATTTGGATCGATGAGTATGATCTTGAATGGGAAAATCCGTGGGGTGGCAAAAACCTTGTGCTGTGGAATCTCTACAAAGACTCTTCTGGTCAAGGCGAATGCCCAATGGTCATTGATGAGACAACACCATCTTGTGGTAACTCTCGCTTTGGTTGCTGGACCTGTACTGTCGTAACGAAAGACCGTGCAATGGAAAGTCTTATCCAAAATGGTGAGCAATGGATGGCCCCTCTTCTTGAGTTTCGTAATAAGCTGTCAATGACAACCGATCCTGCGAACAAAGAAGAATACCGAAATCATAAGCGTCGCACAGGTAAAGTTAGCTACCAATACGCAAAAGAAGGCGAGGACATCGCAACCGAACGTAAGCACGTTCCGGGACCTTACTGGCTGAAATATCGTCGTCAGTGGTTGCGCGAGTTGCTAGAACTGGATAAGAAGTTTAAAGCTGAAGGAAGAGAGATAGAGCTGATCACAGTACCTGAACTTCATGCTATTCGCCAAGAGTGGATTCACGATCCAAATGAGCCAGACTGGGACGACTCTCTGCCTACTATTTTCAAAGAAGTTTATGGTTACGACCTTGATTGGGTATATGACGATAACGCAAGTTTTGGTAAAGATGACGCACAGCTCATTCATGAGCTTTGTGACAACTTTGATATTGAACCAGAGATGATCATGAAGCTTATCGAGCTAGAAGTCTCGATGGAAGGGTTAAGCCGTCGTAGCGGTATTTCAAATAAAATCGCGTCACTATTGAAGCGAGACTGGGGTAGCTTGGAAGAGATCAAACAAAAGCATGCTTCTCTGCAGAGTAAAGCTGAGTTTGATATTCACCAAAAAGAGATCGAGCGCTACAACGACCAACTTGCCGAGCTAGATAAGCTGCTCCAAAAAGAGTTTTAAATACTGAAATGTTAATTACAAAACTAACTCTAAACAACTTTCGAGTGTTCCGTGGCGTACATGAAATCGACTTGCGCCCTGCTCCTGCTCGTCTGAGTAAAAATGGCCCTATTGAAGGAACCGAACGACCAATCATTCTGTTTGGTGGCCTTAACGGTGCTGGTAAAACATCAATTCTGACAGCTGTACGACTTGCTCTTTTTGGCCGTCAATCATTTAGCCAAGTGTTGTCAAATGGTGAGTACGTTGATGCGCTTTCCGACCTTATCCATAAAGGCGTCGGTCATGGTGGAGTTCAAGATAACGCATCGATTGAACTTGAGTTTAAATACAGCCAAAACGGCGAAGAAAACACTTATAAAGTGATTCGCGGCTGGAAACGCGGTAAGAAAGATAATCTATGCCTTGAAAAAGACGGAGTTCAAATTCCCGAGCTCAATTACGATCAGTGTCAGGGCTTTCTAAACGAATTAATCCCAACAGGCATCGCTGACTTATTCTTTTTCGACGGCGAAAAAATCGCAGAACTTGCTGAAGATGAGTCTGGCACGGTGCTAAAGACTGCAGTTCGTCGTCTATTGGGCTTAGATGTTATCGCAAAGCTCAAGAGTGACTTAAATATCTTCTTGAAAAAACAAGGTTCTAGCGCACTAAGTCAATCGTTAAAAAAGGAAATGGATTCTCTTGATGAGAAACGTATCAGCCACGAGCGCAATGCAGAGAAACTTCGCGGTGAAGCGGACATCGTTGACGCACAAATTGAGCTCGTATCACGCGATATTCTTAGTCTAGAGAACAAGCTGTCACAGAATGGTGGGGCTTGGGCAAAAACCAGAGAAGATGAGCAGCAAAAAGTAGATAGCTTGCTTAAAGAGAAAGTAGAGCTTGAAAAGCAAATCCGTATGGAGATGGAGACAAGTCTTCCATTCGCGCTAGCACCTAGTGCAATGCAGCGCCTTCAAACTCAGATCAAGCAAGAACAACAGATTAAGAAGAAACAGAACTTTGGTAATGAACTGGACTCATTCTTAGAAACACTGCGTTCAAAGTACCCAAGTTTTGATACAGAGATGGCTCAAAGTGCGATTGCTGATAGCTTTAAAGCACACGTAGGTGAGTTTGATTCTGCCGAGCTGCTTTTGGATATCTCCGACCGTCAAGCAAATACTATTGACTATCAACTCTCAAATCTGGCTCGAGAATCTTTTTCACGTTTCGATGAAGCACGAGTGCGTCTTCAAAAAGTCGAAGAAGAGATAGACAACGCTTCAAACAATATTGCACGAGCCCCTGAGCAAGAGCAGGTGCAAGAGCTTTTTTCGGACGTCCGCGCATTAGATAAGAAAAAAGAAAAGCTGATTATCGAATACCATGCTTTGCTCGAAGAAGCAAAACGTGAATTGCGCCAAGCACTAGAGACAGCTCGTCAAATTCAGAAGCTACACGATAAGAATAAAGATCAATCCAATAAAGATCAGAGTATTAGCAATGCCCAAAACTCAATCTTATTGCTTGAGAAATTTGGTGAGCAACTAACTAAAGCTCGCGTCAAGCAGTTAGAAAACGAGTTCGTCAAGTCCTACAAGAAGCTAGCTCGTAAAGAAGATTTGCAGCTATCCGCTTCAATTAACCCTGCGTCATTTGATGTTGAACTAGTCGATGAATACGGTATCAAGATCAATCGCAAAGCAATGTCTGCGGGCGAAAAACAGATCTACGCAATCTCGATTCTGGAAGCACTAGGCCGTACATCTGGTCGTAGGCTGCCAATTATTATTGATACACCACTAGGTCGCTTAGACTCTCACCACCGTGATAAGCTGGTTGAGAACTACTTCCCAACAGCAAGCCACCAAGTTGTGATCCTATCGACAGATACAGAGATCGATAGAAACTACACCAGCCTTATTCAAGACGATATTGCGCGCACTTACGAAATCTGCTTTGACGGTATAACTAAGTCTTCAACCTTGAAGGAAGGTTACTTCTGGAGAGAAACAACTAAGGAGGCTGTGTAATGCTACCTAATCGTATGAACCTGACTCGCACTACTGAAGAACAGCTTAAAAAGTTGAAGGGCTATACTGGTATCACTCCAAACGTATCGGCACGTATTGCTTTCTTCCGTTCAATTGAAAGTGATTTTCGATACCAAGGCCAAGAAGCTAAGTTAGATGGCTCACTTGTACTAGATAAGTACACTTGGCTTGGTGAGACTAGTGATGTAACTGAACTAATGCTGAAGATGTACTACCCAAAGCTAGATACGAAAGCGTATCAACAAGCTTGGGCTGCACATGTTGAGGATGGAATAGCGTCCATTAGAAATCATCGCAGCTTAACTGGTGTTGCATCTTCAGTGTAGTAAATAATAATAAGCTCCTCCCCTGAGGAGCTTATTTTCTTAAATGAAGAATTAAGGTTGTAACTCTAAACTATTAAGTAGTGACTTTTTAAATAGAGCTGAGCCCAGTGCTTTTACGGGAGTAATTTCTGGTTGATCCTCCAAATACTTAGCCAAAGAACTTTCTAACTTATCAATAAGTTCAGAGATTGATAACTCTGGCATTAGATATTTCAAATATATAACATAGTAATATTTAAGCTGATTACCCTTAATCTTAAGAAGTTTAAATTCTTTTACAATATTAAAATAACATTCTATAAGCATAGGTATTTCGGTCATCTCGAAGTCAGTTATAAATAATTTTTTATATCCTCCTTCAAACATATCTTTCACACTACTTGTTGTTTTATCTGGGTTACCAGACTTAGCTTTTAGCAGTTTACCGAGAAGCTCCATATTTACAGTGTATTTATAGTCTTTGTCTTCTTTAGGCCCTGTATCGCCAGACTTTCTAGCATATGCTATATTGAACTCATCTAAGTAACGTTCAATCTCTATTTGTTCAGAGGCTAGCGATTTTAAGTCAATTGATTTAATTGGGTTCTGACTATTCGTATATTCTGCTATTTTATGTGATTCATTTAACTCATTATCTGGCATGAACATTCTGACTAAAACTTCAGCATCATAAAGATAACTCTCTAAATTATCTTCATCATCTTGATTGAATTTATGAATAGTTCTTAGGGTTTGCCCCCCATTAACAATTTGTATGCCGGATAGTTCAAGTTTTATACTCTTATTTCCTGGGAGCGGTTTTGACTTTATATCCTCTGCAATTAAAGTAATGCCATTGTTATACATAAAGAATTTTTTAGGCCCAGTCTTTAAAGAATCCGCTATATTTTCATTGTATTTAGACCTTTTAACCAACCCACGGACATTATCGAATAAAACACTAAAATCCAGATCACTAGATTGAAGTTTGGATGCATCTTCTAAGTTAAGAGTCTCACGAAGCTCATTGTCATCACATGTAATTCGCAAGATCTCACTACACTTAAGTCTTGCAATAAAGGACTTCGCTGACGCTTTGTTATCTTCGGAGTAACTCATTATGGCATCGCTATCGATTAGCAACTTCGCATCAATTTTCTCTGGGCGAATTGTCATAAAGCTAGCTATTGTTGATAAAGCTAATGGTTTTACCTTGATAGCGTAAGTTGAAGCAAGGTGTTCAAGCTCTTTATTGTGCTCCCTAACTTCTTCCGCATCATTACTAACTTGATACAACTCAACAGTCCATTCATCTGTTGGACGATTTAAAATAGAAGACACTTTATATATCTTCTCTTTAACATCCTGAGGGTATTTATTGATAAGTTTCTTATCTTCTTGAATGGCAAAGTTTAGGAACTTAGTAGACATAAAACTATCGTTCAACTTTTGGGTATAACCTGGCTTAAAGTCTTTTCGATATTTGAAGTTAAACAACTTAAGTTCTTTTGTATTGTCATTTAAATATATAGCATCTACACCACAGTCATTTACAGTTCGGTCAAAAACCTTCCTATTGAATGCAGTATCAATGACGGATTCGGCTAGTGTACAAACATCCGATTCATTACAAACCTGTTCGAGTATGTAAATATAGAAACCTAATCTACGTCTTTCTACTTCATCACTACCTAGGTTTGTGCCAACATTATCTTCAAGAATCTTAGCATATCTATCAAGTTTTTTGTTTAATATAATATAATCATTTCTATTCGCCATAAATCACCACCTCACTGACTACTCTAATATTATTTTAAATTAATAAATTCCACTCTAAATATAAAAAATACTTATTCAAAAAATAAAAAGCTCCAATTTAAAATTTTATTCATGTTTAACCTATACATTAAAACCTTCTCATGAGGACTTAAAAACCTCTCTTACATGCCATTCAACAAAATTATCCGCTGGGTATAAAGAGGCCTCTCTTGGCAAACTAATTTGTTTGTTTTCGTAACGCCAGATTAACTGTTCAACCATAGCACCACCCATCGCAGCAGGAGAAACCTGCACTTTTAGGTCATTATTAAAAGCAATGACACCTTTATCTAATGCCTTATGGTGAATGCTACAAAGAGCAACACCGTTTGAAACTTCGCACGCACCAGAATACTGCTTCCATTTGATATGCGCAGCTTCAATACCAACAGGGACAGTATCTAAAGCCAAATCAAAACCACACACTGCACATCTATAGTTGTAAGCGCGTAGAACATTTATCCGAAAATTGGGATCACGCTGCTTAGTTGACGTATCAACTTCGAAACCAAAACGAACAAACAACTCCTCCTGTAACGTATCAGGGAAATTGTCTTGGATTAACTTGGAAGCTATTTTGTCTATCAACTCAGGATTAGAGATCAAGTTCTGGTATGAATTCGCATCAAACCCAGCCATTACATTGTATTTGATTAGCTCTGATTTTTTAGGGTCTGTATTGCTTTTACGAGGAATACACTCTTCACCATTTTTTAATTCCCAAAATGGATCTTGCTCGTTAGCTAAACGCCAAAATGGATACTCCGGATGGTAGGCTTTTCGCGAAAGGCCATACTGAACCAGCAGCTCTTTTACCTGGTTATCCACTTCACTCTCAAACTGGAACAAGCGCTCATGGCCTTGCTTATATTGAGATAAAGCATATAACAACATTAAGGGTTTATGCGGAGCGCGTTGATCTCCACGTCGCCAGCGTGAGATCGTTTGAATTTTATCGATGAGTTCCATTACTAACACCCCAAATGATATGCATCTAATTATACATATGACGTAATGCATTAGTATTAGTAAGGTCAAAAAAAACGCCCTAAAAGGGCGTTTTAAATCAAAGTTTTGCTACAACAGCTCCCAAAATGCTCGATCTCGCATCTTGATTATCTTCTTAGCACCATCGATGTATAAGCTGTAGTGCTTTTCTAGCTTATTGATGGTTTCCATCAGCTTCTCTTGCTCAGCCTTCTCGTTCACACCAAACATGGCTTTAAGCTCTTGCGGACGAATCTTCGCAACGCGGTGAATGACCCATGTAAGCACATAACTTGAGTAGTCGTTCTCACCAGTTTGGAAGTGCGTAATGTCTTGAGTAGACAGAATCACACCAACACCATACTCACGACCTTCTTTTAAAATCTTGCGCAAACTTGGGAAGTTTTGAGACATGAAGTTGTCGGCTTCGTCCACCAAAATCATCTTGGTGATTTGTCGGAAATCGCCTTGAACTTCTGGCTTACCTTTCTTCTGCATTTGTGAATAGAACAAATCCAGTGTTAATGCCACTACGAGGTTTTGGATCTCTGATGGGTAACCTGCCAACTCAACAACTGTAATGCCATCAACAAGATCGTAAAGGCTCATACACTTGCTGTTGTCGTCTTCGAAAATCTCCAGTTCGTATAGGCTTTCAAGTGCCGCGTATAACGAATCTTCATCAGGTTCAGTTTCAATAAACAAGTCCCACACCTGTGAGATTGTCGGTGCTGGTTTTGTCCAAGTGCTTGGATCCGCTTTGCGAATACCAGCCAACTCATAAGCTTCACCCACCAGCTTACGTAAACGCAGTTGCTGTTTTTGTCCTAAGCCAAAAGCTTTGCCCATGGTTTCAGAAAAACCACGCGCAGTGTGCACTGGCAGCATTGGCATGTCACCAAACAAACTCAATGGGTTATATGGCAGTTTATGAAGGTTAAACTTCTTACCCACTGTCGCTTGTTGGAACTTGTCGTCTACATAATCGGATTTGTAGTCGAAAATAAGCATGCCAATTGGCGCACCGTTTACGTTGTCTGCCCGATTGCGATAAAGCTGTGTAATCACCGATTTAGTGAACTGAGTTTTACCCGTACCCATAGTGCCTATGATACCGGTGTTGGTATTCATAAACTTGGCGGTATTAGTTGGTTCCCAGTTCAATGGTGCTTGTGTCAAAGCATTGTGACCAAAGAGCACATTTAAGTTAGTACCCGATGGCTGTGACTTGAAGGTATCTACTGCTTCAGCACCTTGCACCGAAACGTCTTTCTCCGGAGCAGTTTGATCTCCTTCGACTTCAAAGCAACGATCTTCAGATTCAGTGTCTAACTCAATCTCAGAGTCAGCTGTTTCTTGGTGTACGTTTTCACTCGTAACATCTGTTTGGCAGTCGGCTTCGAGCACTTCTGCTTGAGTTTTTCCACCTAGAACGTATTCGGTCGGTACGTGGCATAACTTGACGATATCTAACCCGTTAAGCACTTCTTGAAGTGGCGTTTCGACCAAACGAGGAAGCAAGCCCATCGGAAGGTCAACTTTTAGTACGCCTTCCAACATTTGGTATTCAGGTTGCAAGCAACCTGCGCCCTCAAGATTGCTGACAACAAATCCATCTGGGTAATCAGCCACTTTTGCTAGCGAGTAATCGCCTTTCAGCCACTCTTCTTTGTTGTCTAGCAGTGCGTCAAAGTAGTCTGGAGCGAACACGTTGTACAAGCGGTACTTGTCTACCTGTATTAGCACTTGGCGCATGAACAGACCGCGGTAAAGCTTGCTTGCAAGATTGTCATTCCCAAGCAGATCTTCGCTCAGGTAACGCAACAACTCTTTTGATTGCTTGACTGCTTTTTTGTAGTCAGGAATTGAACCCGTTTTTACTTCCACTGGCAGCAAGTACATGTCTTGCCCTTTAAAACCAACGAGCAATACATCATCAGAAATCTCACCTTTTTTGTAACCATGAACGTTGCGCGAGAATTCACTGTCGGACATTTTCAGGCCGATGTTTCCTGAAACACGGATCATTTCTGCCACAGAAAGCGGAACCCAAGTGATATCTGAGTTATGCACTAAGCTGGTCACAAACTTATAAGCACCAATAACACCTTTGCGCTCTTTGTTGATAGTTGGCGCGCAGGTCATCATCTTCAACAGCCAATCGCCATTAAAGGCATTGAACTCGTTAATTTGCCCACCATCACCCTGCTTAATGACTTTTTCGAACAGACCACGCTGCGCCGTTACGGTAATCGCATCATAGCTGGATGAACTGGTGTACTGATCGGAATAGTGAATTAGCACTACATCTTCATTGCTGTGGAAGAAGTCTAATGTCACTTTTGGATCAATGATAGTTGTCCAAATGGAGCTGTCGTACGAGCGCTCTAACAGGCCTTTGAAGTCTTCACTCACTGCAAGCGCAACTGCGTTAGTACCGTTGTATGGCGTATTTGGCTTTAGTGCAGGCTTTAGTAAAGCACCAACGTACTTCGCCATCATTAGGTGTGGATGGTCTTGGTAATCAATCCCCTTCAAACCAAAGCCAGTAAAGTAAGAGCCCGAATTACTCTCGGATGCATCTCCAGTTAAGAGGCCGTCACATGCAATCCCAGAAGTCATGTCTTCAATCGCTATATCCGCACAGTCCACTTTGCCGTTGTTTCGGAAGAATGAAATATGCGCATAAGCCTGACCACCCTTCTCCGCTTGTTCATTGGTGAACTTACTGTACGTGAGGCGGGTTCGCAGAATATCTATGATTGTGTCAGCAAGCTCACGAACTTTCTTATTTCTATTTAGCTCTAAGCTTTCCTTTAACTCGTCGTAGCTTGCCGCCTCTGCAAAACGGTCAAAAGCGTTGAACGTCAGCTTGTCATCATAAAGGTTTACATGGACACAAGCAGCTTGTTCCAAGTGACTGCGAATGTAATCCACTAGCCCCATGAACAGTTCTTCTGCGCTATCTTGATTCACAGCGTTAATGATGATGCTCTTCTCAGAACCTGTGAATAACTGACAAAATGCGGTTTGGAACTCATCGATTTTTTCTTTGACGAGTTTACGAACGAATGTCAGTGAGCTCTTCTCTTGAGGGACACTTTTGATCCAAAAAGCGTTTTCTTTGACTTGTTGGTTGTAAGAAAACTCATGCTGAGGATGATAAACGTATGGTAATAAGCCTTTAGGCGATAGGCGCTCGAACGTCACATCTGGCAAGCTAGCAAAGCTTTCATCTTGACGAATCACTTTGCGTAGGTTTAGGTAGTAAGCCAAGATTAACGGGTGAAACGGAGAGTAATATTCTTCGCCTTCAGATTTAACCAAACCAATTTGCAGCGCTACTTTTTGCTCTTTGGTCAGCATACTGCCCGTTGGAATCGCTTCAAAATAAGCAAGACTTGCATCTACTACATTTTGTACAAGTGTCGTGAAATCATCCCCCCAAGAAGCTAGAGATGGCGTACTACGGCGCTGCTCAAGGTAATCATACAATTCGACATAGGATGAATGCATTGCGTCATCAATGGCTTGCACCTCATCCAACTTGATTGTGTCACAGTCAGAAATAGAAACGACTTTGTCATTGATGAAGGCTTCTTCCCAGCGCAGCAGTTTTAAACGAACACCAGGTACAACAAATTCGCTGTTATCAATGCCAACTTTACCTTTTTGGGAGTAAAACTCGCCGTTGTATTCATCTTTGAATAACTTGTGGTAACGGCCTCGGTTGAGTAGCAAAGGCAAGCTCAACGAGTCTGTTGCTACTGCACCTTCGACATTGAACTTAAGCTGGTTGTCACCTGATTTAACAGCGAAGTCAATCTCATCCGCTTCATTGGCAAGAGCCTCAAAGTCCACCACTGAGTATTCTGCAACGTTTACAACTTGTTTAGCATCTGTCAGAGCACAAACTGCACCTTCCTCAGCTTGGATTTGAAGCTGATTCGCTTCCATATTCAACGTTAAACGTTGTTTAGCAGGAGTAGGCTCGATCAAAAAGATGTTTTTGATCGGCTCGATATAAAACTCACCCTTACGAATAACGAGGCAACGAAAGTTGTATACCTCTGATTTATTCTCACGCTTCAACGCCAAATTGAAAAATAACGGCTCGTTATTGTAAGTGCCTTTTAAGCTTGCGCGGGTAGTCTTAAAACCATTCAGCGTTGAAATAACTTCTTTATTACCAAGTGCTTTGGAAGGTTGAATTTTAAACTGGTTTTTATCTAGATTGCTTGCACCTTGGAAAATCAGCTTCAATTCAAAGTCATTGATGCCTTCATCTAGCTCAATGATAAGGTGACGATCACGCATACCGGCTTTAGTTTCTGAGCGGTTACGCGCAGTTATGGTCATGCCTTCGCTGGCTTGCTCCTCTTCAAGGACAAGTTGCTGCTGTGCATTGCGTTTTTTCTCTTGTAGAAACGCTTCAAACTCAACATCTTTCCAAGCATCTGTTTCAGAGAAGTTTTCGTTAATGAATTTTTCACCAAACGACTTCAAACGATCCTGAAGCTGATCACCGAAGTGCTCGACTTCAAAAGAAAGTTCTTCATAAAGAACACGGTTGTCTTCAAGACGTTTCTTGATTTGCTTCGAGTTACCACTCATCTCTGCAACTAGTGGATCTTCAAACATACCAAGTTCATTGAAGCGCAAATCACCATCTTCCACAGCTTTATATAGTGACTCAAAACCGAACATGGTCGCGCCATCTTCAAGGATAGCATCAAACTGATCATCCAAAAGACAGTTAGACACATCACGGCCTTTGTCTTGTTGATCAATCAGTCCTTTCATCGCCGCTTTGATCTTGCTTGGGCTCCACACCTGACCAAACTGAGCCAGATCCTCTGCCGAGTTAATCAACGTATCCAACAAGCTATTGTGAATCACCACCAACGCGCAGCCCTTCAAGTAGCCAGACTGGCCTGCAACTTCATCACGTAGGTGAGAGATATAGTTTTCTGTAAAGCCTTGGTACTCAGCAGGATCTTCACTATGAATAACAGGTACGATTTTACAGTTGGACAACTGAATAAATGGAAGCTCGATACCGTTGCTAGCACTAATGCTACTTTGTGAATGTGCGATCATCGCTTGGTACAAACGCACACTATTTTCACTATCTGGTGACTTGAACTGATAACGGAAACCTGCCTTGATGTGAGCTTCAGCATCAGCCAGAAACTGCTCAACTAGAAATGCCTCAAATTGTTTTACGGACATAAACTGCGTCTCCACTATCACTCATGCGCTCAACGTTACCAATGCGCTCATAGAATTTAATTAGTTCTTGTTCGGTTTGTTTATCAACGAAAATGCCACGCTGTTTAAATGCAGCTATCAGTTCGTGGAAACGGAGTTTATCTTTTTCTCCAACTACAAGGTTGGTTAATAAAATGATGTAATCTTGGTTAAGTACCAACACTCGACCACTGCGACCTCGGCTTTGAATGAAGTGAGCAGCAAGATACTTCTCTACTTCAGAAACGTATTTTTTGTTGATGTTGAATCGCTCGCCGATACTAAACTGTGCCATGGCTAACTTCATGATGTTGCCAAGCCAGTCCAGCGCAGATTCCGATTCATCAAGTGATGTATCAAGTCCGCGCTGTGCTTTAAATGCCCGCGCAAAGTTCTCTAAATCGCTCTTTAGGTGTTCATAGCGAGATTCTTGAATACTCTTTGAAATCGCCCACAATGGTACTTTGGATACACTCTTGTCGCCCATGCTAGGCTGAAGAAGCTCTAACATTGTCAACATTGGGAACAAACGAGTCGCGGATTCATTAAAAAGCTTGTAACCGTGATTTTTGATGTGCGTACGTTCATTACTAGCACGCTCATGATCCATGATGAAGTACAACGGCTTCGCTGTTGGCTCCTCACCAGATCGCCAATCTGTGAGAGATAGGCTTAACTGAGCGGTGTAAGCAAAACCGTAAAAAGACAAGAACGATTCAATTTCACTCAACAGGTACTTAGGTCGACTTGCCAAAAACTTCAAATCATCACGAAATGCTTTAGATAGGTATGGCAAGTATGGATGCTCACTTGCTTGCATCGATGAATCACTTTTCATCTTGCCACGCAGAGTTGAAAGCATCTCTCGCTCGATAAAGTTGAGTTTTGCATCAAACTCTTCGACACGCATGTTCTGAAGTAAGTTGGTAAACATAGAAGCAACACGAGAGTCACTTGCTGCAAACTCACCTTTTTGCGCACGAAATAGTAAAAGCTCAGGGCTCACAGAGAAGATATCTTTGTTATCAAAGTACATCTCTCGTAGTACTTCCCAAAACTCTTCTTCGCCTAATTTCTCTTCAAACGCAGACTGACAATCAGAGACAAAATCCTCGTATTTGTAGCCTTCAATCTTCTTACGTAATAATCCACGTAATACAAGACCAATCACCGCATCGCTATCAAACTCATTACCTTTGGTGCGAATTGGCAAATAACTGTTCAAGCTGTTTTTATTGGGTACGTCTTCCGCCGTTTGTGGCAATTTTTGATTAAACGGCTTGATGTATTTATCCATTGTCATCTTACATACCACTCACTTCGAAATATTCGTCATCTTCATTGACGATCTTGTAGCGCCTATCATTTTTTAGGATAAACAGGGTGTTCTTCTCGTTTGCTACCGTGATGATCTGTTCAATCACCTCATCTAACAAAAGCACCGCATTTTTATCGTGCTTATTCGGTCGATATCCCTGATTAATCTTTTCTAGCAACTCAAGCAAGTTGATACTTATTGGCATAGGAAGAAGAGAGTGATCATCAACTTTAATATAAGCATTGAATGCCCCTATCTTAATCACGCCTTGCTTCTGAATAGACTCAAAATCAGGTTTAACCTCTAACTCTGCCGCAGTTTTAAATCCATTGTATTCCGAGATAAAAAACTGGTCTTTATCAAGCGTGGGGGAGTTACGGTTGCAGTAACGGTGGATAGCCGAAATTAAGATATCTTTATAGAACTTGTTGAGATCTCTTCTCTGCTTAGCTGAACCATCAAATTTGCGATGAAGCAACCAGATATTTGCATACTGGTTAACTAGGGAGTTATCGAAGTCGACTTTCAACTCGTTGATGTATTCGTTTGCAAACCGCTCTTCATCTTTGAGCAAGTAAACCATGCGCAGATAAGAAGCAGCACTTGATACGTCAAATACACCGAGTGGCTTCACTTGTTCTTTCAACTGAGTAAAACCTTCATCTTCAATGCCTAAACCAAATTGCAAAACAAACTCATCAACCTTGCGAGTATGAATATTGCCTGGGTCAAAGCTCTGAATGTGCTCCAGCAGCTCGTTATCCGCGCCAGAGAATAAGTTGTCGAAAAGGTAACCATCCGTTGCTAAGATCTGAAAAACAAAATCTAGTAAAGCACGTGCCGTTAAAAATTGGTCTTTGATCAAACGCGCTTTGAGTAGTAGAGCGATAATGTTCTTTTGAACGGAATCCAAACCCAATAAAGCGTAGTTTGCAGTCAATACGCTATGACCGGACTTTTTCACCTCATTGTCGTAGAGCGCGTAAAACGGGTTATCTAAAGTTGGCTCAGTTAAGCGAGCAAGGAACTGAGCCGCAAAATCGGATGTGCTCACTTCGTGGCCAAGAGTGAATTTCGGATACTGTTCGAAATCTAGAAATGTATGGTTTGCTGGAATGTCGTCCGTTTGATTTTCCAAAAATGCCTTTATCGACGATTTCACATCGCTATGTTGTTCAGCACCTTCCTCAGCATAGTTTCCCAACATACCAATATTAATGCCAACAACGAGTGGCTTGTCATTTTCTTTGAATTGACTGAAACGCTCATCTAACGCATGGATCGCTGTCTGGCTAGGAGTAAAGCTATGTGTCGCATCAAGATGAAAATCATGCGTTGTTCTATGTTTTTGGCTGTATCGCGTCAATATCTCCGACTTACCATCGCCACTACTGCCACATAAAAAAATGATTTCATCTTTTTTTGCAGACAGAAGCGCTTTCTTGAAATCAGTTTCAATTTCAGTTTCGATATAGATGTGATGCTTGTACTCGGCCAGAAGATCTTGATTTTGCTCTCTTTCGGTGCTCACCGCATAGGGTGAGGACTTGGAGAGGATGCTGAGGGCTTGTGCTAAATTCAAGGTTATTTCTCTTCAAATATGAATAACAGATATTATTTATGAGCGTAAATATTATCAAATCCCAAAATTACTTTATAGCATACCGTTTGAGGATGTATATATTGAGAGATGAAACGTGAATATGCGATTAGTATATTATCTAATGAGTAAAAAAGTTAAATCTTCCCTTAGAAAAACATGAGCTAGCTGACATTATTGTTAGTCAGGTATTCCAACTTATGTATGATTATCAGCTAAAACAGTGCTAGCCACCAAGTTTCGCTTTAGAAAAATTCGTTTCCAGAAACGACAAAGCCCCGACAACTCAAAGAGTTATCGAGGCTTTTGAATAAATGGCACGCCCTATTGGATTCGAACCAATGACCACATCCTTAGAAGGGACGTGCTCTATCCAGCTGAGCTAAGGGCGCGCTACAGGGACAGGATTATACGAGTTCAAACGGGTAAATCAACGGGTTTTCATAACATTCTGATCTGAATGCCTAAAAAAAGTCCATTAAAACGCTTAATGTTCAAAAACACCACAAAGCAAACGTTTGCGTATGGATGTTAATAAGAAATTCTGCGACAATGCGCCGCAGATAATCTGCCTTCTTAATTTATAAGGAAAGTCATGACTGCTCAAAATATAGACGGAACTCTCATTTCCCAAACTGTTCGATCCGAAGTGGCTGCACGTGTTAAAGCACGTGTTGAAGCTGGGCTACGTGCTCCTGGTTTAGCAGTGGTTCTAGTTGGTGAAGATCCTGCTTCTCAGGTTTATGTCGGTAGCAAACGCCGCGCATGTGAAGAAGTTGGGTTTGTTTCTAAGTCTTTTGACCTTCCTGCGTCTAGCTCAGAAGAAGAGTTACTAGCTCTGATTGATGAATTAAACAACGATGATGAAATTGACGGCATTCTAGTGCAATTACCCCTTCCTGCGGGCATAGACACAACACATGTTTTAGAGCGCATTCACCCAGAGAAGGACGTGGATGGCTTCCATCCTTACAACGTTGGTCGTCTTGCGCAGCGTATTCCAAAGCTTCGCTCTTGCACGCCAAAGGGCATCATTACCCTACTCGACCGTTACAACATTGAGCTACGTGGTAAACATGCGGTTGTGGTTGGTGCATCAAACATTGTTGGTCGTCCAATGACACTTGAGCTGCTGCTTGCGGGCTGCACAACAACAACATGTCACCGTTTTACCAAAGACCTAGAGAGTCATGTGCGTCAAGCTGACGTTGTCGTGGTTGCGGTTGGTAAGCCTAACTTTATCCCTGGTGAGTGGATTAAAAAAGGCGCAGTGGTGGTCGATGTCGGTATTAACCGTCTTGATTCAGGCAAACTAGTTGGCGACGTGGAATACGACAAAGCACGTGAAAGTGCGAGCTTTATTACTCCCGTTCCTGGTGGCGTTGGCCCAATGACCGTCGCAAGTTTAATTGAGAACACGATGCTCGCTTGCGAACAGTTCCACACAGACAAATAACGTAAATTTCAGATACGAAAAAGGCTCCGCAAGGAGCCTTTTTGCTAATTGTTGATATCTATTTCAATTACAGACTTAAAATCACGCCCGCAATGGAAGCGCTCATTAAGTTCGCCATGACACCAGCGATAATCGCACGGAAACCATGCTTAGAAACAAATGCACGCTTTTCTGGTACCAATGAGCCCAACCCACCAATCAGCATCGCCATGCTTGAGATGTTTGCAAAGCCACACAAAGCAAACGTCACGATTGCTTGTGAGTGTTCACTAAGTTGAGACTTCACTTCTGCAAGCTGGATGAAAGCGACGAACTCATTCACCACAATCTTGTTACCAATCAGCGAGCCTGCTGTGGTTGCTTCTTGCCATGGTATACCCAACAACCAAGCGACTGGCGCAAACACAAAACCTAGGATGAGCTCAAAACTTAAGGGGGTCCCAATAAGATCACCTATCCAGCCTAACATGCCGTTTAGCATTGCAATGACACTAATAAACGCAAGTAACGTACCACCGACCGATACAGCAATGCGTACTCCCGCCATGGCACCATCGGCTAATGCTTCTACTACGTTGGTTGCACGTGGAATTTCAACTTGGCTAATGTCGATATCTGCTGCTTTATCCGTATCTTCTGGCATTAAAATTTTTGCCATCAACAAGCCGGCAGGTGCCGACATAAATGCAGCAGCAATAAGATAGTTGAGGTCGACACCCAGTGATGCGTAACCGACCAACGTTCCGCCAGCAACTGACGCTAAACCACCTGTCATAACTGCAAAGAACTGCGAGTCAGTCATGTGTTTTAGGTAAGGCTTTACCATCAATGGTGCTTCAATGGTACCGACAAAAATGTTTGCTGTTGCAGACAAAGACTCCGCACGACCGATACCCAGCAGCTTTTGAATACCACCACCGATAAAGTTAATGATTTTTGGCATCACACCAATGTGATAAAGACCTGAGATAAGAGAGGAGAAGAAAACGATGATACCCAGAACATTGATCGCAAAGGTGAAGCCCCCTGTCGCCAAATTACCGAATAAAAACGCAATGCCCTCTTGACCATAGTTGATCAAATTCGACACAACACTGCTCACTGAATTCAGCGCATCTCTTCCTGCTGGTACATATAAAACCAACAACGCAAACAGTACCTGCAAAGCAAACGCAAACGACACCGTTCTCAGCTTTATATTTTTTCTATTTGTAGAAAGTAGCCATGCTAGGAATAGTATGGCTACGATACCAATAATTGAGTTCATAAAATGAATCCGACGGAAGGGGGATATGGAAGGCACCGGATTGTATAGCGGACTCAAAATGCTGCAAGTTGAGGATGTTAACAGTGTGAAAAGTTTAAGAGACCAATAACTGACCAATAAAATAACCACTTGAATTTATTGAAGATAAACGTTTGCTTATTTTAATTGTTTCCATATGGAAAATATGTTTCTGGTTCAGGAAAAATTTTTGTGAAGTGAATCACTTTATGTGTCGTTCTACAACGTCATTGATCCTGTTATTTAGGAATAGAGATGTAAGGTGCTAAACGTTGGTCCCAATGACAAGGGTTGCCGATCTTCTGTTTGATAAAGTTAATCACTGCGGATATTTTTTTTGGCATATGTTGGCGGCTTGGGTATACCGCATAAAACGGCATCGACTGGCTAGCTTTCCAGTCAGGTAACAGCTGTATTAACTTACCCGTTCTGAACTCATCACCCAGCAAGTAAGTGGCAAGGTAGGCAATACCCCAACCTGCAATAGCCGCATCCCGGACGGCTTCTGCCAGATCCACTGAATAGTTACCCGAGACTTTTACGTTCAATTCTTGCTGATCTTTGGTAAACGCCCACCCCGTATAGTCACGCTCCCAGCTTCTGTATATGAGGCAGTTGTGAGCAGATAGGTCATCCGGTTCTGTTGGCGTGTCATGTTTCAATAAGTAATCTGGCGATGCCGCAACAACAAACTGGCAATCCGTCAAACGCTGCGCAATGTAACCTTCAGGCAAATGCTCGTTGTTGGTTACCCATAAATCGAGCCCTTCGGCTAACATATCGACCTTATAGTCAAACAGATGTACTTCCACTTGAAGTTGAGGATACAGTTCGCGTAACTCTTGAATCGCTGGAATAATGTGTAAGGTACCAAATGATTGCGACAACCCAAGACGTACCAAACCTGCTACTTCATCCCGCTGGGTTTCCATCTCTAATGTGGCGCTGCTCACCGCTTGTACCACTTGCTCACAGTGATGAAAAAAGGTTTTCCCTGCCTCTGTCGGCGTAAAGCTTCGCGTAGTGCGTTGAACAAGCTTGATACCAAGAGACGCTTCTAACTGACTCAACTGTTTACTCACATGAGACACCGACACGCCTAAGCTCTTTGCAGCAGCTGTGAAGCTTTTGTGTTTAAGAAGAGCGGAGAAAATCACCATTTGTGCGGCACGTTCAGATAACACGCTTTACCTCGATTTGGTTATAGAAAAAACAAAGGGCTCCGAAGAGCCCTTGTATTGAAGACTGGATGCCAAATTGTTTGATGGCAGATCAGTATTTAATGCGGTCAGCCAAGTGACTCACAGCAAGTGCGAAGTAGTAAGAGCGGTTCCACTTCATCAATACGTTGTAGTTATTGTAAACCAGATACGTACGACCATTCTCGTCGTCCGGCATGATCAACCATGCTTTGATGTCTTCATCCAGTTTTGGCAACGGGCTACCGTCATATTTTGTGATACCTAATTGGCTCCACTCTTGAAGGTATTTGCCTTTTTCAGCCGTGCGCCCTTCTAGGCTGCGATCAATATTTTTAGGAACCTTAACTTGGCGACCCCAAGTATATTTATCATCCCAACCAGACTTGCTCAAATAGTTAGCGGTTGATGCAAACACGTCCGCTTCAGATTGCCATATGTCTTTTTTACCATCACCGTTGCCGTCAGCAGCAAAACGAAGGAAAGAGCTTGGCATAAACTGGCATTGACCCATCGCACCAGCCCATGAGCCTTTAAAGTTCTCTAGCTCAATATGGCCTTGATCGAGGATCTGAAGTGCCGACATGGTCTCTTTACGGAAAAACTCTTCACGACGGCCTTCAAATGCCATTGTGGATAGTGCATCAATCACTTTAAAGTTGCCGGTAAACTTACCAAAGTTACTTTCAACTCCCCAAAGTGCCACAATAAAGCGCGGGTGGACACCGTACTCATCGCCTATACGCTTTAGCTCAGTGTAATGCTCTTTGTAGAGTTGTCTGGCTTGCTTCACCTTCCATTCAGGCACCGCGCGAGGAATGTACTCATCCAATGTCAGTTTCTTTTCTGGTTGGTTTCGGTCCGCTTTTACTGCTCGGGGCTTGTACTCAACATTAGCAAAAGCAGCACTAATGACCTGCTCTGAGATACCTTTATCACGAGCTTCAGCACGCAGCTTATTCAAGTATTCATCAAAACCCTCGCTACTAGCAAAAGCCGAGGTACACATACCAACGCTAAGCATGGTAGCCAGTATTTTTTTCATATTGCCCTCCTTGAGCAAGGCAGAAATCCCAGATGAAAAACGATGACGTTATTCGCCTTTCTGCTGGGCTTTTTGTTCTTTGTACTTTTCTAATAGGTTCTCCGGCGGCGGTGGAACCTGAAGAAAGAAGCCATCATTTTGTAATGAAGCCTTCACTTTTTCGATATCAACTTGTGCCAATTTACGGCCATCAAGTTTAATCGTCATGACAGCGATAGGCTTACCGAACATCTGCATTAAGGTGTCAGGAACCTGTGAAAAATCATCCTTTTTCGGAATATAGAGATAAGTACCTTCTTTTTTCGAGCTTTTATAAATAGAACAAAGCATGACACGCCTTTTATGCTGATTTAGCCGCGTTGAGTGCGGATTAGGTTGAAAACGTCAAATTCTCGCAAACTTAATAGCAAATTTGAGATTAATTCACCTATTTGCCCACGAGAGAACTTGCTGCGTCAAAGGATGAAATATAACATGACATACCTAGTTTAAGGCAACGCTCTTTCAATAAAGGCAAGAAGTCCACGATGACCCATTCACCAGACCTTAAAGGTAGCAGTTTTACATTGTCAGTTTTACACCTTTCTGACAATGAGATCGCAAAGACTGTCGAATTTTTGCAAGAAAAAGTTTCTCAAGCACCTTCTTTTTTTGCATCCGCGCCTTTGGTAATCAATATAGCAAAAGTACAAGGCGACATTGATTTCCCTAAGCTTAAACAAGGCATCTCAGATGCTGGTTTTATTCCGGTCGGTGTAACGGGCTGTAAAGACAAGCGTGTACAAAACCTTGCTTCCGAAGCTGGCTTCGCCATTATGTCGGCGAGCAAATCACCAAGCCAAGCACCTGCCAAAATGGCACCAACGAAAGTAGTTCGTACGCCTGTCCGCTCAGGACAACAGATCTACGCAAAAGATGGTGATTTGGTGGTGCTGGCGCACGTCAGTGCAGGTGCTGAAGTCATTGCTGACGGCTCTATTCATATCCATGGCACACTTCGAGGTCGTGCGATTGCAGGAGCAAGTGGTCAGCAGGAAGCGCGTATTATTTGCCACGATTTACAAGCAGAACTGGTATCCATTGCGGGTGACTACTGGTTAAGCGATCAAATTGAAAGCGAGTACTGGCAAAAGAAAGTAATGATCAGTAAAGCCGATGAATCATTACATTTAGAAGTTCTCGCGATTTAATCTAAAAAGGAAAAAAAATGGCACGCATTATTGTAGTAACGTCTGGTAAAGGTGGCGTTGGTAAAACCACTTCAAGCGCAGCCATCGCCTCTGGTCTAGCTCTTAAGGGAAAAAAGACCGCGGTGATCGATTTTGACATCGGTTTGCGTAACCTCGATCTAATCATGGGCTGTGAGCGCCGCGTCGTGTATGACTTTGTAAACGTCATTAACGGCGAAGCGACATTAAACCAAGCGCTGATCAAAGATAAGCGCACGGACAACCTATTTATTCTTCCTGCTTCTCAAACTCGTGATAAAGACGCACTGACAAAAGATGGTGTTCAGCGCGTATTCGGCGAACTTGATGAAATGGGCTTTGATTTCATTATTTGTGATTCACCAGCAGGTATCGAGCAAGGCGCGTTAATGGCCTTGTACTATGCCGATGAAGCCATTGTCACAACGAACCCAGAAGTCTCTTCTGTGCGTGACTCTGACCGCATTCTCGGTATTTTAGATTCTAAGTCACTGCGTGCAGAACAAGGGCTAGAGCCAGTAAAACAGCATCTGTTACTGACTCGCTACAACCCATCTCGCGTCACTCAAGGCGAAATGCTAAGCGTTGAAGACGTTGAGGAGATCTTACATATTCCACTACTGGGCGTGATTCCAGAAAGCCAAGCCGTGCTTAACGCGTCAAACAAAGGTGTGCCAGTCACTTTTGACGATAACACCGATGCGGGTATGGCTTATTCTGACACCGTTGATCGCTTATTAGGCAATCAGGTTGAATTTCGTTTCCTTACTGAGGAGAAGAAAGGACTCTTTAAACGACTCTTTGGAGGCTAGACATGTCATTATTAGAATTTTTCCGTCCACAGAAGAAAACTTCTGCGAATCTAGCTAAAGAGCGTTTGCAAATCATTGTCGCAGAGCGCCGCAGCCAAAATGATCCTGCGCCGTCTTACTTGCCTCAATTAAAAGAAGACATCTTGAAGGTGATCAGCAAGTACGTGGCAATTGATCCAAATATGGTTGACTTAACATTTGAGCACAAAGACGACGATATCTCAGTTCTTGAGCTAAATGTGAAGCTACCAGACGAAGAAAAGTAATCAGTTTCTCTCGCAAGACGAATACTCTAATTAGAACGAAAAAGGTTGGCATCGAGGCCAACCTTTTTCATCTTTCATTACTTTAATGCTTTGTTCATCTTGTCGCCGAGTAAATCCAAACGCCACCCTTGCATCAAATCAGGCAATACTTCTGGGTCACGATCTTTTTTCCAAACCCAACTGATCAACTGATTGATCTGCTTTTTAGAGGCAAGGAACTCCGTGGCTAAACCTGACTTCTGCGAAGCCGATTTCACCAAGTCTTTCATATTTTTGAAGACCTGCTTGTAACCCGGATAGTCCATTAAACGCTCAATTTTCGCAGGATACTCTTCAGAAGGTGTTTGCTTCGCTTGCTTAACAATCGCGGCAATCTTCGCGCCATGGCGGTTAATCGCTCGGATATCAATATCTTCTGCTTCCATCTTCTTAAAGTTCGTTAAACCAAGACGAGCGACCGTTAATAGATCACCTTCTTTGAAGATAAAGTTCAGCGCTAAATCTCGTTTGATTGCTTCACGATAACGCCACGTCGCCAATGGCTTTAAAATCGCTAGCTCAGAAGGTTTTAATTGCCAAGCGCCCTTAATATCAAGGTAGGCATTCTCTTCATTAGTTACGCGAATACGTTTCGAAACGAGTAAATCACTTTCTTGCTGTACAGCTTCCCACCAACCTGCTTGCGTCACCTTATCAAACAGCTTTTCGTATAACGGTAACAAGTAATGAACATCTGCGGCAGCATAATCTAATTGCTTTTGTGTCAGTGGACGAGCCATCCAGTCGGTACGTGATTCACTTTTGTCGAGCTCTACGCCTAAATATTCTTCCACCAGCGATGCGAAGCCTGTCGATAAGCCGTGACCGAGAAAAGCGGCCATCAGCTGCGTATCCACCATAGGGAATGGTGTACAACCAAAAGCGTTTTGGAAAACTTCTAAATCTTCACCACATGCGTGCAGCACTTTTAGCACAGAAGTATCTTTTAATAGCGCTACAAACGGCGTCATATCCGTTAATTCAGTCGGATCAATCAGCGAGAGGCGATTACCATCGAAAAGCTGAATCAGACCTAACTGCGGGTAGAAAGTGCGAATACGAACGAATTCGGTATCCAACATCACTACGTCTGCCTCTCGGGCATGAGTGCAAACCTCTTCTAGGTCTTTGTTTTTAGTAATAATTTGATAGTTCACATACTTCTCGCTATAAAAAATGCCAGCAAAACGCTGGCATTCTATCATTTTTTAAATCTCTCGACTCGACGAAATCGGCTTATGCGCTTTTCTTCGCAAGTTCAGCGTCATTCTCTTCGCGTAAAACACGACGCAAGATCTTACCGACATTGGTTTTAGGTAAGTCTTCGCGGAACTCAACCAACTTCGGAACTTTGTAGCCAGTTAAGTGTTCTCGACAATGCGCGATCACTTCGTCTTTGGTCAAGCTCGGATCGCGTTTCACGACATAAATCTTCACTAATTCACCAGACACTTCATGCGGCTGACCAATAGCAGCAACTTCAAGTACTTTGCCGTGAAGTGCTACAACGTCTTCGATTTCGTTCGGGTAAACATTAAAGCCTGATACTAAGATCATGTCTTTCTTACGGTCAACGATATGCAGGAAGCCTTCGTCATCGAACTTAACGATGTCGCCAGTTGATAGCCAGCCGTCTTCGTTAATCGTATCTTTCGTTGCTTCAGGTCGTTGCCAGTAACCTTGCATAACCTGAGGACCACGAACTTGAAGTTCGCCAGTTTCAGTATTCGCAAGAGCGTTACCTTCTTCGTCCACGATACGAACTTCTGTTGATGGTACCGGCAGACCAATAGAGCCATTGTATTCAACAAGATCATGCGGATATGCCGCCACCAACGGAGAACACTCTGTTAGACCGTAACCTTCGAGCAAATAGCAACCCGTGGTCTTTTGCCATCTTTCTGCCACTGAGCGCTGCACTGCCATGCCGCCGCCAACGGCTAAACGTAGATTACTGAAATCCAACTCGTGGAAATCTTCATTATTGACCAATGCATTAAATAAGGTATTCACGCCCGTAATCGCAGTAAACGGATGCTTTTGTAGCTCTTTCACGAACCCTGGAATATCTCTAGGGTTGGTAATAAGTAAGTTACGACCACCCATTTCAACAAACAGCAGACAGTTTACGGTAAGAGCAAATACGTGATACAGCGGTAATGCTGTCACGACTAATTCACGCCCCGGAGATAAAACCGGTCCGTACGCGCCTTTTGCCTGTAGAACGTTCGCAATCATGTTGCGGTGAGTCAGAATCGCGCCTTTCGCGACACCTGTCGTCCCCCCCGTATATTGCAGGAATGCAATGTCATCCCCAGACATAAACGGTTTAACGTATTGTAGACGACGACCTTTACGTAGAGCCTGACGCATTGAGATTGCACCAGGTAAATCGTACTTAGGCACCATGCCCTTAACGTACTTCACGACAAAATCGACAATCGTACCTTTCGCTCGTGGCAGCATTTGACCAAGACTGGTTAACACTACGTGTTTGACTGGTGTTTTATCGACGATTTGTTCTAGCGTATTCGCAAAGTTAGACACAATCACAATCGTCGTCGCACCTGAGTCATTCAATTGGTGTTCAAGTTCACGAGGAGTGTAAAGTGGGTTAACGTTTACGGCGATACAACCTGCACGCAAAATACCAAATAATGCTACTGGGTATTGCAGTAAGTTTGGCATCATCAGAGCAACGCGGTCACCCTTTTGCAGTTTTAACTCGTTTTGCAGATACGCTGCGAATGCGCGACTACGCTCTTCCAATTTACGGAAGGTCATAACCGAGCCCATGTTCATGAATGCTGGTTGGTCTGCATATTTTTGTACAGACTGTTCAAACATTTCTACCAAAGACTCATATTGCTCTGGATTAATGGTTTCAGGTACGTCACTTGGATAACGTGAAAGCCATGGTTTATCCACGATGTTACTCCTCGTTTATAACTGGCTAAAAAATAGCGTCCTTTTTATTTTGAAAGCTATTACAGCACAGCGAACGTGCTTGAGCACGCAACTCTCAAACACTTGTTTAAATTTTGTTAACTACACCAAGAATTCGCGTTGCGACCTCGAGTATTTGCTCTAAATGACAGTGATGACCACCCTTGACAGAAACC
The DNA here is from genome assembly GCF_033338635.1 of Vibrio sp. Vb1755. NCBI lineage: Bacteria > Pseudomonadati > Pseudomonadota > Gammaproteobacteria > Vibrionales > Vibrionaceae > Vibrio > Vibrio sp. Vb1755. The sequence goes on along the minus strand of NZ_JAWOTA010000007.1, from coordinate 94,983 downwards.
ACTTGCGGTGGGTTCTCTCCCCAATCAGCTTGGTTAGATGGTAAATTCTGAAATCCTTGATCGCCTAATACAATCAAATGAGGACAACGTATTTGGCTGGTAATCGAGTTAGCATGCGCTTGCGCCATTCGGTAAAGCGACGCACATTTTAACTTGGCGTCATGCCGCCAATACCATTTATCTCCTCGCTGCTCTGTTCCACGCTCGACTATCGGTAGAAGTTGCTCAGCGGTTAATTGGTTGGCTTGCATGCGTAATTTTAACGCCAGATCGAAGGAGGCAATGGCTCGCTCTGGCTTGTTTTGCTGTCTTATTCGACTTAAAACGCCATCGCGAAGACGAGGCAAACTGTTAGTAGGATCCTCATGAAGAGGTCCTGCTCCCTCAATTTGCACAAGAGCTTCGACCTGCTCTGGAAACGCTGCACTATAGCAACTTGCGATTAAAGCACCAAGTGAATGCCCTACTAATATCAGTCTGTTTGGTGATAATTCGTCCAAAAACTGATACAAATCGGCAATATAGTCGTGAAAGGGGTAATAATTATCGTGAGATTTATGACTCGATAAACCGTGACCAAAATGATCGATGGCGAGGAGGTGTAAGTGAGGATTAAGTTGATTCAACTGCTCCATGAGCGCTTTAAAGCTGCCCGCATTATCTAACCACCCATGAAGAAAAACGACTGACAAGTCAGCCGTTTTCTCGTTCCCTATCTCAAGGGCTGCCATTTTGCCGGCAGGAAGCTCGAATTGACGCTCATGCATCGCAGATTATTTGACCTGTTTTATCACTTTACCGTCTTGCGGGAAATCATTACGCCACATGCGGCAGTTAATCGAGTAACATGGGTAAAAGTAGGTTGGCGAGTCATACATGCGTACACGTTCTTCAATTTTCCATAAACGGTACCCTTCCCCCTTAATTACTGGGAAGATGTAACCGTGCTCACCGATCTTTCCTTCTTCTTCCCCTGCTCCTTTGCCTACAACCGTCACCAAACGGCCTTCACTAAAGGCGACAGGCTCTAAATAGCCATCAAAATAGGCGACAAAACGCCCCGTAGGCTCTTCATCAATATCAGGTTTACCAGACTTACTGATAGGAAGGTTTACAATCTCTAGACGCGTTTTATCTTTAAAGTTATCCACTTTAGCGATGATTCCACCAAGGCGAACATCTTCACTCACTTGCCCCTGAGACTCAGCAAACGCTTTATAGTCTGTAACGACCAATTCTGTGCTTGCATTTAGCTCCTCTGGCAAAGAGCTACACGCAGACAAACCAACCGTAGCAAATAATGCGAGAAAAAACCGTCCAAAAACCTTCATAAACCACCTTTCAATATTAGTAACCCCAAGCTGGGGAGATCTCACACGTAAATATCGACACCAAGTAATTGAGCCAGTTCCTCTTTTTTAGCTCGATTCATGACATCCATGTACTGCTCCATTGCTTTACGTGCGCCCCCTTCAGGAAGGTCATATTGCACTTGAGCTCGGTGAATTTGGGACTCATCCACGTGTTTTATGGAGTGCGCCACGGCGTTAGCAACCTTTGAAGGCTGACCTACAGGCTGCTTTGTTTGTGATTTATTTACCTGCTTCTTTTGACTGGCTTTATGAGTGCGATTTGCACCGGGAATCAAAGAAGGAGGCAAGCCATTAATCGACGCCATAGCACTCCATAAAAATACAGGGCAAACGCCCTGCTTTTTGTCAGGTTAATGAAAAACGGACTATTCGCGACCAGGAAGTTTTTTCCATGTCACATTATCACGTAAATAAACAGGGCTCGAATCTTCGACCGGCACGGTATTACCCTTTTTAAATTCTTGTTCAGCAAGAATCACGATGTCTTGTGAATCAGGGTACAGAACGTCACTATGCGTCAAATTAAACGGTAGGTCTGCTAATACTTCTTGGTAAGCATCCCAACCAGTACCTGCTGTCGTCCACGTTTTGTCGTCTGCTTGTGCTTCTTCAACGAGACGTGCTGGTGGAATTACGCACTCTGCATCCATCTCTGCCCACTCACCGTTTGCTTGGCGAGTGTAACGTGCCCAGTAAACTTCACCCATACGTGCGTCAATAGCCACAGCGACATCGGTCACACCATGTAAGCGATAGCTACCTTGAGCCATTGCAGCCAGCGTTGAAACGCCGATCATAGGTAAGTCAGCACCGAACGCCAAACCTTGTGCGATACCAATACCGATACGAACGCCAGTAAAGCTACCTGGACCACGTCCAAACGCTAACGCATCCAGCTCTTGTAGAGTCAGGCCAGCTTCTTTGAGTACTTCATCAACCATTGGCAGTACTTTTTTGGTGTGATCGCGTGGTGCAACCGCGCTACGTGAAATCACTTGATCATTAGCCAACAACGCAACTGAACAGTTTTCAGTCGCTGTATCGATAGCAAGAATTTTTGCGCTCATTTAACTCTCTACAACTCTCATTTATTGGGTTATGCCTCAGCACTTGCGTCTGTGACAGATTGTTCTGCTTTCAGGAATGCTTTGATTCCATCTAAGTCTCGCGTCCTTGGGATAGGTGGTAGACTTCCGAGGAAAATACCACCATAGTCTCGCGTGACGAGGCGATTATCACAAATGATCAACGCACCGTGATCCTTCTGATCTCGAATTAATCGCCCGACTCCCTGCTTTAACGTAATCACTGCATCCGGGATTTGTACTTCAGCAAATGGTTCACCGCCACGTAATCGACAATCCTCGATACGGGCTTTGAGTAACGGATCGTCAGGGGCGGTAAACGGTAATTTGTCGATAATAACACAGCTCAGCGCATCACCTCTAACATCAATCCCTTCCCAGAAAGCGCCCGTCGCCACGAGTAAAGCGTTACCCAGTTCCATAAACTCCGCCAAGGTTTTCTGCTTACTCATCTCCCCTTGCATTAACACAGGCAGCTCAAGTACTTCTCGGAACTTCTCACCTAGTTCACGCATCATGCTGTGCGAGGTACATAAAAAGAAGCAGCGACCATCATTTTCTTCAATCACCGGAGCAAGCATTCGGACTAACTTATCCGCTAAGCCGTTACTGTTTGGCTCTGGCAAATACCTTGGCACACAAAGGCGCGCTTGCTTTTGATAATCAAAGGGGGACGGCAGAGAAAATTGCTTTGTAGGCTTGAGGCCAAGGCGCTCAGTAAAGTGCTTGAAATCGCCCGATACGGCTAGGGTTGCTGACGTGAAAATCCAAGCGCCTTGTTTAATCTCTATTTGCTCATGGAACTTGTCCGCGACAGAAAGAGGCGTAATGTGCAGAGCGAAATGACGAGGCGAGGTATCGTACCAGTATGAGTAACCGGTAATATCGACATCACATACCCGGTCGATACGGCCTTTGATCAAATTTGCTCGTTCAAAGGCGGTATCCAGTAATTGACTGCGCCCTAAGGCTATTTTGAGTACATCAATCGCCAATTCGAGGCTGTCAGTTAAGCGCAATAATTCTCGCTTAATAGAACCTGATTGCAACGCCTCACGCCAGTTGCCACGAAAGCCTGGCTCACCCAATACAATCCGCATGTCCATTGCGCTTTGCATGAGTTTGTCGCCCACTTTTTGCAATTGACGCATATCTTTGGCTTCGGTGCGATAGGCTATTTCAATGTCTTTGGCAAGATCGTGAATTTGGCGGCTTGAAACTGACTGGCCGAAATATTCGCTCGCAATATCTGGCAACTGATGAGCTTCATCAAAAATAAACACATCGGCTTCTGGAATCAGTTCACCGAATCCTGTTTCTTTGATCGCTAAATCAGCAAGAAACAAGTGATGGTTCACTACAACAATGTCGGAATCCATGGCTCGCTTACGCGCTTTCAATACAAAGCAATCAGTGTAGCTCGGACATTCTTTACCTAAACAGTTATCATTGGTTGAGGTGATAGTCGGAATGATCATGCTGTCTTCTGGCAGATCATCACAATCACCAAGGTCACCTGTTTTGGTTTCTGATGACCAAGCACGCACTTTAACCAGTTGAGTTAATAACGTCGGGTCAGATTCATTAGTGTGGCTTTCGACCATTTGGCGGCTCAAACGATCCAAACACAGATAATTAGAACGCCCTTTTAATAACGCCACTTGGCCATAAAAACCAAGCGCATTGACCATGAGCGGTAAGTCACGATGGTACAACTGCTCTTGCAAGTTTTTCGAGCCTGTACTGATGATCACTTTTTTACCGCTTAACAGCGCAGGGACTAAGTAGGCGAAGGTCTTACCGGTTCCGGTTCCTGCCTCCACCACCAACTGGGTTTGATCTTTGATCGCACTGCTGACGGCTTCCGCCATATCGATTTGTGGCTGACGAGCTTGAAAGCCAGGAATGGCCTTACCTAACGCGCCATCAGAGGAAAAAGTTTTTGCGATCATGCTTGGTATTGAGTTTGAAAAATTATCGAGAGTATATCAGAGGAATAGGAGTGACATCAGCCCACAATCTGACCAGCTTGCGGCGACACGCGGATATTTTGTTGAAACCAACGTAAGAATAGATTATTTATGGTGAAACATGGCAGTACAGTTACACCCGCCAGGGAATAATAACAAATTCGTACGCTAAAATATTAATGCATGGAAGTACCTGATTTATGGAAAAGAAAACACTGTTGACCCACTGTTCTGACGCCCCGGGTCTCATCTCGAAAATTACTAATATCTGTTACAAGCACCAACTCAACATCGTTCACAATAACGAATTTGTTGATAATACCAGTGGCCACTTTTTCATGAGAACGGAGTTGGAGGGGTACTTCAACGATCAAACGTTTCTTGCCGACTTGGACCAAGCTCTCCCGCAAGGTGCTAAGCGTAAATTGGTTGGCTCTCGCCGTAAGCGCATCGTCATTCTCGTCACAAAAGAAGCGCATTGTTTAGGCGATATTCTGATGAAAACCTACGATGGAAGCCTAGATGTTGAGATCGCCGCTGTGGTGGGGAATTACGACAAACTGCAAACTCTCACTGAACGCTTCGACATTCCTTACCACCATGTGACCCATGAAAACCTTAGCCGTGAAGAACACGAGCAGAAGATGCTAGAAGTGATCGATCAATACGATGCTGACTTTTTGGTGCTAGCTAAATACATGCGCGTATTAACGCCGACGTTTGTTGAGAAATATCACCACAAAATCATTAATATTCATCACAGCTTCTTACCTGCTTTTATTGGCGCGAAGCCATATCAACAAGCTTACGATCGCGGTGTGAAAATCATCGGTGCAACAGCACACTTCGTGACTAATGATTTAGATGAAGGGCCGATCATCAAGCAAGACGTAATTCCTGTCGACCATACATTCAATGCCCAAGATATGGCGCAAGCGGGACGCGATGTAGAGAAGAACGTATTGAGTAAGGCTTTGAATAAAGTGATCAATGACCACGTCTTTGTTTATGGGAATAAGACAGTGATCCTGTAATCCCTCCGTACTAGTTACAACGATAGTGAAACCCGTCCAACTTGGCGGGTTTCATCTTTTCAGAAGATCCCCCCTCCAATTCTAACCATCAAAGTTAAACCGATACGTTATAATTTTTCATTTCTCCACAACTATTTACTGAGAGAATGATTCCGTTTATCATTTGCCCTCCTTATAATAAACCACGTTAATATTACGGAATTAAAATGAAAAAAACGTTAGTGGCTTTTCTGATTGGGCTGACTTTACCAGCAACCACAATCGCAGATACTCTTGAGCCTGTTCAGAATGATGTATCCACTCGCATTATCGGCGGCGAACCTGCCAACACTTCCGACTGGAAATTTATTGCTTCACTGGTACGTAAAGGACAACCTACATCTATTGGTCACTTTTGTGGTGGCAGTTTCCTAGGTGGAAAATACGTATTAACTGCTGCGCACTGTGTGGAAGGTCTTAATGCGGACGATCTGGATATCGTTCTTGGTCTTTATGACAAAAACAGAGAGTCTCAAGCACAGCGCATCGCCATTAAAAATATCTATTCACATGATGAATATAACAACATAACAACGAACAATGACATCGCTCTTATTGAATTAGAACGCAATATCGATAGCGCAACTATTGACCTGGCAACGCCAGAACTTTTAGATAGCGTACGCGTAGGAGACAAGTTGCACGTGGCTGGATGGGGAAATACGTCCACGACAGACCGAATATACCCAACCGTTTTACAACAAGTAGATTTGGAATACGTAGATCGAGCTACCTGCCAAAACCTACCAGGAAACTACTCTAATGTATCAGATGACGGTATTTGCGCCGGATACTATTGGGGAGGTAAAGATAGCTGCCAAGGAGATAGCGGCGGTCCACTCATCGTTGATGATAACGGTATCAACAAATTGCTAGGCGTGGTCAGCTGGGGGGATGGATGTGCTCAACCAAACGCTTATGGTGTTTACGCCAACGTCGCTCATTTTCAACACAATGGATGGATAGATAGCCATCGCAATACTATCAGCTTCACTAAGTACCGAGATCTTCGTTTCGTTGAGCGAAAAGCGCAGCAAGAGACCTTTACTATTCGTAATGACGATACTATCCCATTCAACATCTACCAAAGCACAATATCATACGGAAGTACCATCGAGAAAAGCACTTGTACTGGTACCTTAAAGCCTTCGCAAAGCTGTCAAATTACCGTCGGCTACCAACCTAGCTATTCGGGATCAGAAACAACGATAGAGCTCTTTACCGATCATCCGAAACTGTCCAGACTCACAACAACTTTCGAGTATTCAGGTGTAGATAAAGCAAGCAGATCAGTGCGTAATGCCATTCCGCTAGCAGACGCAAATGTTTATACCGGTCAAAACGCTTGGACGGCTGAAAATGGTGAACTGCAATCAGCGGATATGGGAGCTTATCCTGGTGTATCTGAGCTGGTTTTGACCGATCTTCCGAAGGGCAAACTTACCATGGATCTCAAAGTAATGTCCGATGGTTTTGATTACTTGTTCATCTTAGTTAATGGTGAAATTTACGATAGCACCAACCAACTCCTCGATTATAAAGAGATCCAGATCGATCTTTACAAAGCATCTAATACGATAACGTTTGAATACGTCCAACACCCGTTTTCAAGTGGCATTTACAGCGCGCAAGCATTTGTTCGCAACATAAATATGTCAGTCAGCACAGATAATACGGGCGATGCTGGTAACGACGTTAATAAAAAGTCTAGTTCAGGCGGCAGTTTATCTATTGGCCTACTGGTGTTAATGGCTGCAGGTTCATTCGTACGACGCAAAAAAAGGTAACGAGATGAAACATAGACTCAAGATATTCCTACTTGGTTTGGGCACTATCAGTTTAACTGCATGTTCAGCAAACGCAGGACTGCAAACAAACCAGACGTCTGAGCACCAAGCAATGATGGTAGAGACTTATAGGACAAGTGAGAGTCAAATTTCATTTATCACAGAGTCTAACGGCTGCAGTAAGAACGATGATTTTAGCCTAAAAATAGAGCAAAGCTCACAGACAGAAGCTCTTATTACTATCGTTAGAGACAAGGCGGATCATTGTAAACGAATGCCGTTTGCCAAAACTTTTACACTGCCTTTAGATGAAGAGTTGAAAGGCAAAAAACTTTCCATTACCAACCCAAAAAGCAAGTCACTGGCTAAATAGTGATTCGCTTACGAAAGGGAGCCTCGGCTCCCTTTTTGCCTATCGCAACTCAGCAATTCTCACCCTAGCGTTTTACGCCTGCTCAGACTCCACAATACGCTTAAGTGAATGCGGGTGCAGTTTGATACAAATGCCTTGGTACTTAAACGCCACTGTTGGGTTATTCAAGCGTTCGCCATCCCCTTTCGGGCTCGACAGTTTGATCTTCACACCCAGCTCTTCTAACTCATTAAAGCGTGCGCCAAACGCTGGATAAGTGTGTCTCAAATCAGCAAGAAACTCATCTGCGGTTTCGGCATGAGACGGAATCACAAACTCCACATGTTCCCAGCTTTCAGTTGGGTAGATTTTGCCTTCCGCAGGGTATGGCAGCTCCAGACACTCAATCTTCCAGCCACGACTTTCCAACGCTTTATCGAACTCAATAACAATAATTGGGCGACCGTTGATTTTCGCTTGTGAAATCACCTTACCGTATTGATTCCATGCTTCATGCGCGGCTTTTGCTGTTTCAGTATCATTAATTCGCAGCGCAATATGGTCAGCTTGAGCAAAGCTCAGATCCAGTTTTAACAGGGATGCAAGCTCTTCAATCTTCGCCATAAATGCATCCAGATCTTGGATCATCAATTTAGGCGCTAGGCGTTTTTCAACTAGTTGAGTCGTCATTGTGGTTCTCTTTTGGGGCGATTTATCTCATTACTCTGAGCGCAATAGTAAACGCAAACCAAACCACATTTCCATTCAATCGAAAAAGTATAAATTTCCCCAATTCCTCTCTGTATGAAAAGCAATAAAGTTGTTATCATTAGCCCCATTTTTGTGAACTCCAACAGAACTCGGCACTTACTTCGCCGAGTTCTTCGTCCTTGAATTGAAGGAAACGCGTGTGAATATCCAAGCACTTATTAATGACAAAGTATCTCAGGCTCTAGAAGCCGCTGGCGCACCTGCAGGCAGTCCTGCGGCAGTACGCCAATCAGCAAAGCCACAATTTGGTGACTACCAAGCAAACGGCGTAATGGGCGTTGCTAAAAAACTGGGTACTAACCCACGAGAATTTGCACAGAAAGTACTGGATGTTCTAGACCTAGATGGTATTGCAAGCAAGACAGAAATCGCTGGTCCTGGTTTCATCAACATTTTCCTAAGCGAAGAGTTCCTAGCAAAACAAGCGGAAGCAGCACTGGCTGACTCACGTCTTGGCGTTGCAGCAGACGAAGCTCAAACTATCGTTGCTGACTACTCTGCACCAAACGTAGCTAAAGAAATGCACGTTGGTCACCTACGTTCAACCATCATCGGTGATGCGGTGGTACGTACTCTTGAGTTCCTAGGTCACAAAGTGATCCGTGCGAACCACATCGGCGACTGGGGTACTCAGTTCGGTATGCTTATCGCAAACCTTGAACGTGTACAACAAGAGTCTGGCGAAGTTTCTATGGAGCTTGCGGACCTTGAAGGCTTCTACCGCGAATCGAAAAAGCTGTACGATGAAGATGAAGACTTCGCAGTAAAGGCGCGAAACTACGTTGTGAAACTGCAAAGCGGTGACGAGTACTGTGCAGAAATGTGGAAAAAACTCGTTGATGTAACCATGATCCAAAACCAGCGCAACTACGACCGTCTAAACGTGTCACTGACTCGTGACGACGTGATGGGCGAGAGCATGTACAACGACATGCTTCCTAAGATCGTTGCAGACCTAAAAGAACAAGGTCTTGCCGTTGAAGATGATGGCGCGCAAGTTGTATTCCTAGATGAATACAAGAACAAAGATGGCGAACCAATGGGCGTTATCGTTCAAAAACGCGATGGCGGTTTCCTATACACAACAACAGACATCGCATGTGCAAAATATCGTTATGAAGAGCTAAGCGCAGACCGTGTGCTTTACTTCATCGACTCACGTCAACACCAGCACCTAATGCAAGCTTGGACAATTGTTCGTAAGGCAGGCTACGTACCTGAGTCAGTATCTCTTGAGCACCACGCGTTCGGCATGATGCTTGGTAAAGATGGTAAGCCATTCAAGACTCGTGCGGGTGGTACCGTTCGCCTTGCCGACCTTCTAGATGAAGCAGAAGTTCGTGCAGCACAACTGATCGAATCTAAAAACCCTGAGCTAGATGCGGAAGAAAAAGAGAAGATCTCTAAAACAGTTGCAATGGCAGCGGTTAAATACTCTGACTTATCTAAACACCGTACGACTGACTACGTGTTCGATTGGGACAACATGTTAGCGTTTGAAGGTAACACAGCACCATACATGCAATATGCATACACTCGCGTAGCTTCTATTTTCGCTAAAGCTGGTGTTGCTATGGACGCTCTCCAAGGCGACATCAAAATCACTGATGAGAAAGAGAAAGCACTTATTGCTAAACTTATGCAGTTCGAAGAAGCGGTTCAATCTGTCGCTCGCGAAGGCCAACCGCACATCATGTGTAGCTACCTATTCGAACTAGCAGGTCAGTTCTCTAGTTTCTACGAAGCGTGCCCTATCCTAGTTGCTGAAGACGAAGCAGTGAAACAAAGCCGTCTGAAACTAGCTGCGCTAACAGCGAAGACCATCAAGCAAGGTCTGTCTCTACTAGGTATTGATACTCTAGAGCGTATGTAATCCGCTTTTACGTAGGTAGCTTAAGTAGCACAAGCTAAATGATGACAAAGGTTGACGTGAAAGCGTCAACCTTTTGTTTTATCTGGCGTATACTGATGTCATTCAATTCAAATCGGACAACATAATGAGTTTTGAACTGCACCCTCAACTGGCAAAAGACACCACCGTTATCGGCCACTTCCCACTGTGTGTGGCGCTTCTGCATAAAGATAACGCCGTGCCATGGGTTATCTTGGTCCCTAAACGTGCAAACCTAAAAGAGCTTCACCACTTGCCAATGCAAGAACAGCAACAGTTTTTGCTAGAGTCTCAAGCGGTAAGCCAAGCACTGGAAGCAACATTCCGTCCAGACAAGCTAAACCTTGGTGCGCTAGGTAATATGGTGCCACAGCTGCACATTCACCATATTGCTCGCTTCAAAGATGACGTAGCATGGCCGGGACCGGTTTGGGGTAACACCAAAGGTGAATTCCGTACAGAAGAAGAGCAAAACGAATTGCTTGGTCGCATTAAAAATGTGCTGTCACTGAGTTCTATTTTCCAAAAAGCATAAGCACTGCTAGCGAAAATAATTCGCCTTTGAATACGGCTGAAATAGACAGAGAAAGATTAATACGTATTTGTAACAATCTTTCTCATTTTTCTGGGATTATCACTAAAATAAAACTTGTTTAGACTACCAGCTCAGTTAGAGAGGGTCATCATGAAACAAGTCTTCAACACATTCCGATACGTCAGCTGGATCGCCATTATCTGTTCTATGGCTGCTTCATTCTTGCTTTTTCTTATGGGTGCAGCAAAAACCTATTCGGCATTTGCGGTCTTCATTCTCAATCAAACACCTCCAGAAGCACTCGCACATTTAGATAAAGCAGACATCGCGATCGCTTATTTGATCAAGTCACTGGATACGTTTCTTGTCGCACTAGTTTTGTTCATCTTTGCTCACGGCATCTACACACTATTTATTTCCAACAAAGCTAAAGCGAAAACACAAGAGCAGTCGGTTTTGCATTGGATCAGAACCCCAAACATCGGCCATCTAAAAAACATTTTGGCTGAAGTCATCATCGTGATCTTGTTTGTGAAGTTCTTAGAGCTCGTGCTGATTAACTTCGACAGCTTAGATTGGACGATCTTAACATTACCTATTTCGATTTTAGTTTTAAGTCTTGGTTTAAAGTTCCTAGAGTTAGGCGCGACTAAACACTCTGAAGAACATTAATTTCGCTGTATTCACAAACAATAACCAGCAAAATAAAAGCCGCATCATTGCTGATGCGGCTTTGTCGTTTTTACGTGATAATTTTTAGGTGACTAATTTTGATAGTCGCTACATGGTGACTGTCAGAGACAAACCATCTTGTTTAGTCACTGAGTAGCGAACACGAGTCACGTCATGAGCTTTATTAGTGTCGACTAGGCGGCTAATTTTGCCCTTCTTAATCCACACGTTTAACATCGCGTCGGCGCCATCTTCACTCATCCCAAACTGTTTAGCCAGATCTGACTGGGAGGCGGTTCCTTTGTCTGCAATGTATTGATAAAGCTCTTTTAAAATCATGCTACTTGCGCCTCTAATGCACCGTTTTGTTTCTTACCAACTTGTTTGAACACACGGTATGTGCCAAAGAAGATAGCTACGATCACAGCCATCCAAATACCACTTGTTACTGGGCTATCTGCGAAATGCGTCAATTGGTTGTAGAACGTCGCACATAGGTAAGCCAAGCCCATTGTCCAAACCGCGATAAAGCGTGCGAACTTATGACCAAACTCACGTACGTAAGCACCCATCGCCGCCACACAAGGAGTGTACAGTAGGATAAAGATTAGGTAAGCAAATGCGGCATTGCCAGAAGCAAACTGCGATTTAATGTTACCGAAGATAGAAGCATCGACTTCTTGTTCTTCGGCAACGGCATTTGAGTCAGTTAAGTCACCCACTTCAATGCCTAGTGGATCTGAGTAGCTCAAACCGGCTAAGTTTTCAGGGATACTCATTACTGCCTCTTCTAGGCTGCCCATTAGATCAAATTCTGCGTCTTCACCGTCACTTGGCGTGGTGTATAGACTGTTAAGCGTACCAACTACCGCCTCTTTTGCGAAGATACCGGTAATGATACCAACCGTCGCTGGCCAGTTATCTTCTTGAACACCGATTGGCGCGAATACTGGAGTTACAACTTGCGCAGCTTTAGAAAGCACCGAGTTTTCGCTGTCTTCATTACCAAAACTGCCATCAGTACCCAATGAGTTGAAGAAACTCAGAATAGCAACAACGATAACGATGGTTTTACCTGCACCAAGTACAAAGCGCTTTAGCTTTTGCCAAGTTTTGATCACCACGTTTTGTAGCGTCGGAAGCTCATAGTCTGGCATTTCCATTACTAGGCTATCACTGCTACCTGGGTAAAGCGTGTGCTTAAGGAAAAGACCTGTGAAGATCGCTGCCACAATACCAAGTAGGTAAAGTGCGAATACAATGTTCTGGCCAGAACCTGGGAAGAATGCCGCAGCAAATAGCGCGTATACAGGCAGACGAGCACCGCATGACATAAATGGCGCCATAGATGCAGCCAGTTTACGCTCACGTTCTTGGTCTAGAGTACGAGTTGCCATGATTGACGGTACGTTACAGCCAAAACCAAGAACCAACGGTACAAATGCTTTGCCCGGTAGGCCGATCTTCTGCATCACTTTATCTAGTACGAATGCTGCACGAGCCATGTAACCTGAGCTCTCAAGTACCGCTAGGAACAGGTACAAACACGCGATAACCGGAATGAAGGTTGCAACCGTCTGGATACCACCACCGATACCATCAGCAAGAACCGTCACTAACCACACAGGCAAATGACCGTCTAACAAGTGATGCCCACCATCAACCAACAATGCGCCCACACCAATGTCAAAAAAGTCGATAAATGCACTACCGATGTTAATCGAGAACATAAACATCAGGTACATAACAACAAAGAAGAAAGGAATTCCAATCCACTTGTTCAAAATAAACTGGTCGAGTCTTTCAGTCACACTACGACTTAACTTGCCTTCGCTTCGGCGAACTTTTTTACACTGTTCATGCAGATGCGTGTACTTAGTATCCGCGACATGCAAATCGATATCCAAATCTAACGTCGTAATGACTTCCAAGACTTTGCTTCTATCAATATCAGAAAGACTATTGAGCACCATTGTGTCTTTTTCAAGCGCACGAATCGCTAGTGCACGATGAGCGACGTTTTGGTCGTTAAAAAGTGCGGAAACCGTTTGAATTGCCGACTCCATCTTCTCACCGTAATGCAAAGACAATTCTTTAAGTGGCACTCCTTGAGCGATGGATTTATGGAGCTTTTCTCTAAACTCTGCCACTTGAGTTTTATTGGTTGCAGATAAACTGACAACCGGACAACCTAACGTTTTCTCAAGCTCTGCAACGTTAATCATCTGACGTTCACGCTTTAGCGCATCCATCTTGTTGAGGACAACAATCATAGGGCGACCAAGTTCGCGAAGTTGCAGCGTCATATATAAGCTGCGCTCTAAACTTGTAGCATCCACCACGTTAATAATGAGATCAGCAGGATGAGTTAGAACCGCACGCGATGCGATGGATTCATCAATACTATTACTATCATTACCACTGTCTAATGAGTAAATACCCGGAAGGTCAGTGAGCAAAAACTCATCCCCAGCATGCTTGAATTGTCCCGTTTTCTTTTCAACCGTGACGCCTGCCCAGTTACCAACTTGCTGTTTTGCGCCAGTTAAACCATTAAATAGCGTCGTTTTACCACTATTAGGGTTACCTACGGTTAGCACTTGATATTGCATTACACTCGCTCCACTTCAATTTTCTGAGCAATTGTTTCTCGCAATGCGACAGACACACCACGGACTTCGACTTGTAAAGGATCGCCCATTGGCGCACGTCGAATCACTTTGACTTCTGTATTGGGAAGCAGCCCCATTACCATGAGTTTCTTTCTGATATCTGATGAAAGACCATCTAACAACCGAATCGTCACCGTATCGCCAGGATTAATCTCTGATAACTTCATAGTGGCCCTTAAGAGTATTGCTAATGAGAAATATTATTATTTAATAAGTTTAGGTTGCCAATATTACTCCCCTATACCCCTTCAATCCTTGTGTGAAATCAAAGATTCCGTAAATGTTTTCACGCTTTCAAACGTTAACTTCGTAAATTTCCTCTCGTTATTTACGTCAAAATTAACAATTAAAAATGACACCTAACGAAACAAAAATGTCACAAACCAAGATAGAAAACAAAAAATGCAAATTAAAACAGTGGGTTAATTAAAAAACAAAACGTTGTCGCTTTTCTCATATAAACATGGCGTTATTTTTATAAGAAAAATAAGTAACCTCTCGTATAGTTACTCCATCGAGAGGGCAACCTCTCTAATAAATTCCAGAGGTGGCATGGCAACATGTCACTCCGGCAGCAAGCGAAGGTGTCCTTGACACCCGTGGTATAGTCCCCCCGGCTATACCACGATATTTTTTTCACCTCTTTCAAAACTTCTTTACCTTATCCATCTTTTCAACACAGTTTTCGTTTTCACGAATGTCGCATGCCATCACTCCCCCAAATGAACAACGCTCTTTTGATACAGCAATACAACTGTCATTTATTTGTTGCAACTATCAGTAAATCATTCTCTTGAAGCCATTTATGCTTATTGCTATGAACATCGCGACTAACAGATAGAACGTGATCGTGCTTACGTGTTGAGAATGGATTTGTAGGCTAGATGTGATGAAGAAACAATGAAACTTACTGCGTTAGCAACTGCAGCAATAATAGAGCACTGTATGCAGCTCCCCAGCATCTTAACTATTAATTAGGGAGCGTATAATGAAGGTTTTCTAGTTAATTTCTTGGCTTTCTTGAGTCAAAGCAAACTTGGAAGGGGGCAAACCAAAATGCAGCTTAAACTTTTGGCTAAAGTAAGATGGATCATTAAAGCCACAGTTAAAGGCGACTTCACTGATTTTCTCACCCGCCAATAACTTTTCACACGCCGTTTCCAAACGAACCTCTGTGACATAGTCTTTTAACGTTCTTGACGAGGCAGATTTAAAACGTCTCTGTAAAGAGCGTTCAGACATATACAGCATTTTAGCGGCTGACGCAGTGCCAAATTCAGGATCATGGTAATGCTCTGCCACTAATTGATAGACTTTTTGCAACCACTCTTTCTCTGGTGTGACTTGATCTTCTGCAATAGTTACAGGATTGAGTTCTTGCTGCGGTTCATCCAGATAACTCCTTTCCTTCGCAGATGGCCATGTAATCTCGACTTTGTTTTGAGCATCAGAAGAGAAGACAGCCAAATAACCACCACTCGTTGTCACTAGTTGGGCAAGGTGGTCAATACTCAACTCAGAGTGATTTAAGTTAGATGGAAGCCCAGTCGAGACTTTATTAGGTAATTGCGTCCCGTAATCAAGAAAGCTCAATGACACAATATCATGTCCCTCTTCTAGCATAATTCTAACCGTTTGACCTCGGAAAGAGCGCTTGATGATATTGGCAAAAATGCTATTGAAAATAACATCAAGATTAAAACTTTCCAGAGCAACCCGGCTCTGCTTGCTCTCATCTTCTAGCTCTACCAAAATACCCGCTTTTGCAAAGTCATCTTGCCATACATCAACCACTGACTGAGTTATCTGACTCAAGTTGTAGTTCTGACTCCCACCACTTACATCACTTGGAACACTTTTGAGTTCATTTAACTGCCAATTCGTTTTAGCCAAATGATCCTCTGTCGCAGTATCCAGAGGCATAGGTAGTTTCGCCACAATAAAGTCGACGCTTGATTTTATGGATAGAGCTACATGGTCTACGAGTAGGTTTCTAACTTGAATCTGTTTACGTAATTGCTGGTTGCTCGTAAGCAACACTCTACTTTGATGTCTTAACTGATTCGTTTTGAGAGTCACTTGAGCTGCTAGATCACGGTTAGCCTGTACAACGTAGCGAGAGCGCCAGAAAACAAGTAATGCGACGACCGCAATACTAGCTACGACAAAGCCTAAAATAGCAAATCGCGATAGATACCAAGGATGAAGGACGATAAAGTGAGATTCTAAACCAACGACTCCAGTGGCAACTTGAGACTCATTACTGACCTGCAAGTGATATTCACCGGAACTAAGGTGCTCGAGTGTCAGTTGGCCCCCCTCTAACGTTTGCCATGGGTCATCGTTGTTCAATCGATAGTACAAATTTTGACTGTCTGGTTTTGGCATCACACCGAATAAAAAACTCAGCGAAGATCCATATGGCAGTGTGAGCCCATTCAGATCGGCACTACCAACTTGCAGAACTTCATTTTCAAGCACTACTTGGCTAACAATAAACTTAGACTCTGGGGGATTAGATACAAGCAGCTTGGATGCTTCTGCTTTTACGAGTCCGTACTTCGACCCCAGAACAAGCTCTCGCTCACCAATTTCTGTCTGCTGTATAACGCTACAAATACCAGGGAGGAACTCATTGTTCATTAAGCCTGATGACGATGAGTAATGTTTCACTAACTCACCCGAAAGGTGGTAATAGCTTAAACCGACAGAGGAAGCTAACCATACACCTTGCCTGTCTCTGATCAAGCAAGCAGGTCTGGCGTTGGGCTCACTCATTTCAACAACACGTTTTTCATCGCTTCGTGTATCAGTTTTAAACACACCATAAGATGAAGCAAACCACTGGCTGCCATCAACCGCCGTGGTCATGTCTAATGATTCACCAAACTTTTCTGAAAAACGGATAAACTGGATGTTGTCATTACTGTATTGGTATACGCCATGATCGGTGCCTATTAATAGGGCGTCTTCAGTATCATATAGGCGCGTAACCTTAGCAGGCAAATACTGACTTACTAGCCACTCACTTCCAAAGTTTCGTACGCTTTGTGCAGCAGTATCAACATTGTAAAGATGGTATCCGCTTGATACCCAAAGACGGTCATCACCATCAACGGTCACATGCTCTACGGCATGTCCAGCCATAACCTGTAAATAAGGAAATGTAATCTTGTTGAGACCATTTAGCTCAAATATTTCCAGCCCTTTTGAGGTTGCAAGCCAAAGCATGCCGTTTTGAAACGCAAATTCATTGATCTGCGACTCCAACTCTAAGACTTGGTTAATCCCACTCTTTCCTGAACGATAAATCTTTCGGTCATCAGCAAACCAAAGCGCACCATCAGGACCTTCAATAGTTTGCCGAATTCGTCCTGATAGGGTGTGTGAGTCATAACTACTAAAGGTCACTCGTTCAAATTTTTTACTAAATAGCGAGTAATAACGAATACCTTGGTTAGTCGCAATCCACATCCCTCCCATATTGTCGCTCAACAACGAATAAATCTTCGTGTTATCTAACTCTAACTCAAGAAAGCTTGCAGGCGCGACTTCGGTGACCTCACCTGAAAAAAATGAGTACAAATAAAGGCCATGCTCTGTCCCCACCCAATACTCTTGATTTGTCTCTGCGAATGTCAAAACATGTGAGCCGCCAATTCTAATCACTTCTTTATCAGGCTGGTAAATGTTGAAAATTAAAGCGCCACGCAATGTACCTATCAAAATTTCTCTTCGCGTGTGTGAATAATAGACTTTCTCAATGTAGTTTTGACCTGAGGCAGCGACATGGTCAAACTTATCACCTTCAGAAAGATAGAAGCCGGAAGTCGTTGCTAGTGCCCACTTCGTTTCAACTAGCACCGCATCATTAATGTAAACGTAGCTATTATTACTATGTTGATAGAGCTGCAATAGAGAGAAAGAGTTTAACTCGCTAGTGTCGATATTGTAGGTATAGAAATGCGCGCCATCACTCACCCAAATATAGTTCTTTGAAGACCCTATTTTTCTTATTTGTGAGCCTGGATTTAAACTAAAGACTAAACGTCGCTCCTGATTTGGATAAGTTCGATAGACCTCATTTTCAATAAAGGTCCAAAAAGCACCTTTATGATAAGCCAACTGCTTAGCCGACGTTTGTAGGAAGCTACCTGATTTAGGCAATATAGTTTGACCATCGTAAAACAGGACTCGTCCGTGTACGTCATGAATCCACAAACCGCCCTTTTCACCCAAGAACAACTTTTTAGCCGCGATAAAAGTACCCTTTGCCTGAGTTGGCAAAGGGTAAAAGATTGCATTTGCATTATGAAGCGCAAATGCTTGGTAGGATAAGACAAAGCCCAACAGAGCAAGGGCTAATTGGCGTAGCAAGACGAAAACCTTTTGTATCAATTTGTGCTCTGAAAGTGACCGTTCATCGTTTGTAAAACATGGATTGATACGGTTATTTTGAGCTGATAATTATTGGTAATGATATCTCAATTACTTTCTGAGAAAAGGCTCGCCTTACCAAAGGTTGTAATTCTTACTACTGGATCACGTTAAAAAGACTACTCCTACATTACGACAGCACTTAATCTGACTTTTTGTTCAAGCATTGCTCAAAACTATTCGCCATATTGTTGAGAAAAGTAAAGTAACTGCCAGGTTTTGCTTCAATTGTACTCCCTAACGGGTCAAGCTCGCCTTTAGTGACATCACTGCCTCTCATTACGCTCTGAACGACAGCCGGGGTAAACTGAGGTTCAGAAAATACACAAGCCACATCTCCACCACTTAGCTTTTGACGAATTTGAATTAAGGTCTTCGCTCCTGGCTTGCGTTCCGGGCTCACAGTAAAATGCCCCATTTGATTTAGTTCATAACGATCTTCGAAATAACCGTAAGCATCATGGAATACAAAGTAACCTTTGTTTTTTACTGGTGCCAGCTTCTGCTTTATCTGTTGGTCAGTGTCTTTTAGCTCGAGTTCAAACTTTTTGAGGTTCGCTTGATATTGAGCTGCATTTTCCGGATCAAGTGATACAAGTTGATTCACAACAGCCTTGGCCACTTGTTGTGCTTGGCTTACACCTAGCCAAAAGTGCGGATCATGTGAGCCATGATCGTGCCCATCATGGTCATGGTTGTGCTCACTATCAAATTCACGCAATTCTAGATTTGGAATTTGACTAATAGTCAAAGTATTCGATCTATCCGAAACAACTTTCTCTAGAAACGGTTCAAGATCATGTCCGTACCAGATAACCAAATCAGCCGAAGCGACCTTTTTAACATCCGATGGACGCAAAGCGTAGTCATGGGGTGATGTGTTAGACTGCAATAACACGTCTGGTGAAGTTACTCCTTGAGTAAGCTCTGTTACTAACAACTGAATAGGTTTGATACTCGTCAGTACCGTTACCGCCTGTACTGGCAGTGTTAACATTGCTGAGGCAGCAAGAATTAATGCTCTTTTCATAGTTTTACTTGGGATATGGCGTGGAAAGTGAGATAATGTTACATTATAACATTATTGATTTGCAAATGAGTTTCATTCATGTCTTCCTTAGTCCATCTTGAGCAGTTATGCGTCGAGTTCGATGGCCGCAGAGTTCTCGATAACATTAGTATGGAATTAGAAAAGGGCAAAATAACTACCCTAATTGGTCCCAATGGAGCGGGAAAATCAACGTTAGTCAAAGTTATCTTAGGTCTTCAAAAGCCAACTAGCGGCAAGTTGAACCGACAAAGAAAACTGAAAATTGGTTACGTTCCTCAAAAGTTGAAGCTCAATGACTCCCTTCCATTGAATGTAACCCGCTTTCTAAATTTAGCAGGAAAATACAGTAAGCAGGAGTGCATTGATGCATTACGGCTTGTTGGCGCTGAACATTTACTTAATAGTAATATGCATCGCTTATCCGGTGGTGAAAACCAACGAGTGTTACTGGCTCGCGCTCTGCTTCAACGTCCTCAGCTATTGGTATTAGACGAACCAGCTCAGGGGGTGGATATCCAAGGTCAAATCGATCTCTATGACTTAATTGAGAGCATTCGTCACCGCTTTGATTGTGGCGTATTTATGGTATCGCATGACTTACATTTAGTGATGGCGAAAACGGACGATGTTATTTGTCTGCATCACCATGTTTGCTGCTCAGGTTCACCTGCCACTATTACTCAGCACCCTTCTTACATCGCACTATTTGGCAATGCAGCGAGAGAGTCTCTCGCGTTTTATCATCACGACCATGAGCACCATCATCACGATTTATCCGGAACGCCAGTAAGCGGTGATGCGATATCATGCTCCCACCATAAACACGGACATCACCATCATGATTGAGTTTCTCCTACCTTCTATTCTTGCTGGTATTGGTATCGCGATCATTGCCGGTCCACTTGGGTCATTTGTCGTTTGGCGTAAAATGGCTTACTTCGGAGATACCCTAGCTCATGCATCGTTAATGGGCCTAGCGCTGGGCTTCTTGCTCAACGTAAATCTCTACCTTGCGCTACTCGTCTGCTGTTTAGCTCTGGCCGTTTTGCTTGTCACTCTGCAAAAGCAACAACTTGTGGCTACAGACACGTTGTTAGGTATCTTGGCACACAGTGCACTCTCTATCGGTTTAGTATCGGTTAGCTTTTTGGAAAACGTGCGCGTCGATTTAATGAGCTACCTATTTGGGGACTTACTTGCCGTCTCTCCACAAGATCTGATGTTTATTTACGCAGGTGTTGTTGCGGTAAGCGCGTGTTTGTACGTCTTCTGGCGCCCACTGCTTTCTAGCACTGTCAGTGAAGAACTTGCCGCTGTTGAGGGCGTGAATACAGACTTAGTTAGATTGGTGTTAATGCTAATGGTGGGTGTAGTAATCGCAGTAGGTATGAAGTTCGTTGGCGCGTTGATCATGACTTCGCTCCTAATTATCCCAGCCGCAACAGCACGTAAAGTCTCTTCATCACCAGAGCAAATGGCATTGTTCGCATCCATTATTGGCTCTGTGGCAGTACTGATGGGGCTTAGCCTATCATGGCACTTCGATACACCGGCCGGCCCTTCCGTAGTGATCAGCGCAACATCCTTATTTATGCTGAGCCAGCTGATTAAAAGCAAAGCATAATCGCATTGAGTATTAAACGCGAAAGACCTTGCTAACAACAAACATAAATCCACGGAAACGGAAAAAGAAAAGCCTGCGAAGTCGCAGGCTTTTTAATACTTATTAAGTAGTGTGGTCGATTACCAACCCGTCACTTCACGTAGACCTTGGCCAATCTCTGCTAGAGATTTCACAGTTTTAACGCCAGCCGCTTCTAGTGCAGCGAACTTGTCTTCAGCAGTACCTTTACCACCAGAGATAATCGCACCAGCATGGCCCATACGCTTACCAGGAGGCGCAGTTACACCAGCAATGTAAGAAACCACTGGCTTCGTTACATTTTCTTTAATGTATGCTGCTGCTTCTTCTTCTGCAGTACCACCGATCTCACCGATCATAACGATCGCTTCTGTCTCAGGGTCTTCTTGGAACAGTTTTAGGATATCAATGAAGTTTGAACCCGGGATTGGGTCACCACCGATACCAACACAAGTAGACTGGCCGAAACCTTCGTCAGTGGTTTGTTTAACTGCTTCGTAAGTTAGAGTACCGCTACGAGATACAATACCTACTTTGCCTTTCTTGTGGATGTGACCAGGCATGATACCGATCTTACACTCATCAGGAGTGATAACGCCCGGACAGTTAGGACCAATCATGCGAACGCCAGTTTCTTCTAGCTTCACTTTCACGTCGATCATATCTGTAGTAGGGATACCTTCAGTAATCGTTACGATTAGCTCGATACCCGCGTCAATCGCTTCTAGGATTGCATCTTTACAGAAAGGAGCTGGTACGTAGATGACTGTCGCTGTTGCACCAGTCGCTTCTACTGCTTCGCGAACTGTGTTGAATACAGGAAGACCTAGGTGAGTTTGGCCGCCTTTACCTGGAGACACACCACCAACCATTTGCGTACCGTATGCGATAGCTTGCTCTGAGTGGAAAGTACCTTGACCACCAGTGAACCCCTGACAGATTACTTTAGTGTCTTTGTTAATTAATACAGACATTATTTAGCCTCCGCAGCAGCAACAACTTTCTGAGCAGCATCAGTTAGCGACTCAGCAGCAATGATATCAACATCAGAATTAGCAAGAACTTCGCGACCTAGGTCAGCGTTAGTACCTTCAAGACGAACAACAACAGGTACGCTTACGCCTACCTCTTTAACCGCACCGATAATACCTTCTGCGATCATGTCACAACGTACAATACCACCAAAGATGTTAACAAGTACCGCTTTCACATTGTCATCAGATAGGATGATCTTGAATGCTTCAGCAACACGCTCTTTCGTCGCGCCGCCACCTACATCTAAGAAGTTAGCTGGTTTGCCGCCGTGTAGGTTTACGATATCCATCGTACCCATTGCTAGGCCTGCACCGTTAACCATACAGCCAACGTTACCGTCTAGTGCTACGTAGTTCAGCTCCCACTGAGCTGCGTGTGCTTCACGCTCATCTTCTTGTGAAGGATCGTGCATTTCACGAAGCTTAGGCTGACGATACAGTGCGTTTGAGTCGATGTTGATCTTACCGTCAAGACATAGCAAGTTGCCTTCGCCAGTAATCACAAGTGGGTTGATCTCTAGCAGAGCAAGATCGTACTGAGAGAACATAGTGCCAAGACCCATAAAGATCTTAACGAATTGTTTGATTTGGTCGCCTTCAAGACCAAGTTTGAACGCTAGCTCACGACCTTGGTAAGCTTGTGGACCTACTAGTGGGTCAATTGCTGCTTTGTGGATGAGTTCTGGCGTTTCTTCCGCAACTTTTTCAATTTCCACACCACCTTCGGTAGAAGCCATGAAAACGATCTTACGGCTAGCACGGTCAACTACCGCACCTAGGTATAGTTCGTTCGCAATATTTGAAGCTTCTTCAACAAGGATTTTTGTTACTGGCTGACCGTTAGCGTCAGTTTGGTAAGTCACTAGGTTTTTACCTAACCACTTCTGTGCAAACTCTTTAACGCCTTCTTTTGTATCGTGTAGCTCTACGCCACCCGCTTTACCACGGCCACCAGCGTGAACCTGACATTTAACTACTTTCTTGGCTGTACTAATACGGCCTGCGGCTTCAAAAGCTTCTTGTGGTGTATCACACGCGTAGCCTTCTGGCACAGGCAAACCGAATTCTGCAAACAGCTGTTTGGCTTGGTATTCATGCAAATTCATTTCGATATTCCGTTTGTTTTTCCCTTAAGGGATTTATTATTTCCATAACGCTGCAGTCTTGGCTGCTTGTACGTCTGTAGGGTCTTCTCAAATCAATCCTTCATCATGAGTTCTCATACTGAAGGATTCAAATGAAGGCCAAACGTTGAGCTAGTCTAGCCATTGAAATTTTTAACGTCTAGCTACCTACGATAACTAGACGTTTTAGCGATATTAAACGTCTAATAGGAGACGTGCTGGGTCCTCTAGTAACTCTTTAATCGTTACTAGGAAGCCAACTGATTCACGACCATCAATTAGGCGGTGATCGTAAGATAACGCTAGGTACATCATCGGCAAGATTTCAACTTTGCCATCCACTGCCATCGGACGCTCTTGGATCTTATGCATACCAAGAATCGCTGATTGAGGTGGGTTGATGATTGGTGTAGACATTAGTGAACCGAACACACCACCGTTTGTGATAGTGAAGTTACCGCCCATTAGCTCGTCTACCGTTAGCTTGCCATCACGACCTTTAATAGCCAGCTCTTTGATGCCTTTTTCAACATCAGCGAAACCAAGCTTGTCACAGTCTTTTAGGACAGGTGTAACTAGACCACGTGGAGTTGATACCGCCATGCTAATGTCGAAGTAGTTGTGGTAAACAATGTCATCGCCATCAATCGAAGCATTTACTTCTGGGTAACGCTTAAGCGCTTCTGTTACTGCTTTCACGTAGAAAGACATGAAGCCCAAACGAATACCGTGACGCTCTTCGAACTGATCTTTGTACTGCTTACGAAGGTCCATGATTGGTTTCATGTTCACTTCGTTAAACGTCGTTAGCATTGCCGTGTTGTTCTTCGCTTCTAGCAGACGGTTAGCGACTGTCTTACGAAGGCGAGTCATTGGAACACGCTTCTGACTGCGAGCCGCTGCCGGCACGTCAACCACTGCTGGCGAGTCTTCTTTTGACGCAGATTTAGCGTTCGCAAGATGCGCTTCAATATCTTCACGCGTAATACGACCACCAACACCAGTGCCTTTCACTTGGCTTGCTTCTAAGCCATGTTCAGCCAACAAACGGCGCACTGCTGGGCTTAATGCGTCATTACTTTCTTCGCTAAGCGCAGCTTTGTGACGCTTATCAGGAGATGCTTCAGTACCTTCTGTTTTGTCTGCAGTTGGTTCACCTGCAACTGCGCCTGGCTTCAATTTAGCAATGATTTGTTTAGAAAGTACTGTCGCACCTTCTGCTTCAACAATAGCTTCTAAAACGCCAGCTTCCGGAGCTGGAACTTCTAGCACAACTTTGTCTGTTTCGATGTCAACCAAAACCTCGTCACGCTCTACTGCGTCGCCTGGTTGTTTGTGCCATGTCGCTACGGTTGCATCAGCAACTGATTCAGGTAAATCTGGAACCAGAATTTCAATTGTCATATCTGTTTCTTCCTTTAACTTCTAATTCTTAATTCGAAGTTTTTGAGTTCACGTTCAGAGCGTCTTCAACCAACGCTTTTTGTTGTTTCAAGTGCACCGACATGTAGCCAACTGCTGGCGAAGCAGAAGCTGGGCGACCTGCGTATTTAAGATTTGCACCTGCAGGAATAGCGGCACGGAAGTTATGTTGGCTACAGTACCAAGCACCTTGGTTCTGAGGTTCTTCCTGACACCACACGAAGTCTTCAACGTTAGTGTATTGAGCAATTGCTGCTTGTACTTCTTCCATTGGGAATGGGTAAAGCTGTTCAATACGCACGATAGCAACATCGTCTTGCTCGTTGTTACGGCGCTGCTCTAGTAGGTCAAAGTAAACCTTACCAGCACAGAACACGACACGTTTCACTTTGCTTGGTTCTAAATCATCTACTTCTGGAATTGCAGATTGGAATGTACCATCCGCCAAGTCTTCAATCGTTGAAGTACATAGAGGGTGGCGCAGCAAAGATTTCGGCGACATAACAATGAGAGGTCGACGCATTGGGCGTACAACCTGACGACGAATCATGTGGTACACCTGAGCCGGTGTTGAAGGAACCACAACCTGCATATTTTGCTCAGCACAAAGCTGAAGGTAACGCTCTAAACGTGCAGATGAGTGCTCAGGGCCTTGACCTTCATAACCATGAGGTAGAAGCATAGTAAGACCGCACAAACGCGCCCACTTTTGCTCGCCTGACGAGATAAACTGGTCGATAACAACTTGTGCACCGTTGGCAAAATCACCAAACTGTGCTTCCCAGATAGTTAAACCACCTGGTTCGGCTGTTGCGTAACCGTATTCAAACGCCAACACAGCTTCTTCTGACAATACTGAGTCAAAGACTTGGAATGGCCCTTGGTTGTCATGAATATTCGCTAATGGAATGTAAGTGCTTGCATCGGTTTGGTTATGAAGAACCGAGTGACGGTGGAAGAAAGTACCACGACCCGAGTCCTGACCAGAAAGACGAATACGCTTGCCATCGTCAACCAATGTAGCATACGCCAATGTTTCAGCCATACCCCAGTCAATGGCTTTTTCACCGGTCATCATTGCTAGACGATCGTTGTATAGCTTATTAACACGGCTTTGCAGTTTATGGCTTTCTGGGTACTGACACAGACGATTGCCTAGCTCAATAAGGCGTGTCTTGTCGTATTTTGAATCCCACTCCATATCCCATTCGTGCCCTAAGTAAGGGGACCAGTCTACAGAGTGCAACGCCATTGGACGCCATTCTTTAACAACCACTTCACCGCGATCTAATGCATCGCGATACTCATTGACTAACTGAGTCGCTGTCTCGATATCTGATTCATTTTTATCGATCAGAACATCTGCATACAATTTGCGTGGTGTAGGATGCTTTTTGATTTTCTGGTACATCAAAGGCTGAGTCGCATTTGGCTCATCCGCCTCATTGTGGCCGTGGCGACGGTAACACACAAGATCGATCACGACATCGCGCTTGAACTCGTTACGGTAATCCAATGCAATGCGAGTAACAAAAGCAACTGCTTCTGGGTCATCTGCATTTACATGGAAAATTGGCGCCTGCACCATCTTCGCGATATCGGTACAGTACATCGTAGAACGCGTGTCACGAGGATTAGACGTCGTAAAGCCTACTTGGTTGTTGATGACGATACGTACCGTACCACCAACTTGGAACCCACGAGCAAGAGACATGTTGAACGTTTCGGCAACCACACCCTGACCAGCGATTGCAGAATCACCGTGGATGGTGATAGGAAGCACTTTGCTACCTTGATTATCACCCAAGCGATCTTGACGTGCTCGAACTGAGCCCATGACTACTGGGTTTACGATTTCTAGGTGCGACGGGTTAAATGCAAGTGCTAAGTGAACATCACCGCCAGGAGTCGCAAAATCAGCAGAGAAACCTTGGTGATATTTCACATCACCCGTACCCCAAGTTTCGTCGTGTTTACCGGCGAACTCATCAAACAGGTCTTGAGGTTTCTTACCAAGTACGTTCACCAGCATGTTCAAACGACCGCGGTGAGCCATACCGATAACCACTTCACGCATTCCACTTGTACCCGCATGACGGATCAACTCTTTCGTCATCGGAATCAGCGCATCACCACCTTCTAAAGAGAAACGTTTTGCACCTGGGAATTTCGCCCCGAGGTAACGCTCCAAACCTTCAGCGGCTGTTAGCTCTTCTAGGAATGTGCGCTTCTCATCTTTGTTGAATGATGGCTGGCCTACGACAGACTCAAGGCGTTGCTGAATCCAACGCTTTTGCTCTGTGTCAGTCATGTGCATGTATTCAGCACCGATGGAACCGCAATAAGTTTTGTTGAGGGCTTCATAGATATCTTTCAACTTCATGGTTTCTTGCCCAACAGCAAAAGAACCTACGTTGAAAGTTTCTTCGAAGTCATCTTCGGTAAGATTATGAAAAGCAGGGTCTAACTCCGCCACTGTTGGGCGTTGCCATAGACCTAGTGGGTCTAATTCTGCAGCTTCATGCCCGCGGAAACGGTATGCGTTGATTAGCTGTAGAACTTTTACTTGTTTTGCATCGACATCTGGGTCACTAACTTGGACATTGTAATGCTTTGTTTCTCTAGCGAGTCGTCGGAAGTAGTCACGGACACGTGAATGTGGTTGTTCTGCCACTTCTTCTGATGGCTTAGGCAAGCCTTCAAAAACACGTTTCCACTCCTCACTTACCAGATCGGGATCACTTAGATACAGTTCGTAGAGGTCCTCTACATACGTTGCATTGGCGCCAGCCAAGTGTGAAGACTCGAGCCATGCCTTCATCACGCCGTTGTGCATATTTTCCCTTAACCAGTAGTTTTCACGTTTGCTTCGGTCTTTGCCGAGCTATAAGAGCCGACTAAAAATACGGTCGGCAATTTTTGTATTCTTTACTCGAATATTACTGAAGCAGTGAAGCGGTCATATCGGGTGATCCGCAACACTGCGACATTCCTAAGAGCGAGTAAATTAAACCGAACGATTAACCAACATCGACTTAATGTGACCGATGGCTTTCGTCGGATTTAATCCCTTAGGACAAACACTTACACAATTCATGATGCCATGGCAACGAAAAACGCTAAATGCATCATCAAGATCAGACAAACGTTCATCTGTTGCCGTATCGCGGCTATCAATTAGCCAACGGTACGCTGCGAGAAGACCAGCTGGGCCGATGAATTTATCAGGGTTCCACCAGAATGATGGGCAAGACGTTGTACAACATGCACACATGATACATTCGTACAATCCATCTAAATGCGCACGATCATCAGGCGATTGTAGGTTCTCACGTGATGGTGGTAATGCACCATCATCAATCAAGAATGGTTTAACTTTCGCATAGTTATCATAGAACTGCGTCATGTCAACGATAAGATCGCGCACGACAGGTAACCCTGGTAGTGGACGAATAACTATCTTATCGCCTTGTAGAGCAGATAACGGTGTGATACACGCTAGGCCGTTTTTACCATTCATATTCAAACCATCAGAACCACATACCCCTTCACGGCATGAGCGACGGAACGCGATGCTTGGATCTTGCTCTTTTAGCAGAATCAATGCATCAAGCACCATCATGTCTGAGCCTTCGTCTACCTCAAGGGTATACTCTTTCATGTAAGGCTTGGTATCCACATCCGGATTGTAACGGTATAAAGAGAAGTTTAATTTCATAGTCGTATCCTCCCTTTAGTATGTACGTACTTTCGGCGGGAAAGCTTCACGATGCGTTGGCGTCATGTTCACATCACGCTTAGTCATCGCTTCTGTTTCCGGATTGTAGATAGAGTGGCATAGCCAGTTCTCATCATCACGCTCAGGGAAATCGAAACGAGCATGTGCGCCACGACTCTCTGTACGGTAGTTTGCTGCAACGGCAGTTGAAAACGCGGTTTCCATCAGGTTATCAAGTTCTAGACACTCAATACGCTGCGTGTTGAACTCTGAAGACTTGTCCGCTAGATGCGCATCTTTCAAACGTTCGCGAATCACTTTCAACTCTTCTAGACCGGTTGCCATCGCATCGCCTTCACGGAATACCGAGAAGCTGTTTTGCATGCATGCTTGTAGGTCTTTACGAATCTGAACTGGATCTTCACCACCAGTGCTGTTTTCCCAACGCATAGTACGCGCTAGAGACGCTTCAATATCAGATTCTGTTGCAGGACGAGCTTCTGCTTGCGCTGCTAGCGTTTCGCCAAGGTGCAAGCCAGTAGCACGACCAAATACGACCAAGTCTAGTAATGAGTTGCCGCCCAGACGGTTAGCACCGTGTACCGATACAGAAGCAATCTCACCACATGCGTAAAGGCCTTGTACTTCCATCTCGCTACCGTCGGCCTTCTGCTTAATTGCTTGGCCAGAGACTTGAGTAGGTACACCACCCATCATGTAGTGACAAGTTGGAATTACTGGAATTGGCTCTTTCACTGGGTCAACGTGTGCAAATGTACGAGACAGTTCACAGATACCTGGTAGACGTGATTCAAGTACTTCTTTACCAAGGTGATCAAGTTTCAACTTGATATGTGGACCCCAAGGACCATCACAGCCGCGGCCTTCACGAATTTCAATCATCATTGAACGAGCAACCACGTCACGACCAGCAAGGTCTTTCGCGTTTGGTGCGTAGCGCTCCATGAAGCGTTCACCATCTTTATTTAGAAGGTAACCACCTTCACCACGACAACCTTCCGTCACTAGAACACCCGCGCCAGCAATACCTGTTGGGTGGAACTGCCACATTTCCATGTCTTGCATTGGAACGCCTGCGCGAAGTGCCATACCAACGCCATCACCCGTGTTGATGTGCGCGTTAGTGGTCGATGCGTAAATACGACCTGCACCACCTGTAGCTAGAATGGTTGCTTTCGATTTGAAGTAACAGATTTCACCCGTTTCCATACAAATCGCAGTACAACCCATGATTGCGCCGTCTTGGTTTTTCACAAGATCCAAAGCGTACCACTCCGAGAAGATGGTTGTTTTGTGTTTTACGTTTTGCTGGTAAAGCGTGTGAAGAAGTGCGTGACCAGTACGGTCTGCAGCAGCGGCTGTACGAGCAGCCTGCTCACCACCAAACTCTTTAGATTGGCCACCGAATGGACGTTGGTATATGGTACCGTTATCAAAACGAGAGAATGGAAGACCCATTTTTTCAAGCTCGATAACTGACTCAGGACCATTTTTACACATGTATTCAATCGCGTTCTGGTCACCGATGTAGTCGGAACCTTTAACGGTATCGTACATGTGCCATTGCCAATCGTCTTTGTGCGAGTTACCCAGAGCAACGGTAATGCCGCCCTGTGCAGACACAGTATGAGAACGTGTTGGAAATACTTTTGACAACAAAGCACATGATAGGCCTTGCTCTGAAATTTGTAGTGCAGCGCGCATACCTGCACCACCAGCGCCGATTACTACGGCATCAAACTCACGAACTGGAATAGACACTTACGCACCCCACAGAATAAATAGACCAGAGAAGACATAGCCGAATAGCACGGCAATAACACCAAGTTGTAGTGCGCCACGTAGTTTCGCGCACTTAATGTAATCAGTTAATACTTGCCACAAACCAACCCAAGCGTGAATCAGGATCGAGACAAGTGCCAACATGGTGAATACTTTAGTGAAGGTACCACCAAAGAATTGGGTCCAAGATGCGTAAGAGATATCTGAAAATGCACAGAAGCTAATCAGATAAATCGTGTATAGCGTCATAATGATTGCAGTTGCACGAATTAGTAGGAAATCGTGTACACCATTACGACCAAATGAAGATACGTGTTTTACCATACCAAGATCCCCGCCAATAATGATAATACTGCTGTTGCACCAAACGCGACTTTAGCGCTCATCGTGCCTGAATCTAGTTCTTCAAAGTGACCTAGATCCATCAATAAGTGACGGATACCACCTGCGATGTGGTAGGCAAGTGCAGTAAGAATTCCCCACAGGATGAATTTTACGAAGAAGCTATCGACGATGTCAGCGGCTTCCATAAAACCCATTGGGGATGACAGAGAAATGGATAGTAACCACAGTAATATACCCACCGCAACAAACGTAATTACCCCAGACACACGGTGTAGGATGGATGCGATTGCTGTGATAGGAAAGTGGATGGTCTGTAAATCTAAATTAACAGGTCTTGACTTTCTTTCTTTCACGGGCTTGCTCACTCAGCTCCATTGAGCATTTATTGTTATAACCAATTTCAGCTTCCAAACGTACAAAAGTTAACATCTATTTAACAAATATCGCGAGTAACCACTCAGATAAGTGTAAACAAGTTGTTAACAAACGGAATCCAGCAACAAACCTCACTCTTTGTTTCTAGCCCCGAATTTATAAGGATTTAACTAAAATTTTCTTTGCCAATATACGGCGAGCAACATTCTAATACAATTGGTGTAACAAATTATGCTACATAGAACAGATTTTTAACGATTTTCATGAGAAAAATCATAACAAGTGCACACAAAGATGGAGAAAAATTGACTTTAAGCTTTAACAACAGTACAAAAATGGCACATAAACATCCTGGACGGATTAAATAATAAACAAAGGAGATTGTTATGGCGGATAAGAAAGCGACCCTTCATGTTGAAGGTCAAGCGCCAATCGAACTGCCAATTATGGACGGTACGCTAGGTACACCTGTAATTGACGTTCGTAAGCTGGGAGCCAATGGTTACTTTACTTTTGACCCAGGTTTTCTTGCCACTGCATCTTGTGAATCATCAATCACGTACATCGATGGCGGCAAAGGTATTCTTTTGCACCGCGGTTTCCCGATTGATCAATTAGCCAATAACGCAGATTACTTAGAAGTATGTTACATCCTTCTTTATGGTGAAGCCCCTACCCGAGAACAATACGAGCAATTCAAAACGACCGTTACTCGTCACACAATGGTACACGAGCAAATCGCAAGCTTTTTCCATGGCTTCCGACGCGATGCACACCCAATGGCGGTAATGTGTGGTGTAGTTGGAGCACTTGCAGCCTTCTATCACGACTCTCTTGACATTAACAACGACGAACACCGCGAAATTGCAGCGTACCGTCTGCTGTCAAAAATGCCAACACTGGCGGCGATGTGTTACAAATACTCTATCGGTCAGCCATTTATTTACCCTCGTAACGACCTTAGCTACGCAGAGAACTTCTTGCATATGATGTTCGCAAACCCTTGCGAAGAGTATGAAGTAAATCCTGTGGTTGCCCGTGCGATGGATAAGATTTTCACTCTACACGCGGATCACGAACAGAATGCGTCGACATCAACTGTTCGTCTAGCTGGCTCTTCTGGTGCGAACCCATTTGCATGTATTGCCGCTGGTATTGCATCCCTTTGGGGACCTGCTCACGGTGGTGCAAACGAAGCCTGCTTGAGAATGCTAGAAGAGATTGGCAGCGTCGATAACATCCCTGAATATGTAGACCGCGCGAAAGACAAAGATGACCCATTCCGCTTAATGGGCTTTGGTCACCGCGTTTACAAGAACTACGACCCACGTGCGACAGTAATGCGCGAAACGTGTCATGAAGTTCTCAAAGAGCTAAACATTCAAGACCCTCTGCTAGACGTTGCAATGGAACTTGAGCGCATTGCGCTTTCTGATGAGTACTTCGTGTCTAAGAAGCTGTACCCGAACGTAGACTTCTACTCAGGTATCATTCTTAAAGCGATTGGTATTCCAGTTTCTATGTTTACGGTTATCTTCGCGATTTCTCGTACCATCGGCTGGATTGCTCACTGGAACGAAATGCACAGCGATCCACTGAACCGCATCGGTCGTCCTCGTCAGCTATACACTGGTGAGACACAGCGTGAGTTTTCTCCACTTCACGAACGTGAATGATCTTTTTAGTTAGAAGATAAACAAAAGGGTTGAGATTTTGTCTCAACCCTTTTTTCTTTTCAGCGTTTCACGTTATGAATAGCGAACACTAAACCGGATTATCAATATCGATAAACTCCACATGTAGGCCATATTCATCCGCTAGCCATTTTCCTAAAGCCTGAACACCATAACGCTCAGTAGCATGATGACCTGCAGCAAAGTAATGAATGTCCATTTCACGAGCGGTATAAGTGGTACGCTCTGAAATTTCTCCAGAGATAAATGCATCCAGCCCGTGTTGTACAGCAAGTTCAATGAAATCTTGCCCTCCACCAGTGCACCAACCGACTGTCTCAATCATCTTATCGGTATTCTCTGGAGCAATATGCAGTGGTTCTCTATCAAGAACTTGATTGATCTTGCTCGCAAACTCAGCACCAGACATCGGTTTTTTCAAGCGTCCAAACATGGCTACTGATTGAGGGTGTCCTTCAAGTCCACCTTCTACTTCGATTTCAAGTAAGCGAGCTAATTCGGCGTTGTTGCCTAGCTCTGGGTTAATATCCAGAGGAAGGTGATAACCATATAAGTTGATATCGTTTTTGATCAGACTACGAATTCGTTTACCTTTCATACCACGAATTGGCTCAGGTTCACCTTTCCAAAAATAACCGTGATGAACGAGTAATGCGTCTGCATTAAGCTCAATCGCTTTATCGATTAAGGCTTGAGAGGCAGTTACGCCAGTGATAATACGCTTTACGGCTGGCGTCCCTTCTACCTGTAACCCGTTTGGTGCGTAATCTTTAATTAACTGCGGTGACAGTTTGTCATTAAGAATCTGTTCTAGCTTTAAGTTATTCATTATTACTTCCAATTTCTAGCGCATGTAAACCTAAATAACCTCTCGATGAAATCAGACCGAGAGTGTGCAACCTAGTTGATACAACAACGTTTTGACATCTGGCACCTTGATATCATTTAGGTCTTTAAAGTGTATCTCGAACCCTAATATCGATGCTAGCCACCCTACCCTCAAAAGCAAATTTAGTTACAATAACAAAGCTTGTCGCCTCACCATACATATAGGGATACGGATGAACCAACTGCAACGCTTTTACCAATGGATCGCCACTTCACCTCCTCTTTTCAAGTTACGCCCTCCGTTTACAACCTTAGAGGATCTTTCGGTAACGCCTTTAAATAACGCTGAGCAATACAATGGTAATCCAAGATTGGGCTTTTTATATCAGCACTTATGCACTGCAGTTCTCTCTAGTTCAGAACGATATCAGGTTATCGCGGAAGAGGTTCAGTTAAACGACATCGAAGGTAAGACTATTGGTGCTATCGACTTGGTGTTGCGGAATACAGAATCAAATCAAATAGAACACTGGGAAGTAGCGATTAAGTTTTATCTTCTTTATAACGGCGTATGGTATGGTCCGAATGCTCACGACCAGCTGCATACAAAACTGAATAGAATGCTTACTCATCAGTTGAAAATGAGCGATCGCCCGGAATTTCAAAAAATAATTCCGTTAAACGACGCTCCACAAGAACGTCTATTGATGCAAGGACGACTCTATATTAATCCGTTTACTCCAGAGCCAACTCCTAGCGAGTGCTTGGGTTATGAATTAAATCCAAGTCAGATTAGTGGTTACTGGTGCTATCAAAGTCAATGGGATTTAATTGGTAAACCCCTTTATCATTTACATAAACCATGCTGGGCGATCGGAACAGACGATTTCTCTCAACCTATTGAAAAGCCTTTAGATCGATTCATACACGCACAAACGGAAGACGGTCAATTCTGGTTTGTGGTACCAGATTCATGGCCCGGAGATAAAGCTGTTCGGGGCACTTAAACATGAAAGGGTTGATGTTTTCACATCAACCCTTTGCTAGATACATTGACCATTGGATGTTTTACAAACCAGCGGCTGCAAACACTTGATTAACTATTTCTTGTGCTTCTGCTTCGATTTGTTTTAGGTGCTCTTCACCTTTAAAACTCTCACAGTAAATCTTGTAGATATCTTCTGTGCCTGATGGACGAGCAGCAAACCAGCCATTCGCTGTTGTTACTTTTAGACCACCGATTGCAGCACCATTACCAGGCGCATGCGTGAGACGAGCCGTAATTGGATCACCCGCTAGTGTTTCAGCCGCGACCATTTCTGGCGACAACTTCTTCAGCACGTCTTTTTGTGGGCCATTTGCTACAGCTTGAATACGGTTGTACTTAGATTCACCGTGCTTCGCTGCAAGCTCTTCATAGTAATCTTGAGGGTTCTTACCCGTTACCGCAGTGATCTCTGCTGCTAGAAGGCATAGCAAGATGCCATCTTTGTCTGTTGACCAAGGCGTGCCATCTTTACGAAGGAAAGACGCACCAGCACTTTCTTCGCCGCCGAAACCAAACTTACCAGTGTACAGACCGTCTACAAACCATTTGAAACCAACAGGCACTTCACATAGCTCACGACCTAGATCCGCAACAACACGGTCAATCAGCGCACTTGAAACTAGTGTTTTACCAACAGCGACGTCTTTACCCCACGCGTCACGATGACGGTACAAGTAGTCAATACAAACGGCTAAGAAGTGGTTCGGGTTCATCAAACCTTTTGGCGTAACGATACCGTGACGGTCGTAGTCAGGATCGTTACCAAATGCTAAATCGTATTCGTCTTTCAGTGCCAATAGACCCGCCATTGCGTAAGGAGAAGAACAGTCCATACGCACAACGCCGTCTTTATCTAGTGACATGAATTGGAAAGAAGGATCGATCGATTCACTTACTAGCGTTAGGTCTAGGTTGTATGCTTGACCAATTTGACGCCAGTAATCGATACCGCTGCCACCCAATGGATCTACACCAATCTTCAGGTTCGCCTTTTGGATTGCTTCCATATCGATAACGTTCACCAGGTCATCGATGTATGGCTTCACCAAGTCCATCTCTACAAACAGATCCGATGCTTTTGCTTCTGCTAGTGGTAGGCGTTTAACACCTTGTAAACCTTCAGCAATCAATTCGTTCGCACGATCTTCGATAGCTTGAGTCAACTCAGCTTCAGCAGGACCACCATGTGTCGGATTGTATTTGATACCGCCGTCTTGTGGTGGGTTATGTGATGGGGTAATAACGATACCGTCTGCTTTTTCATCGTGTTTGATGTTGTAAGTCAGAATCGCGTGTGAAATACCCGGTGTTGGCGTGTAACCGTTGTCTTGTTGGACAATCACTTTCACACCATTTGCGATCAATACTTCAATCACACTTGAAAAAGCTGGTTCAGATAGCGCATGCGTGTCTTTACCCACAAACAACGGGCCAGTTGTGCCTTGCTCAGCACGAACTTCTGCTACCGCTTGAGCGATCGCTAAAATGTGGTTTTCGTTAAAAGTGTGCTTGTCTGCAGTACCGCGGTGGCCAGAAGTACCAAATTGAACTTTGTGTTCTGCGTTTGCCGCGTCTGGTTGAAGTAAGAAGTAGTTAGCAACGAGTGCTGGGATATTGTGAAGATCTTCCTGCTGCGCTTTTTGCCCAGCACGAGGGTGCATAGCCATGTTTGACATCCTTTCTTTCAATACAAATAAAATTAAAAAAGCCTCATAATATCCGCTCACTGCGACGCATTATGAGGCTTCTATCAGGTTTCTTAGATTGAACCTGTTACTTTTTCTATTAAGTCAGGTTGGAACCCCATGTGTGCCATCACTTGTTCAACCATCTGTCTTTTACGACTTGTATTGTTATTCGTGATAACCCAAAACGGTGTGCCAGGAATGGCTTTTGGCTTGGTCGTATTACCGTTTGCTAGCAAGGTTTCTTCATTGTCTGCAAAGTACACGCGTTTGCGTCCTTTTACATTCGTAGCCTGGGCGAAACCTTCTGGATTCAATTTATGTAAGGTCGATAATACCAACATAAAGCGATCAATCGCTTTTTTTAGACCGGCAAACTCATCAGAAATAAGCAGCGAACGCATTTCTTTCACTACATCAACAGATTCCGTTTTACCCGCATCTTTACTTACTACAATCCCTTGTGGCTTCTCTACTACAGGCGCGGCTTTAGCTTCCTGCAACTGACCATCAAGGTTTAAAAGGCGTCGCAAAATATCCGAGGCGCTTTCACCGATATGCTTAGTTTGACTAGCTATATAACGGTATAGATCCTCATCAACCTCAATTGTTTTCATTCGCTTTTCACATTCTCAATGTTTAAACTCTGGGGGATTATAACGAGATCCACGCGGATACTCCACGTTAAACCCATCACGAATAAGATAAAATGTCAGCATTACTCAACTATAAGCAGGAAGGCCAAGGCCAAACAGTTGTTTTGATTCACGGATTGTTTGGTAGTTTAAGTAATCTGGGTCTACTCGCCCGCGATCTTATTAAAGATCACACGGTGATCAGTATTGATCTGAGAAATCACGGCCTCTCTTTCCACTCCGAAGTCCATAACTATACCGATATGGCAAAAGATGTGGCTCAGCTCCTTCAGCACTTAAACGTTGAGCCATCTATTGTTATTGGTCACTCCATGGGCGGAAAAGTCGCGATGGCTCTTGTGGACATTGCTCCAAATGTAGTCAAGCAGTTAGTCGTTCTCGACATGGCGCCTGTAGCCTACACTACGAACCGCCACGATAATGTTTTTAACGGCTTACATGCTGTTATTAATGAAAAACCAGCAAATCGACAGCAAGCCATGGATATCCTAGCTCAACATATTGAACTCGATGGTGTAAGACAATTTCTCTCTAAATCACTGTACAAAAATGGCGATAAGATGGATTGGCGGTTTAACGTACCGAGCCTTTTTGAGAATTATGACCAAATTATTGGCTGGCAAGAAATCACACCAACAGATATCCCAACTTTATTTATCAAAGGCGGCGACTCTGACTACTTAATGCCAGAACATCAGCCGGCAGTGAAGCGACAATTTAACCATGCTAAAGCACACATTATCGCTGGCACTGGTCACTGGTTACACGCCGAGAAACCGACAGAAGTAATGAGAGTCATTCGAAAATACATTTCGAGTTAACAAATTCGAAAAGCAACACTAGATTATTGAAATAACCCTTCTTGTAGTGCATTAACTTTACCGTTTAACAGTGGTATAGTGCGCCCAAGATTTTTCGGCATGAAGGGCTAAAATGCTTTACGACTATATGGATATGCTCGAGTCTATTGGGCTCGATCTTCTTTTTGCTGCTATCTTTTTTTTCATCGGGATGGCGATAAAAGATGTGCTAAAGCAAGGCAATGTACCTGTTTTTGGTCGTCGTATTGTGTGGTTAGTCCTTTTCCTAGGCTGTGCTGGCTTTATTGCAAAAGGTGTAATTCAGCTAACTTGGGAAGGCTCAGGGTTAGGTTAAACCCTT
Organism: Vibrio sp. Vb1755; assembly: GCF_033338635.1. Classification (NCBI taxonomy): domain Bacteria; kingdom Pseudomonadati; phylum Pseudomonadota; class Gammaproteobacteria; order Vibrionales; family Vibrionaceae; genus Vibrio; species Vibrio sp. Vb1755. The sequence continues at coordinate 56,779 of NZ_JAWOTA010000007.1, read as the reverse complement.
AGTAACATCGCCAATAACAAACAATGTAAAGGTATAGACTCTATGGCAAGTGTAGGTATCTTCTTCGGTAGCGACACAGGTAATACTGAAGCCGTTGCAAAGATGATTCAAAAGCAACTAGGTAAACATCTAGTTCACGTTCAAGACATCGCGAAAAGCAGCAAAGAAGACATTGATAACTTCGATCTTCTTCTTCTAGGTATCCCAACTTGGTACTACGGCGAAGCACAATGTGATTGGGATGACTTCTTCCCTGAGCTTGAGCAAATCGACTTCTCTACTAAGCTAGTGGCTATCTTTGGCTGTGGCGACCAAGAAGACTACGCAGAATACTTCTGTGACGCGATGGGCACAGTCCGTGATATCGTTGAATCTAAAGGCGGCACAATTCTTGGCCATACCTCGACAGAAGGCTACGAATTTGAAGCGTCTAAAGCACTTGTTGAAGGTGACGAAAGCCAATTCGTAGGTCTATGTATTGATGAAGACCGCCAACCAGAATTGACTGACGAGCGTGTTGAAAGCTGGGTTAAACAGATCTATGAAGAGATGTGTTTAGCTGAGCTAGAAGGCTAATCAAATTGAATGATGCAAAGACCTCCACTTGGAGGTCTTTTTGTATGTATTGTCACACAGCATCGGTAAGTACTTCCTCTTCGCGATACTGAGGTTTCTTTCTTACATAAAGCTTGCGTTGAACCTCTGAAACCACATTCCCCTGTTTATCTTTTACATGAGTAATAAACTCAGGAAAACACTTTTCTCCATTCCGTGTCATTTGATAAATGTTTTCCAGCATCCCTTCAGTGACCTCAAATTCTGCAAACAAATCACTTTGCCCCGGCTTAATAAAGTTAATGCTTGCCTCTTTATCCCACACATAATATTCCTCTCGTAGAATCCCCATCAGCATCAACGAGTAAATAGGATCAGTTAAAGAGAAAATACTGCCGCCATATTGGGTGCGATTGGCATTTTTATTCCACCAGCGAAGCTTTAAACGTACCTTTACAGTACGGAAGTCTTGAGAAATATGTAAGATTTTAATACCCGCCCCCCAAAAAGGAGGCCAAATATTGAGTGCGAACTTTACAATTCCTGGTTTGTATATCTTCGCTAGTCGCCTATTCATCGCTATCCCTGCCCTCTCCAAGCTTAATGTTACACAATTGTAACTGGTCAGAGCTGTAATATAATGGACCTGTTTCTAATTTACAAAAAGATTCTATTAACCCTTTGAAGTTCGTGGTTTAATGTTCCGAACGCTTATCCTATAATGGTAGGAAGATTGAATTCTGTTAAATCGCTGCAGATGATCCAACGGGAAAGTATATGTCAGATAATAATCAGGCGCTGAAGGATGCGGGTTTAAAAGTAACCCTTCCGAGGCTAAAAATTCTAGAAGTACTTCAGCAGCCAGACTGCCAGCACATCAGTGCTGAAGATTTGTACAAAAAGTTGATTGATCTAGGTGAAGAAATTGGCCTAGCAACTGTTTACCGAGTTCTAAACCAGTTCGACGATGCTGGTATTGTAACTCGTCACCACTTTGAAGGTGGAAAGTCAGTCTTCGAATTATCGACTCAACATCACCACGACCACCTAGTGTGCCTAGACTGTGGTGAGGTAATTGAATTTTCTGACGATCTTATTGAAGAACGTCAAAAAGAGATTGCAGCTAAGTACAATGTCACACTAACAAACCACAGCTTATACTTGTACGGCAAGTGTAGCGATGGTGGTTGTAAAGACAATCCAGATGCACACAAACCGAAAAAATAAGGGTTTGTTAATTTAAAAAGTAAACGTCAGCACATGCTGGCGTTTTTTGTTTCTAGAAGTCAGTACCTTAGACGTCAGTACTTTGGTTACAGAACAAAAGCTACTAAACACCCATCTTTTTTCTCCACAGTTTTGCACATCTATATAGCACTCTGTGGGATTAGGTATAAAAAATGCCAGCGTTTGCTGGCATTTTTTCATCGTTCTCAGCATTAATTGAGATTATTGATTCTCAATTTTTGCCCAGGTATCACGTAGACCAACCGTGCGGTTGAATACTAGATTATCTGCTGAAGAGTCTTTCGAGTCTGCACAGAAGTAACCCATACGTTCAAACTGGTAACCTTTTTCTGCTTCTGCAGAAGCTAGGCTAGGCTCGACGAAGCCATTGATCACAACTAATGATTCAGGATTGATAGTAGAAGCAAAATCTTCCGCTGCGCCTGGGTTTGGCACCGTAAATAAACGATCGTACAGGCGAATTTCCGCTGGAAGAGCTTTATCAGCTGACACCCAATGAATAACGCCTTTCACTTTACGACCATCTGCTGGGTTTTTACCTAGCGTATCTGCATCGTAAGAACAGAAGATCGTTGTGATGTTGCCTTCGGCATCTTTCTCAACGCGCTCAGCTTTGATCACGTAAGCACCACGTAAACGAACTTCTTTACCTAGCACTAAACGCTTGTACTTTTTGTTCGCTTCTTCACGGAAGTCTTCACGCTCAATCCACAATTCACGCGTGAATGGCACTTCACGCACGCCCATTTCTGGTTTATTTGGGTGGTTGGCAACTGTCAAGTTTTCTACTGCGCCTGCTTCAAAGTTTTCGATAACAACTTTAACAGGATCCAGTACAGCCATTGCACGCGGAGCGTTCTCGTTTAGGTCATCACGAATACAAGATTCTAATGAACTAAACTCGATCATATTTTCTTGCTTCGTTACACCAATACGCTTACAAAACTCACGAATAGATGCAGGTGTGAAGCCACGACGACGCAGACCTGAGACAGTCGGCATACGTGGATCATCCCAACCATTAACCAGTTTTTCAGTAACTAGCTGGTTAAGCTTACGCTTAGACATCACTGTATATTCAAGGTTTAAACGACTGAACTCGTATTGATGTGGACGGCTTTCGATCGTGATGTTGTCTAGAACCCAATCGTACAGACGACGGTTATCCATGAATTCAAGCGTACAAATAGAGTGCGTAATGCCTTCTAATGCATCAGAAATACAGTGCGTAAAGTCGTACATTGGGTAAATGCACCACTTATCACCAGTTTGGTGGTGCGTAGCAAAACGCACACGGTATAAAACTGGATCGCGCATGACCATGAATGAAGAACCCATGTCGATTTTAGCACGAAGACACGCTTTACCTTCTTCAAATTCACCAGCGCGCATTTTTTCAAACAACGCCAAGTTCTCTTCAACAGAACGGTCACGGTATGGACTTGGTTTACCTGGCGCCTTTAGTGTGCCGCGGTATTCACGAATTTGCTCTGGACTTAGCTCATCTACGTACGCTAAGCCTTTGTTAATCAATTCAATTGCATATTCGTAAAGCTTATCGAAGTAGTTTGATGAGTAACATACTTCACCACTCCACTCAAAGCCCAACCAGTTTACATCTTTCTTGATAGACTCAACGTATTCGATGTCTTCTTTTTCAGGGTTTGTATCGTCGAAACGCAGATTACATTGACCCTGGTAGTCCTGAGCAATACCGAAGTTCAAACAGATAGACTTAGCATGACCGATATGCAGGTAGCCATTTGGCTCCGGCGGGAATCGAGTATGCACGCTAGTGTGTTTACCATCCGCTAGATCTTTATCAATGATCTGGCGAATAAAGTTTGATGGACGAGCATCAGCTTCACTCATCTATAGCACCTCAAAAATATTAGTATTGTCAGAGAAAACGGAACCCTGTATCCAAGTATGGTTTCACAGAGTACATTGTTCCTAATGATCCACAATTCTAAGCAATTAGACAACAAGAACTCGCTCTAAAACGACAATATTTATCGAGTTAGCGTGAAAGCAAAGCAGATTCAAAGGGCCTAAACGAAAAAAGGCCTCCTGCGGAGGCCTTTTGCGATGTTGTAGTATCAATTGTTTGCAATACCAATAACAAACAATCACACCACTATTAAACAGTTAAGCTGGTAGCTGAACACCACTTAAGTCTTCATCTTTAGATACATTCTTCATCTCACCAGCAACAATCTCTGCTAGTGGACCAAGAATAACTTGTAGGTTGTTTGTACCTAGCTTCACAACTCCCATAGCTCCAAGATCTTTCAGAGTTTTCTCATTGATAACGCTCATATCTTTCACAGAAAGGCGCAAACGAGTAATACAGGCATCGATAGAACTTAGGTTGTCATGACCGCCAAGTGCTTTCAAGTACTGACGAGCAAGCTCTGAAGAATTGCTTGATCCAGCCACGTTAGATGAAGCTTCTTCATCATCTTCACGTCCCGGTGTTTTAAGGCCAAACTTAACAATCACGGTACGGAACACGAAGTAGTAAACCGCAAAGAAACCAAGACCTTGTACAATGAGCATGTACCAGTTTACCGCTAGCGGGTTACGAGTCGACAATACTAAGTCGACTAAACCAGCAGAGAAACCGAAACCTGCAATCCACTGCATTGATGCCGCGATATAAACTGATAGACCAGTCAGCGCTGCGTGAAGAACGTACAGTCCTGGAGCAAGGAACATGAATGCAAATTCAAGTGGTTCTGTTACACCTGTAAAGAATGAAGCAAACGCAGCTGCAATCATGATAGATGCCACTTTCTCTTTATTCTTTGATTTCGCAGTATGGTACATCGCTAGAGCAGCGCCTGGTAAACCAAACATCATGATTGGGAAGAAGCCCGCTTGGTACATCCCCGTAACACCTACCGTTGCCGTGCCTTCAGCTAATGATTTCGCACCGCCAAGGAAGTTTGGAATGTCATTAATACCAGCGACATCAAACCAGAACACTGAGTTTAGTGCATGGTGCAGACCAACAGGAATTAGAAGACGGTTGAAGAATGCGTAAACACCTGCACCTGCTTCACCCATACCTTGAATGCTTTCACCAAAACTTACCAGACCGCCGTAAACTGATGGCCAAACGTACATCAGGATGAACGCAATAACGATACCAGCAAAAGACGTTAGGATAGGTACAAGACGCTTGCCAGAGAAAAACGCCAGTGCTTTGTGCAGCTCTACGTGAGAAAAACGGTTGTACAACTCAGCAGAAACAATACCAACCAAGATACCGACGAACTGGTTATTGATTTTACCAAATGCAGCAGGTACTTCACTTGGGTCAATGCCTTGAATTTGTGATACTGCACCAGGGGCCAAAAGCGTTGTGACAACTAAGAAGCCCACGAAGCCTGAAAGTGCAGCGGCGCCATCTTTGTCTTTAGACATTCCATAAGCAACACCAACAGCGAACAATACTGACATGTTGTCAATGATCGCTGCACCAGCTTTAATAAGAAATGCAGCAAGTGCACTGTTTGCGCCCCAGCCATTTGGGTCGATCCAGTAGCCAATACCCATGAGTATTGCTGCTGCAGGAAGTGTGGCAACCGGCACCATAAGCGCCTTACCCACCTTCTGGAAGTATCCGAGAATGTTCACCTTAAGTTCCCCCTATAGGATTAGATGTTATGTTGAATGACTTATTTCAGCCGTCCAATTTAGTCATCCTAAGTTTATGATATTAATTTTGCTCCGCAAATTAAAAGCTCACCGTTTGTGATCATAATCACCACAATTTGCCCTTTCGGAAGGTTTTTGCTAGCGAGATCATAAAACTTATTTTATTATACGAAAAAATGGCGTTTTAAAGATAATATTCTCGCACTTTATGCAAGGCAGAATCAGTGTTATTTTGGTATCTAGGCGGGTAAATCACTGTAACTTTGCTCTGAAAAAGAATCATAAAAAACCATACAATTATTACTTTTCAGTTAGTTACTATGACAATAACATCGATAAAACGCGACTTGCTGTATGTGACTCGTTATCTAATTCAGTGATACAAACTAAGTACCCATATGACTGAAGCAGTCTCTACTTAGATAACGATATAGAAATTGAATTCTCATCTATAAGGACTAGCTGACTATGTACGCGCTAAGTAACTGTAAAATTTATACCGGTAGTGATGTTCTTACCGATCATGCGGTCATCATCGAAAACGATCTTATTCAATCTATTGTGCCGGTTTCTGAGCTACCTCAAAGCATCGAAGTAAAAGACCTTGCAGGCGCTAATCTAAGTCCAGGCTTTATCGATCTGCAGTTGAACGGTTGTGGCGGTGTAATGCTAAACGATGCAATTACCCCTGAAACCATGCAAATCATGCACCAGGCAAACCTCAAATCTGGCTGTACTAGCTTCCTGCCAACACTCATTACATCATCTGATGAAGATATGCGAACTGCAATTGCCGCAGCTCGTGAGTACCACAACAAATATCAAAATCAATCGCTTGGTTTACACCTCGAAGGTCCTTACCTTAACGTCGCGAAAAAAGGCATCCATAACGTCGATTTTATTCGCCCATCAGACGAAAGCATGATCGACCTTATCTGCGCAAACGCCGATATCGTAGCGAAAGTAACACTAGCACCTGAGCATAACGACCCAGAGCATATTGCGCGATTAAAGGCTGCTGGCATCGTGGTTTCAATTGGCCACACAAATGCAACCTACGCCGAAGCACGTAAAAGCTTTGAAGCAGGCATTACTTTTGCTACACACCTCTTTAATGCAATGACACCAATGGTTGGTCGTGAACCAGGAGTTGTTGGTGCAATTTACGATACTCCTGACGTTTATGCTGGCATTATTGCTGATGGTTTTCACGTCGACTACGCAAACATCCGAATTGCTCATAAAATCAAAGGTGAAAAGCTTGTTTTGGTGACGGATGCCACAGCTCCAGCAGGTGCTAACATTGATCACTTTATTTTTGTCGGTAAGAAAGTATATTACCGAGATGGTAAGTGTGTTGATGAAAATGGCACGCTAGGCGGCTCAGCTTTGACAATGATTGAAGCAGTTCAGAATTCAGTTGAGCACGCGGGGATCGCTTTAGACGAAGCTCTACGAATGGCCACGTTATACCCAGCAACAGCAATTGGTGTTGAGGATCGCCTTGGCCGAGTTCGAAAAGGGATGGTTGCAAACCTGACTATTTTCGATCGTGACTTTAAAGTAAAAGCGACGGTTGTTAACGGACAATACGAGCAAAATTAAGCATGAATGGCGGACAGATTGGTAATGTAGATTTAGTAAAACAGCTTAACAGCGCTGCGGTATATAGGCTGATTGATCAGCAAGGTCCTATCTCCCGTATTCAAGTCGCGGACGTGAGTCAGCTCGCGCCTGCTAGTGTTACCAAAATAACCCGCCAACTTTTAGAGCGCGGCCTTATTAAGGAGGTCGCCCAACAAGCTTCAACTGGTGGTCGTCGTGCGATCTCTTTGACTACTGAAGTCAAACCTTTTCATTCGATTGCCGTTCGCTTAGGTCGAGATTACGTACAGTTCAGTTTATACGATTTAGGTGGTACCGCGCTGGCAGAAGATCAGCATGAACTGCACTACACTAACCAAGCAGACTTAATCGCAGGACTTATCGATTTATTAAAAGATTTCGTAAGCCGATGCGAAGACAAAATTGATCAACTCATCGCTATCGGCATCACTTTACCGGGCCTTGTTAACCCAACAACTGGCGTGGTCGAATACATGCCTAATACCGATATCGATAATCTTGCTCTCGGTGAAATTGTTGGAGAGAAGTTTAATACAGCATGCTTTGTTGGCAACGACGTACGTGGCATGGCGTTGGCTGAGCACTACTTTGGAGCAAGCCAAGACTGCCAGGATTCTATTTTGGTTAGCGTCCACCGCGGTACTGGCGCAGGTATTATCGTTAACGGCCAGGTTTTTCTTGGTTTTAACCGCAACGTCGGTGAAATTGGTCATATCCAAATTGACCCGCTTGGTGAGCAATGCCAATGTGGAAACTTTGGCTGTTTAGAAACCGTAGCTGCAAACCCAGCGATTATTCAACGAGTGAAGCAACTGATTACTCAAGGATACGAATCAAGCTTAACCGACCTTGAAAACATCACAATTGAAGCGGTATGTCAGCACGCAATGAATGGTGATGAACTTGCGAAACAGAGTTTAGTGCGAGTGGGCAACCAGCTAGGTAAAGCGATTGCGATTACGGTTAACTTATTTAATCCACAGAAAATTGTAATTGCTGGCGATATTACTGCAGCACAAGATATTGTTTTCCCTGCAATTCAACGCAACGTAGAGAATCAATCTCTTAAAACTTTCCATAACGACCTCCCTATCGTGGCTTCTCACATTGATAAGCAGCCAACGATGGGCGCATTTGCGATGATTAAACGCGCTATGCTAAACGGAGTTTTGTTACAAAAGTTACTGGAAGACTAAGTTTATACAACCAATTGAGTTACAATCTCGGGCTGTGTTTTCACAGCCCGTTTTTGTATATCAGGAATACAGCTCAACAGTATGGAAATTATTCTAATTACAGCCGCTTTTTTAGCTGGTTTTATTGCGCTTAAATGCAGCCTCCCTCCCCTCGTTGGTTTTCTACTAGCTGGATTTGGCTTGCATGCATTTGGTTACCAAAGCAATGACGTTATTGTCACTCTCGCAGATCTTGGTGTTACTCTTCTTCTGTTTACTATTGGACTCAAACTCGATGTAAAAACCCTGCTGTCCAAAGAAATATGGGGAGGGGCAACCGCCCACAACATACTCTCTACCGCTTTTTTTGCCCTAGCGTTATCCGGCTTAAAACTACTGGGCTTGACTTCGCTAGCCAGTATGGACGGCAGCCAAATCCTGCTTTTAGCTTTTGCACTATCGTTCTCTAGTACCGTTTTTGCCGTAAAAGCATTGCAAGAAAAAGGCGAAATGAACGCGACCTACGGCACACTCGCGATCGGTATCTTGGTTATGCAAGATATTTTTGCCGTAGTATTCCTGACTGCTTCAACCGGAAAAGTCCCAGAATGGTATGCCATCGGTTTGTTCGCACTGCCTTTCCTTCGTCCCCTATTCTATAAGCTGCTCGATAAAGTTGGCCACGGCGAAATGCTGGTGCTATTCGGTATTTTCTTCGCGCTTGTTGTCGGTGCTGGGCTATTCGAGTTGGTCGGGATGAAACCAGACTTGGGCGCGCTAATTTTAGGCATGCTACTCGCAGGTCACCCAAAAGCCTCAGAACTATCCAAGTCATTATTCAATATGAAGGAGCTCTTTTTAGTCTGCTTCTTTTTGAACATTGGTTTATCCGCCTCATTGAGCGTGAATGGCGTCGTTCTCGCCCTGCTATTTATCTTACTGCTACCAATCAAAGGACTCTTGTACTTCGTCACTATTAATCATTTTAAGTTTCGAGTACGTACCTCTTTGCTCGCCTCTTTATCACTATTTAACTACAGTGAGTTTGGTCTTATTGTTGCTGGGTTGGCCTATAAAATGGGCTGGATGCCAAGTGATATGCTTGCTGCGATTGCGGTTGCGGTGTCGGTATCCTTTGTAATTTCCGCGCCACTTAACCGCCTTAGCCATAAAATTTATCAACATTCAGGTAAGTGGCTGCAAGAGACAGCGGTAGAAAAGCTCAATCAACGCGACCAACTCATCAACCCAGGTCATGCCCAAGTATTGATCTTAGGTATGGGGCGTATTGGAACGGGCGCTTATGATGAGCTACGTTCACGCTATGGCAAAATTTCATTGGGTATAGAAATTCGTGAAGACGCTGCACATCATCATCGTTCAGAAGGAAGAAATGTGATTTCTGGTGATGCCACCGACCCGGATTTCTGGGAGCGAATTTTAGATACAGGTCATGTAAAACTGGTTCTGCTTGCAATGCCACATCATCAAGGTAACCAAACAGCACTTGAGCAGCTTAAACGCAGAAAATATAAGGGGCAAATTGCCGCTATCGCCGAATACCCAGATCAATTGGAAGGCTTACTTGAAAATGGCGTTGACGCAGCATTCAATATTTATAGTGAAGCTGGTAGCGGTTTTGCTCGACACGTCTGTAAACAACTTCAACCTAAATTCACACCAATTAAATAAGCAACAGCACTGATATTTTTCGGAAGGCTTTCTATTGATAGAAAGCCTTTTTTGTATAGTTTTTATACCAAACCTTGATCTCATTCACCAAAACAACGGTTGAGTTAAATATTTTCCATACAACAAGGCCTTTTATCATTTTTTTAATCACAAAACGTTGCTTTTTTTATTAGTAATGGCAAATTTAAACCATACCGATTAGAAATTGTTTAGTTTAGTAAGGATGTAGTATGTGTTCAGTATTTGGCATTTTAGACATTAAAAGCGATGCAGCCGCATTGCGCCCTATCGCATTAGAGATGTCGAAAAAACTTCGTCACCGTGGCCCAGACTGGTCTGGGATTTACTCTTCAGAGCGTGCTATTTTAGCGCACGAGCGCTTGGCGATTGTTGGTCTAAATAGTGGTGCACAGCCGCTATACAGCCCTGATAAGAAGCTCATCCTTGCCGTCAATGGTGAAATCTACAACCATAAAGAAATTCGTGCTCGTTACGAAGGAAAGTACGAATTTCAAACCGATTCAGACTGTGAAGTCATTCTTGCACTTTACCAAGATATGGGTGCAGATCTCCTTGAAGAACTAAACGGTATTTTCGCTTTTGTGCTCTACGACGAAGAAAAAGATGAGTATTTAGTCGGCCGTGACCATATTGGTATTATCCCTCTTTATCAAGGTCACGATGAGCATGGTAACTACTATGTGGCATCAGAGATGAAGGCTCTTGTTCCAGTATGTAAAACAGTAAGTGAATTCCCTCCTGGTAGCTACTACAGCTCTAAAGATACTCAGCCAACACGTTACTATGTTCGTGACTGGAACGAGTACGCAGCAGTACAAGGTAACAGCACTAGCAAAGAAGAATTGACGGAAGCGCTAGAAGCGGCTGTTAAACGCCAACTAATGACTGACGTGCCTTACGGTGTACTTCTTTCAGGCGGTCTAGATTCTTCTATTACATCTGCGGTAGCAAAACGCTTTGCAGCGATGCGTATTGAAGATGATGAAAAGTCTGAAGCTTGGTGGCCTCAACTGCACTCTTTTGCTGTTGGCCTAGAAGGCGCGCCTGACCTGAAAGCCGCTCGCGAAGTTGCCGACCAAATTGGTACCGTTCACCACGAAATGACGTACACGATTCAAGAAGGTTTGGACGCGATTCGTGACGTGATTTACCACATTGAAACGTATGACGTGACGACTATCCGCGCATCAACACCTATGTTCTTAATGGGTCGTAAGATCAAAGCGATGGGTATCAAGATGGTATTGTCTGGTGAGGGCGCTGACGAAATCTTTGGTGGCTACCTTTACTTCCACAAAGCGCCAAACGCGAAAGAGTTCCACGAGGAGACTGTGCGTAAACTGCTTGCTCTGAACATGTTCGACTGTGCTCGTGCTAACAAGTCGCTGGCAGCATGGGGAGTTGAAGGACGCGTACCTTTCCTAGATAAAGAGTTCATTGATGTAGCAATGCGCTTGAACCCAGCAGACAAGATGTGTGGCAACGGTAAAATGGAGAAACACATCCTTCGTGAGTGCTTCGAGCACTACCTGCCAGAATCGATCGCATGGCGTCAAAAAGAGCAGTTCTCTGATGGCGTTGGCTACAGCTGGATCGATACGCTGAAAGAAGTAGCAGAACAGAAAGTGACAGACCAGCAGATGGAAACAGCTCAATATCGATTCCCATACAACACGCCAACGACAAAAGAAGGCTACGTGTACCGTGAAATCTTTGAAGAGTTATTCCCACTTCCATCAGCAGCAGAGTGTGTACCAGGAGGCCCTTCAGTAGCGTGTTCTTCAGCGAAGGCGATTGAATGGGATGAATCGTTCCAAAACTGTGTTGACCCATCAGGTCGTGCAGTACAGACCGTTCACAACGACTCATACTAATTCTCTACGATAAAGATAAGGGTTGGTTCGTCCAACCCTTTTAAAACAGACAAAAAATTAGATACGATCAAAAAGAGGTGCTTTTGCACCTCTTTTTATGTTTGATGGAATTAGGCTATTTTAAATCTAAATCACTATTGTCTATGCTGACAGGCACACGCTTGGTGATCATCTGAACTAGCATAATTGAGCGTTTCTCACCATCTTGTTCTTGGAAGATGGCATCTATGCCCGCAAATTGACCGCTTTTAACTCTAATTTGATCGCCTGGTTTTGGCATACATTCAGAAACGGTATTGTCATTACAACACTTTTCTAGCTGCATCAATTCGAAGACCAAGTCACCTTGAACTTCTTTCGGTTGAGCACCAAAACGCACAAAGTCAACAACACCTCGAGTAGAGCGGACTGAGGTGAAGTTTGGCCCTTGCTCATAATCAAAGTAAGCGAATACGTAACAAGGAAACAGCGGTTCCTCGACTTTTTGTCTTTTCCCGCGCAAAATCTTCTCAACTCCTACAGTTGGATAAAAGCACTCTACACCTTGATTTTCAAGGTGTTGTTTCGCCCTAACCTGCTCCCCACGTTTACAATAAAGTAGATACCAACGTTTCATCTTTTTACTAGCCAATTCTATTTTGTTTTTATCCTAGCATTAAGCCAAAGTTGAGTCATTGATATTCAGTTTATCTATAAAAGTATGATTATACATCGCTCGCATTAACGACATTTTTCAGCAACTTACGATAAAGAAGTCCATAGGCAAAAATGGAAATTAAGTTTGTAACACAACCAATACACCATCATATAATCTGCAAATCCAATCAAAAACAGCTACTTAACAAACAAAAATAGTCGAATGGCAAAATTTTATTATTTGTCACTCATTGAATTGCATTGTATACGTAGAAGTCGTTAAAAAATGTAATAACTATTATTAGAAGAGCTTATGTCAAACCAACATCAATATTTTGGTCATCCACGTGGCCTGTTCTTATTGTTCGGTACTGAACTGTGGGAACGCTTTTCTTACTACGCAATGCGTGCCATTCTCGTGCTTTACCTTACTGATACAACAATGAATGGCGGCCTTGGCTGGTCAACCAAAGACGCATTAGACCTATACGGCATATACACAGGGCTTGTGTATATCACGCCTCTTATCGGTGGTTACCTAGCAGATAACTATTTAGGTCAACGTCGCTCAATTTTGCTTGGTGGCGCGTTAATGGCCATCGGCCAGTTTACTCTTGCACTTCCTGCTGATGCTTTAGGTATTGGTTCGCTACACAGTTTCTATTTAGGTCTTGGCCTACTTATCACTGGTAACGGTCTCTTTAAGCCAAATATCTCAACCATGGTTGGCGACCTTTATCAAGAAGGTGACAACCGTCGTGACGGCGCATTCACTATCTTTTATATGGGTATCAACTTAGGTGCATTACTTGCCGGCGTCGTTTCTGGCTCTGTGACAACCTCTTACGGTTGGAAAGCTGGCTTTGTTGCCGCTGGTGTGGGTATGCTGGTTAGCCTAGTGATGCAAATGGTACTGGCTCAATCATGGCTTGGTGATATTGGTCGCGAACCAGCGGCGAAACGAGATCTAAACAACAAAAACGCCACCACGAAGCAGCCACTCACCAAAGAAGAAGTGAATCGACTAAAAGTAATTCTGGTCATGAGCTTATTCACTATTGTCTTCTGGGCAGGCTTTGAACAAGCTGGTGGTCTGATGAACATCTACACTCAACAATATACTGATCGCATGATTGGTGGCTTCGAAGTTCCTGCTGCGTGGTTCCAATCACTAAACCCATTTTTCATTATTACTCTAGCGCCAGTTCTGGCTGTCCTTTGGGTAAAATTGGGTAAACGTGAACCTACTTCGCCAGTGAAATTTGCGATGGCACTATTTTTCTTGGCGATTGGTTTCCTTTGTATGGTTGGCGCAGTGCTAGAACAAGGTGGAGATACAACAGTAAAAACATCGATGTTATGGTTGGTCGGCGCTTTCTTCTTCCACACATTAGGCGAGCTGTGTTTATCACCAATTGGTCTTTCATTGGTGACTAAATTAGCACCGCTTCGCTTAGCTTCACTTATGATGGGTGCATGGTTTGGCTGTAATGCGGTTGCTAACTATGTTGCGGGCTATGTGGGCTCTCACGTAGGCGAGTTAGGCGCTATGGCTATCTTTAGTGGTATTGCGGTCAGCGCAACCGTAAGTGGCGTAATTTTGCTCCTATTCTCTAATACACTCGTTCGCTGGATGCATGGCGCTGAAAATACGCACAGCACGGCAGAGCAAGTAGAAGAGCAGCAAGTACAAGTTGCTTGATCGCTAAACTAAACGTAGAAAGGGTCGCTATTGCGACCCTTTTTTGTATCTAAAGTTTAGATTGAACTAACTCAACCATCATCTCGATATGAAGTTCACTATCGTTCAAACAAGGGATGTAGGTAAAGTTTTCGCCACCAGCTTCAAGGAAAATCTCTTTACACTCTTCCGAGATCTCTTCCAACGTCTCTAAACAATCTGACGAAAATGCAGGGGTCACAACATTAATATTTTTCACACCCTTTGCAGGAAGTGCCTCTAGGGTCTTATCGGTATAAGGTTGAAGCCACTCTTCTCTCCCAAATCGGGACTGATACGTCATGCCAATTTGTTGGTCGCTTAAACCTAACGCTTCCCCAAGCAAGCGAGTCGTCTCTTCACAATGCTGTGGGTAAACATCACCATTGTCAGCATAGCGTTTTGGAATACCATGATAAGAACACAGCAGGTAATCTCCCTGACCATTCTTTTGCCAATGTTCACGAACTGAATGCGCTAACGCTTCAATATATTTCGGGTGATTGTAATAATCACGAATAAAGCTAAAGCCTGGCATCACCGGCAGGTTTTTAAATGCTTTAGTGATTCCGTCAGAAACCGCTGCCGTTGTTGTGCCCGAGTATTGCGGATACAAAGGTAAAACAATGACTTCATCAACGCCTTGCGCCAATAGGGCTTCAAAGCCTGATTGCAAACTTGGGTTACCATACGTCATACCAAGCTCTACAGGTATATCAAGCTTTTGTGCTAACTTTTCCGTTTGGCGTTTAGAGTACACCATCAACGGCGAGCCCTCTTCCATCCATACTGATTGATAGAGTTTGGCAACTTTAGGAGCTCGGATAGGAAGGATAACGCCGTGCAATAGTGGACACCAAAGCCATCGAGTCATGTCTACCACTCGGTGATCATGAAGAAACTGACTTAAAAAGCGCTTTACGGCAGGAGCGGTTGGTGCGTCAGGAGTTCCCAGGTTAACTAGGAGTACACCCTGTTTATTATTCTCTTTCATAACATCCTATTCATGGTAAACGGCTTGGTTCATATATTTAAGTAACCTCGAAGTAACGAATAGCCGAGCTGAAGTTAATTAGATATATGTTTACGAGTAAACTAAAAAAAGCGACCACTTGGGCCGCTTTCAATATATCAAAATATTAAATTTTTGACTTCAGCAAATTAAGATAGTGCTTTCTCGATATCCGCACTAACTTCAGCTACTTGCTTAGTACCATCAAACTTAAGGTACTTAGTCTTGCCTGCTTCAGCTTCTTTGCCGTAGTAGTTGATTAGCGGCGCAGTTTGCTCGTGGTAAACACCTAGACGAGCACGTACTGTTTCTTCTTTGTCGTCATCACGAACAACAAGATCTTCACCAGTTACATCATCTTTACCTTCCACTTTAGGCGGGTTGTAAACCACGTGGTAAGTACGACCAGAAGGAAGGTGAGCACGACGACCAGCCATACGCTCAACAATTACATCGTCTGCAACGTCAAATTCGATAACGTAGTCTACGTCTACGCCCATTTCTTTTAGGCCGTCAGCTTGAGGGATAGTACGTGGGAAACCATCTAGTAGGAAACCGTTTGCACAGTCTTCTTGAGCGATACGCTCTTTGATAAGACCAAGGATGATTTCATCAGAAACTAGCTGACCAGCGTCAATAACAGCTTTAGCTTGTTTACCAAGCTCTGTACCTGCTTTGATAGCAGCACGAAGCATATCACCAGTAGAGATTTGTGGAATACCGTATTTTTCCATGATGAAGTTTGCTTGTGTGCCTTTACCTGCACCTGGAGCACCTAGAAGAATGATGCGCATGATTTATCCTCTTTAATATTTAAGATTTATACCGAAGCTCACAATAGCTGACCTCTTAGACATCAAACCTGAGAAGCACCTGCAACGATAAGTTTCGGTATAACGTATATAGGCGAGCAAAAATACACGCCTTATTACTCACATTCAAGTCGCAGATTCTATCACAGGTTCTCTGAGCAAAGAGTGTATTAAGACTAAAGAATGTTAACAGTACCCTCTTTCACGCCCTATTGATTATTAACTCAGCACTTGAGATGCAAAATTTTGCGACAACAAACAAAAAGCTCGCGAAATGCGAGCTTTTTGATTTGCAGAGGTTATTACACCTTAGTCAAAAGTTGATTAACGGCTCCTAAGAACTCTGTTGGATCCTCAATAGAGCCTCGCTCCGCTAGCATTGCCTGACCAAGCAGAACTTCAACCCAGCGACCAAACGCTTCTTCATCGGCTTCGTCAGCCATACGCTTAACCAATTTGTGCTCAGGGTTTAGCTCAAAGATGTATTTCACTTCCGGCACAGCTTGACCAGCTGCCGCAAGAAGCTTCGCCATTTGAGTACCCATTTCGTAATCGTCCGTTACCACAACAGCAGGCGTAGATGCGAGTTTGAAGGTGGTACGAACTTCTTTCACACGATCGCCTAGGTAAGACTTCGTGCGCTCTACAACCGACTTAAACTCTTCTTCGGTTTCTTTTTGCTTCTCTTTTTCTGCTTCATCTTCAAACTGACTTAGATCAAGCCCAGCTTTAGTGATTGACTGGAACTGTTTACCATCAAACTCAGTTAAGTAGTTCATCAGCCACTCATCAATGCGGTCGTACATCAAGATAACTTCAATGCCTTTCGCTTTGAACTGTTCTAAGTGAGGGCTGTTTTTCGCAGCTGCATAGCTGTCTGCCGTCAAGTAGTAGATCTTATCTTGACCTTCTTTCATGCGCTCAACGTAAGACGCCAAGCCCACAGTTTGCTCAGAAGAGTCCACTTCAGTTGAAGCAAAGCGCAATAAACCTGCAACTTTCTCTTTGTTTGCAAAGTCCTCCGCAGGGCCCTCTTTCATCACAAGACCAAACTCTTTCCAGAATGATTGGTATTTCTCTTCGTCATTCTTGGCCATACGCTCGAGCATCGTTAGCACGCGCTTAGTACAAGCATTACGTAGAGACTGAGTCACTTTATTGTCTTGTAAAATCTCACGCGATACGTTTAGCGGTAAATCGTTTGAGTCTATTAAACCACGTACGAAGCGTAAGTATGACGGCATAAATTGCTCTGCATCGTCCATAATGAATACGCGCTGTACGTAAAGTTTTAAGCCTGATTTGTGGTCGCGGTTCATCATATCCCAAGGTGCTTTCGATGGGATGTATAGTAAGCTCGTGTAGTCGTTTTTACCTTCTACACGGTTATGACTCCAGACCAATGGATCGGCAAAGTCATGTGATACGTGCTTGTAGAACTCTTGATACTCTTCTTCTGAAATATCAGATTTGTTACGCGTCCACAGTGCTTGGGCTTTGTTGATTTGCTCCCACTTTTTCTCATCTGTTTCCTTGCCTTCGTCATCACGAACGACAGTTTGGATTGAAACAGGAATGCCGATGTGATCAGAGTACTTACTGATAACGTCACGTAGACGCCACTCATTCAAAAACTCTTTACCCTCTTCACGCATATGAAGAATGATGTCGGTACCACGTGACTCTTTGGTAATGTTTTCGATGGTGTACTCACCTTCACCCGCTGAGTGCCATTGTACCGCTTCATCAGCGGCTAGACCCGCAGCGCGAGTGCGCACGGTAACGGCGTCAGCAACGATAAATGCCGAGTAGAAACCAACACCAAACTGACCAATAAGCTGAGAGTCTTTGCTCTGCTCTTCAGATAGCTTTGAGAAAAACTCGGCTGTTCCAGATTTTGCGATTGTTCCTAAGTGCTCAATCACATCATCACGGCTCATACCGATACCGTTATCAGAAATGGTTAAGGTATTTGCGCTTTCATCAAACGACAGTTTCACGCAAAGGTCTGCATTACCTTCGTATAGATCTGGGTTAGATAACGCCTGAAAGCGCAGTTTGTCTGATGCATCTGATGCGTTAGAGATCAGCTCGCGCAAAAAGATCTCTTTATTTGAATAAAGAGAATGGATCATTAAATGCAGTAGTTGTTTTACTTCTGATTGAAAACCACGAGTTTCTTTATTTTGAGATACGGTTTCGCTCATGTGTGCTCCATAACATCTAAACTAATTGGCTTTTTCATAGGGACAAGTTTGTGACTTTCCCCTTGAAATCACCTTACCGAGATGTCATTTAACATGTGGCTGACAAATGTAAATTCAAGGTCAATATTGCTAAAAACGGTGTTTTTTTAGAAAATTTTAATTATCCTACCCGTCTAAAAGCATCTAAAATGTCGTGCGCACTCCAAGCGCCCCGGTAATTTTGTGACATAAATCACCATAATTACAACATCATCCATCTAAGAAGAACTAAATGACTAACATTGGCACCAAATTTCTACTTGCTCAAAGGTTCACCTTTGATCCAAATAGTAATTCGCTCGCTGACCAACAAAACGGCAACGACGTTGTACGATTAGGAAGCAACGAAAGCCGTATACTTCTGATGTTGGCAGAGAGACCAAACGAAGTTTTAACCCGTAACGAGCTTCACGAGTTTGTTTGGCGTGAGCAAGGTTTTGAGGTGGATGACTCAAGCCTGACTCAAGCGATTTCTACTCTGCGTAAGATGTTGAAGGATTCAACAAAATCTCCAGAGTTTGTTAAAACGGTACCTAAACGTGGCTACCAACTCATTTGTTCAGTGGAACGCTTGAGCCCATTTTCTACTGACTCTAACACTGACGTTGAAGAAACCGCTTCTGAACACGAAGCGCCAGCAGTGGAGTTAGAAGCGAGCGATACACCACCAACAGAGATAGTGACCGATACTACTGCTGATCTTGAGCCTCAAGTAGAGCCGACTAAAACTCAGCCGAAGCCAGCATCTAACACGATTAACTGGCTACCGCGTGTCATTATCTTTTTGTCTCTGCTGCTTCCTGTTTGCGTATTGTTATTCACGAACCCTGCGGAATCCCAATTCCGTCAGATTGGTGAGTATCAAAGTGTACCGGTGATGACACCTGTAAATCACCCTCAAATCAACAACTGGTTGCCTTCAATAGAGCAATGCATTGAGCGCTACGTGAAGCACCATGCAGAAGACTCGTTGCCAGTGGAAGTGATTGCCACTGGTGGACAAAATAACCAGCTGATTCTGAACTACATTCATGACAGTAACCACTCTTACGAGAACGTAACACTGCGTATTTTCGCAGGTCAAAACGATCCAACAGACATCTGCAAATAAAGGAGGCCAATATGAAGATTAAATTAGCATCTGCGGTTTTGGCCGTATCCGTTCTTTTCAGTAGTTGGTTGTATTGGGGAAGTGACCTAAAAGTGGAGCAGCTCCTCACAGCAAACGAATGGCAGTCGACCATGGTGACAGTCATTACAGACAGCTTGCCTGACGATACTGTCGGCCCACTACGCCGAGTTAATGTTGAATCAAACGTGAAATATCTCCCTAATGGTGACTATATTCGCGTAGCAAATATAAAACTATTCGCTCAAGGTTCAACCGCAGAATCAACGATAAATATCTCGGAAAAAGGCCGCTGGGAAGTAAGTGACAACTATTTGTTGGTCTCGCCTTCGGAGTTTAAAGATATTTCATCTTCTCAATCAAAAGACTTTTCCGAAGCACAGCTACGTTTAATTACTCAAATTTTTAAGCTAGATGCGGAGCAAAGTCGTCGTATTGACGTCGTGAACGAAAAAACACTCTTGCTCACTAGCTTGAACCACGGTTCTTCGGTACTGTTTAAAAACTAATTTTGATTGGATGATAAGGGGGGCAAGACGCCCCCTTTGTTTTGCTTATGGATTGGCTAGATACCACTACTCTCTTTTTCGGTTCACTAATCGCCAACACGCTGGCTTCACTTTCCGGTGGCGGAGCAGGCTTGCTTCAATTCCCTTTACTCATCTTTCTCGGCTTACCGTTCTCCGTTGCGCTAGGCACACATAAGGTGGCTTCGGTCGCTTTAGGCTTAGGCGCAGCAAGCACGCATTTAAGATCAGGCACTATTAAATGGAAAATCGCGCTCTACCTTATCTTGTCCGGTAGTATTGGCGTGATTTTAGGGGCTAACTTAATTGTACAGATCCCTGATGGTATCGCGGAAAAGATGCTCGGTACGATGATCCTAGCGCTGGGTATCTACTCGCGATTTAAGACATCGCTAGGCCAAGCTGAAGTAATACGCAACCGTCATCCTATTGGTTGGGTTATTGGTGGAATTGGCTTGCTGTTCATCGGCATCATTAACGGATCTCTTACCGCAGGTTCTGGTTTGCTCGTGACACTATTTTTGGTGCGCTGGTTTGGTTACGACTACAAACAAGCCGTTGCTTACACCATGATTTGTGTCGGCCTGTTTTGGAATGGCATTGGAGGCATTGCCGTCGTACAGGCAGGGGCGCCTATTCACTGGGCTTGGTTACCTGTTTTATTGTTAAGCTCTTTTCTAGGCGGCAGTTTAGGCGCATGGGCCGCGACTCGATACAGTAACAGAGTGATTAAAGTTGCATTCGAAATTCTCACGTTTGCGGTGGGCATCAAGTTGCTGGTTTAAAAAGATTAAAAGGAAAGTTTCATGGATAAAGCAATCATTGATATTTATTACTGCCGCCAGTGCAACTGGATGTTGCGTTCAACTTGGCTATCGCAAGAATTACTGCATACTTTTAGTGAAGAAATAGAAACAATCAGCTTACACCCAGACACAGGTGGTCGCTTCGAAATTTTCTGTAATGGCCAGCAAATTTGGGAACGGAAAAAAGACAGCGGCTTTCCTGAAGCCAAGGTGCTAAAACAGCGCGTTAGAGACATTATCGACCCAGAACGCGATTTAGGACATTCAGACACAAAATAGGGAGCAATTCGCTCCCTATTTTTTTACTTAGTAAAACCGTTAAATCATGGTTTGTGCTAATACTTCGCCTTCTGGCGTTTTTACCGTTAGCTTATTGTCTTCTAGAGTACCAAAGCTTCTCGGTAAGCCATTACGTGGGAATGTCATCGAGCCTGGGTTGAATATAATGGCTCCATCTTGCATCTCTGCGACGGGAACATGTGTATGCCCGTGGGCGATGATATCACCTTCGCGCAGTGGCGGCCGTTTTTCAGAGTTGTACAAGTGACCATGAGTCAAAAAGATTCTCTTGCCAGATTCAAGTAGCACCCATGAGTAATCCATCATCATTGGAAACTTCAATAGCATTTGGTCCACTTCACTATCACAGTTGCCACGTACAGAAATAATTTGATCACTGTATTGGTTCAATAAGTCTGCTACCTGTGGAGGGTTGTAGCCTTCCGGAATAGGGTTTCGCGGCCCATGGTTTAGCGTATCTCCTAGCAAAATCAGGTGGTGCGCACCAGAGGCCAGAAATAGCTCAATGGTTTCTTTAGTTGCTGGCAAAGAGCCATGCAGGTCTGAGGCAAAAAATAGTTTCACGACATTGTCTCCTCAAAAAGTATGAGGTCATTCTACGGCATTTTTTTAGCAGCTCAACCTACGACGGTTTGAATACTACTGATAGCGCAATGATTCAATGACCATAGGCAAAACATAGAACCATGCTGCATACGCTGTTCCAACCAACACCAGTATCCAAAACACCATCGACATAAATTTTGATTTGGCTAGATGGTGCAGCGGATCGGGCTCTCCGCATCCTGGACATGCATGAGCGCGTTTTGAGATTTGTTTCTCACACACGGGGCAAGAGACTAAAGGCATGATACAGATTCCTCGACATTAGGCTTAGGGCGCAAAGAATAATGGTGAATCAACACATATGCAACCTAACATATATTAAATATTTTAGTTCTTTGTAACAGTCGCTGACTTGAGAAAAAATCGTTGATTTTTCATTTATATCAACCTATTACACTTCTTCTCGCACCATACCATTGATGACAATATTGTTATAACTCACCATCCCAATGACCTCGCCACTTTCAATGACCGGCGCTCTGCTTATGCCAAATCGCTCAAACAAACGGGCACAATATTTTACGTTCATATCTGGTTCGACACACAAAGCGGGCTTGGTCATGATTTCATAAATATTTGTGCGCTGAGGAGAACGATTATTCGCCAGCACCTTTTTGGCGATATCATTCATCAACACGATGCCATATTCATCATTATCATCTCGCTTTTTCACCACCAGCGCTTTGACTTGGTATTTTTTCGCTAGCGTTATGCCTTCGTATACGGTCATCAGTCCATCAACCATCACATACGTTGCCGCCATAACATCTCGAACTCTAATTATCGTTTGACTGCTCATAACTCATCCTCAACCACTTTGGTCAACGTTTCTACTTGATGCGCGACACCGACTGCATCTTCAATATCGATCTGAATAGCAATGCCCTGCCCCGACTCTCTGTCGAATTCACCAACCTCATTAATGGTTTCTAATATGTGTCGAGAGAGATGTTCCTCGACCACAAACAGCAGCACATCTTTTTGCACTTCTAGCGTTAAACCAAAAAACGTTCGCTTTTGATTTAAACCTTGCCCGCGAGCATTGTTAATCACTGTTGCACCGGTCGCACCAGCATCGCGTGCAGCGTCCAGCACCTTGTCTGTTTTGCTGTCTTCAACAAACGCAAGTATCAATTTAAAGCGCATTTTCTTCTTCCTCCGAGACGTTTTTATTCAGCCACTGGGTTATTTGCGCATAGCCCATCACAGAGATCATAGGAAATAGACTGGCAAACGCGATCAAGCCAAAGCCATCAATCATTGGGTTTCTTCCAGGGACGGTCGAAGCAAGCCCTAACCCTAATGCAGTTACAAGTGGGACAGTGACGGTAGAAGTTGTTACGCCTCCAGAATCGTAGGCGAGTGGAACAATAAGCTTAGGAGCGTAAAACGTTTGAATCACAACGACGATGTAACCCGCGATGATGTAATAATGAATGGGATCGCCCACGACAATCCGGTAACTCCCTAATGCAATACCAATTGCCACCCCAAACGCAACGGCTACGCGCAAGCCGTTAATACTGATACTGCCTCCAGAGACTTGGTTTGCTTTTATCGCTACAGCGATTAAAGAAGGCTCTGCAATCGTGGTACTAAAGCCTATAAAAAAGGCGAAGGTGTAAACCCAATAATAGTCGACCCACATTAAGGCTTTCCCTACCGATACTTTGAACTCTTGTAAAAACTCCGGCGCCGTTAATTGCACAGCCATCGTCTCCCCAAGTGGAAACAACGCCATTTCTAATCCAAGTAAAAAAAGAGCTAACCCGAAAATCACATAAACGAACCCAAGCAAAACTTTCTTAAGGTTGCTAACAGGACGCCTTAACACGGCTAACTGAAAACCAAAAATAATGCTGGCGATGGGAACGACGTCTCTAACGGTCGATAATAAAGTGTCTAGGAAATGATCAATTGAAATCATGTTACGACCATTCCGTAAACCATCACAAACATCATCGGTAACAGCGAGGCAAAAGCAATTAAACCAAAGCCATCCACCATAGGGTTGCGCCCTTTAATAGAAGACGCTAAACCGACGCCCAGAGCAGTGACCAAAGGTACTGTTATGGTGGACGTGGTTACACCTCCGGAATCGTAAGCGACGCCAATAATGGCTTCAGGTGCAAACCACGTCAGTATTACAACGCCTACATAGCCACCAATGATCATGTAATGAATTGGCCACCCTTTTAAGATGCGCAGAACGCCAATAACGATAGCGATCCCCACAGAAAGTGCCACCGTTACTCGTAGCCCTTGTCCATAATCCTGCATGGATTGCTCTGAGTTTGTGATCATCCCTCCTTCTGCCGCAACTTCTGATGCTTCTTCTGCTACCGCGGTTAATGCAGGTTCAGCTATCGTGGTGCCAAACCCCAAACAAAACGCAAAGACTAATAACCAAAACACGCTGCCTTTTTTTGCAAAGGCTTGAGCCATACTCTCTCCGATAGGAAAAAGACCAAGTTCTAGGCCAAAGATAAAAAAGGTTAATCCTAAAACGACAAGCAACAAGCCAAAAAGAATGGAGACCAGGTTGGGCAGCGGCTCTTGCAAAACGACTAATTGGAAAAAAGTGATAACAATGATGATGGGTAATAAGTCACGAGCACTATTGAGGAGCGCTCGAAAAAGCGCAACAAATGCTTCCATGCCTATCCTCCTTGATTGTGCAAACTGATTACGCTCGTTCCAATGAGCGATAACTTCTAGTCTGGCATAGATTTCACTCTTCTACCGTGAATACACTAGCGCCATCTATAACATTTAGTTACATATTTACTAATATGTGAAGTTAATAGCCTCTCTGTCAGCTTGTCACTATCCTAGAAATAATGGTGTTGAGATGATCAAGCTAAGCACAAAACGACTATAATGTTCTAATACGTGTACATTCAAAGAGATAACATGAAGATATTACTCACAGGTGGCACTGGGTTTATTGGCTCGGAGTTGCTCAAGCTGCTATCAACTCACCAAGTTATGCTACTTACACGCTCTCCAGAGCGAGCAAAACAACGCCTACAGCATGCTGATCTGGGTAATATCGAATACCTTGACTCGCTCGAATCGTTCGCCGATCTCAATCACGTTGATGCCGTCATTAATCTTGCAGGTGAGCCTATTGCGGATAAAAGGTGGACCAGCGAGCAAAAAGAAAAAATCTGCAAAAGTCGTTGGAAAATTACCGAGCAAATTGTTGAGCTGATCCACGCAAGTACCGAACCTCCCTCTGTTTTTATTAGTGGCTCGGCAGTTGGCTACTATGGTGATCAACAAGATCATCCGTTTGATGAGTGCTTACATGTTAATAGCGACGACTTTCCTCACGAGGTTTGTGCAAAGTGGGAGCAAATAGCTAAGCGCGCAGAGTCGGAACAAACACGGGTTTGTCTAATGAGAACTGGCGTGGTACTCGGCCTTAATGGTGGTGCGTTGGCAAAGATGCTATTACCTTACAAGCTTGGCGTAGGCGGCCCACTTGGGAACGGTAATCAGTACATGCCTTGGATTCACATCCTAGATATGGTCCGCGCCATCATGTACTTGCTTGAAACACCACATGCTCACGGTGCATTCAATATGTGCGCCCCCCATCCTGTGACTAATCGTATATTCAGCGGCACACTAGCTAAAACGCTAAAACGTCCGCATATCTTGTTCACGCCTAAATGGGCGATGGAACTCCTAATGGGAGAATCTTCCTGCTTATTGTTTGATAGCATGAGAGCCAAACCCAAAAAACTCACCGAACTGGGCTTTAAATTTAGCTACTCCAGAATAGAGCCAGCACTCAAGCACTTGCTTCATGACCGGAGCTGATGAATGATGGCTCCAATCAATGTTTCTGAGTCTTAAATTAAATTATGAAAAAGTCGATTCTTATTACGGGTTGTTCAACCGGCATCGGTTACGTGTGCGCTCACGCCCTACAAAACAAGGGATTTAATGTCATTGCATCTTGTAGGAAAGAACAAGATGTCCAGCGCCTAATTAATGAAGGGCTAACCTGCATCAATCTAGACCTAAATAGCCCAGAAAGCATTTCTTCGGGCGTGAAGCAAGCGCTAGAGTTAGCAGAAGGTAAGCTTTACGCAGTGTTCAATAATGGTGCCTATGGTCAGCCCGGAGCACTGGAAGACTTACCCACCGAGGCTCTTCAAGATCAATTTCAGACCAACTTTTTTGGTTGGCACCAGTTGGTCAGAGAGGTGCTTCCTCATATGCGCCAGCAAGGCGAAGGACGCATCATACAAAACAGCTCTGTTCTTGGTTTTGCCGCAATGAAATACCGTGGCGCCTATAATTCATCAAAATTTGCCTTAGAAGGCTGGACAGATACGCTCAGGCTAGAGCTTGCGGATACGAATATCAAAGTGGCATTGATAGAACCAGGACCGATCGAAACTCAATTTAGAAACAATGCATTACGAGCCTTTGAGAAGTGGGTTGATATTGAATCTAGCCCCCATCGTCATGCTTATGAAGGACAAAGAGAGCGACTCAACAACGACAAGTCTAATAATCGATTTGTTTTGCCTGCAGAGTCTTGCATCGCACCAGTTCTTCATGCATTAACTAGCGTTTCACCGAAAATTCGTTATCGAATTACTACACCGACTAAATTATTCGCAGTCTTGAAAAGACTATTACCAACCCGTGTACTTGATAAAATTTTGCGACAGGCTGCATAAAAAAGTTTTGTCGAAATGTAATTTCACCGTAACAATGTGATGTCATTATGAACATGTAGGTTAAAAAAACCTCAACTAAACGAATCAATTTCTACGCAATTCAGCGGGGATTCTTTCGCCCAAAGTGATTGAGTTGCTTAGATTTGGTATCGCCACCCATTACGTTTTGTAGCAATGTTTATACTACTGCGAGGCAACAATGACATTAAATCAGCTTAACTGGCTTAGTGTGGGTGTAGTGTTGACCATGTTCATCCTATTTTGATACCGCACTAACAAATAGCATTAGAATTGCGCTGCTTCGGCAGCGTTTTCTTTTTATCTAACACCTGAGCAGCAATAACCTCACTCTATTACCTCACGTTTTCTCAAAATAGAATGATTCATTATTGATGGTGAATGTCGCTTGAATTTCACCTAAATCAACTCCATATCTAATATCAACGACAAGACACAAGGCAAGGATACTCTGATGCAATCCCCATTTATCGTTGAGATAACAGAACAGAACTTTCGCGAAACGCTTGAAGGATCAATGAACACGCCCGTTTTGATCCACTTTTGGGCCAACGCTCAACCAGAAAGCGCACAGATACTCCCTGAGTTGCAATCTCTTGCTCAACAGTACAACGGTGCATTTACGCTTGCTCTACTAAATTGTGAAGATCAGCCCGCTTTAGCGTCTCAATTTGGCGTGCAAGTATTGCCAACTATCGCGCTGTTTATAAATGGTCAAGCCGTCGATGGTCTAGGAGGCCCCCAGCCAATTGATGCCATTGCTACCATGCTACAAAAGCATTTGCCAAGCCCAGATGAACAACTATTAAAACAAGTCAGTGAACTTCTTCAGCAAGGTGAGCATGCTCAGGCTTTGAGCATCATCCACACTTTGCCGCCAGAGCTGCAAGAGCGTGGTGATGTGAAACTCGCGATGGCTGATTGTTTGCTAGAAACCAAACAATTTGATATTGCCCAAGAACTACTGAACGCTATCCCTCTCGAGTATCAAGATAACTACTACAAGAGCCTAATAGCCAAGCTCGAGCTGCATTTGCAGGCTGCAGATAGCCCTGAGTTACAGCGACTAGAACAAGCATACGCAGCAGACATGGCAAACTTCGAACTCGCTTGTGAATTGGCGGTACAATACAACCAAGTTGGTCGGGATGAAGAAGCGTTGGAACTGCTGTGGAATATTCTTAAAAAAGACTTGGGCGCCCAAGACGGTGACGTGAAGAAGACTTTTATGGATATTCTCAGTGCACTAGGTCAAGGTAACGCATTAGCAAGCAAATATCGTCGCCAGCTTTACTCAATTTTGTACTAAGCGCCGCATTCTTCTAAGAATAAGACAACAAAGGCCGGGATTTCCGGCCTTTGTTTTTTGTTAGAAGTCGCTATACAACGTTGGTGCTGCTGGCGGATACTCTATTGGTTGCCAACGATCATTAAAGGTGTACTTGGCATAAAGCATGAAATGGTTTGGTGTATAAAACTCAGAACGTTGTACATCGACTAACGCACCAAGATACCAACGTTTGCTGACTCGCTTTTCCACCGCCGCTTGCAACGACGTACCAAAACCACCACCCTTGTCTGACTCCGCTACTGTCGATAAGTATGGCGCGTCTTCCTTAGTCCAAGAGTTAGAGACGGATGCACTCAATTGATATGACCAAGAACTGTTGTATCGGCCATAAAAGTTGATAGGTAAAGACACCGAGAAGTAACTTTGCGGGCTGTAGTAGCCACCGTGACCTAGCGTGTACTCACCCAGATTTTTGTCGTAATCAAGGTACATTAAGTTCGTACCTATACTTAAACGCTGGTCATCCGTTGCAATTAACTTGTAGTACGCTCCACCTAGCACGCCTAAACGAGTGTTGTCCTCAACCTTTTCACCAGTCAAAACATGATACTGCAAGCTACTCCAAAAACCGTAAGGGCCACCAATGTCCCAACTTGAGCTCAACTTCACACCAGTACGAGCAACTCCGCCCCATTTAGTCCCTTGAGGGTCAGTCGTGCCGCTAGGGACAGACATTCCAGCATAAGAAAGCGCGCTACTGGTCTCAGGGCGACGCGAAGCTTCTGCCGTCCAACCGAACTCACCCAGGTCCCCATTGATGCGCACACCACCAACCCATGTGGTATGGTCGAAACCAATTGGTGTCGTGCCGATATCGACCAACCAATCTTCAGCCTGCCAGCCCACTCCAAATGCCATACCTGATGCGTCATTTTGGAACGAAGTGCTGTCAGAATCGGTGGTTTTTTCATAATAGTCCAACTGACCTGAATCGATAGAAACATAATCGGCTTTTAGCAACAGGTGCCCATCCCAGCTCTCTATCGGGATTCGGGCTTCTATGGGCACTTGATTCGAAGTATTACGGCCATCTCGTGCACTGTAATCCCAGCCAATCATGACATGCCCATCACTCCGATCATGCAGTTTATCGATGTCCGATTTGACGTTACGAGTCAACCAGTAGTCGTCAGCAGTATCATATAGCTCGCGTAAGCTTAGGGGTTCTTTTTTCGCCTCTTCAGGTTCACGATTTTTATCCATTCGGTCACGATTTAAGGCTTGATAGGCGCGTGTTTCAGCTAACGCCCACTGTTGATTTTCCATTGCTATAGACATGCTATTGCGAAATGCTAATGCGTCAGCATCAGGCATCGCATCCAACAACTGATTTAGCGCATTAGCGTCATTTCGATAGCCTTGTTGATTAAACACCGCGGCCACTGTCATCAACTGTGCCGCAGTTAAGCTATCGCGCTTTTTATTCAAAATGAGGTGCATGTCGTGATACGTCGCTTCATACCCAGTCAAAGCACTAGCTTGCAACATGCCAATTTCTGCTTGAGTTTTAAATGGCTCAGGCTTTAAAGAAACTTGTTCATACAAATCCAACGCAAGCTTAGGCTGTTGATTAACCAGCATCAGATCCGCTTGACTCAACAGTCGACGGGTTTTGAGTTCATCAAGCTGTAATGCTTCCGAAGCACTTAAATCTTGTGTTGCGGAATTTAATGCTAAGTCCGCGTACCAACGATCAAAATCTTCAAAGTGATTCAAGCTTACCATCATGCTGCCGTAAGCCAGTTTGTCATCGGTTGACCAATCTTCTGAAAGCGAAATGTTTTGGAAAATCCTCTCAGCTTCCTTAACTTCATCAATGTCTAACCACGCACTCACTAGACGAGCGAGCGGTTGAATTTGACCTTGATAATCAGACTCTAGCGCACGTAATATCGCCATTACTGATTCGGGAGAAGCTAAGTAACGCGTTTGAATGTCTCTCAACTGAGCATCAAGCTTCAAGCGGGTTAAATTGCGCTGCATTGCGTCTGTCATGTCATGTTGTGCGATACTCTCTAGCTCAGCGATGGCCTCATTCACGTTGAAGTCCTGCGCGAGATAAAGCGCGTAAGCAAATTTCATTTCAGGGTCATTACTAGATGTAGCCCAATCGGACATCAGCGTATCCGCGCGTACTTTGTCGCCCATTGAATGAACCACGTCAGCAATATCAAGCCTTAACCATGGGGAGGTTGGCTGTAGCGCAATCAATTCCTCTACGGACGCTTTCATCGTTGCCTGATCATTTTGAGCGATTGCGATCCGCAGACGAGTCAAAATAACTTCCGACTTGATGCTCGCTATTTTTTCAGCGACCACTTTCTGCTGTGGGGCTGAGTAACTGCGCGCGAGTGCTTCCGCGCCAGACCAATCTTGCTGCTGAATACGAACATCTAAGCGACCACGCAATGCAGAGCTATTGCTGCTATCCAGTTGCAAAGCTTGTTTGAAAACCTTCTCTGCCGCGGCATAATTTTCTTGTACCAGATACAAAGAGCCTAATGATGAATAAGCATAAGGTTGGGATTTATCTACTTGAATCGCTTTTTGATAAGCGCTTTCTGCTTGCTTAAACTGGCCTTTTTCGACCAAGGCATCACCTTGATCAAGATACGCCCAATATTGAGAAGTCTCGATTAGCGCTGCCCATTTTGAGGCCGAGTCAGGATTATGATCTAAGTGCTGAGCCTGTTTAAAGTATCCGAGCGCTTTTTGTTGCTGCCCTCTACGTAGATAAACCTTACCCATAGCACCAAGCAATTCAGGATCTTGCGGACGAGTCGTCAACGCATAACGCAGCTGAGCTTCTGCTTGGCCGGTTTTATCTTCCTCGAGCAACGCTAACCCTTTGAGCTTGGCGAGATAAGTGGGGTCTTTGCGTAGTTCCTTTTCCTTTTTCCAGCGATCTTTCGCGCTTTGATTCGCTCTTTGTATCTCCATGTCAGACGGGTAGTAGCTAGCTAAGATGGCATATTGCTGAACAACTTGATCTGAAATAGGCAATTGATCCAATGCACGCAACCACGACGTTGCCGCATTTGTTCCAACCGAAGGAGCAAGCGCTAACTTTTTATAGGTATCGAGAATCCATGGATCAGCAGGATTCTCTTTGCGAATGTGGTTGGCTAACGCGAGTTGAAAAGACGGAACACTAGGATAATTTGCATTTAAACGTTCCAGTCCCTGTTTTACCGAGCTCCAACTGCCTGGCAAATTACTTTGCAACTGTAGGAATTCCAGTTGTAACGCTGGTGATGGCATTCCATTTGGGAAAAGGGCTTTGTAAGCTT
The DNA here is from genome assembly GCF_033338635.1 of Vibrio sp. Vb1755. NCBI lineage: Bacteria > Pseudomonadati > Pseudomonadota > Gammaproteobacteria > Vibrionales > Vibrionaceae > Vibrio > Vibrio sp. Vb1755. Next base: position 25,772 of record NZ_JAWOTA010000007.1, on the reverse strand, counting down.
GAATCGCTTCATCGTAACGACCAGATTTTGCAAGCAACTGAGCGCGCTGATAATCCGCTCTTTTCTCTCCCTGAATAGCCATAATCGATGACAAGTTTTTCGCTTGAGTCGAATGAGGCGCCTGTCTGATTAAGCGCTCAAATACCGGTTTTGCTAATTCTGGCTGCTTACGTTTCAGATACATATTCGCTTGATAGAAAAGCCCCGTTGGATTGCTTTCTTCAATCGCGAACAGCCTCTCCAGAGTACTCTCGACAATATCATCTCGGCCAATCGCATCCGCCAGTTTTAGCTGCTCAACCAACCACTCAACCGAGTCAACTCGTGCTAATGATGTGGAAAATTGAACCAGCTCGATAGGCTTGTAGACCTGTGCGAGCTGCGACTTTGTCAGAGGTTTTGAGCTAAAGCTTTCTGCATGCACAGTGCCGACGCCACCAGCCGCCAAAGCAACCAGTGGAATCCACCATAACACGCGTCCTGTTACTGACATCTCTCGCTCCATACAGGAAGCAATTCACCTTGCACACCAAAACGGTAACGTTCTTCATGCCAACCAAGCCCAAATAGACTTAATACGTTGTCGTAATAATGATCGTTTTTGTCCACCACAAGTTCATTTTGAGCACGACGAAACTGCGTCTCCAACAGCGTAGATTCACCAGAAGCCGCGAGTAACGGAAGAGCCGCAGCAGAAAAACCTGCGCTTCCTGCTTGGGTATATTTACCCGTTTCAGTATTTACTTCTCTCGCTGGCGCACCAAGGGCTTTGGTTGCCGCGACAAACGGCTGCATTTTTTGTACTAATACTGCTTTTTCTGAAACTTGGTCATTTAGCATACCCGCCCAAAGATAAGTGCGGATCGCGTTGTAACTGCCCATCGGCCCTGTAACCACATCTGAGCTATAACGACCATTTCTCAATGCTGCCCAGTCTGGGCTAAAGCCAGCTGGCATCGTTTTCTCTAGCATGTGAACACTTGCCTTGTACATTGAATCCCAGTTGTATTGCGGGTACAGCGACTGCATACGAGCAATCAGTTGTAACGGAACATAACTCGGATTCACACGGTACTGGCCGTCGGCATCAAAGCCCGTTGGAGCTGGCAACAATACCGTTCCAACTCCCGCTATGTTGACGGTTTCTTCACGTAAAATACGACTCGCGATCAGATGTCCAAGGGTCTGATAGTAGTAGTTATTCCATAATCTCCCCGCCTCAACAAGGGAGTAAGCTATCCACAAATCTGAATCTGACGCTGGGTTAGAATCCAAGACTCCGAACTGACCATTTTCTTTTCTTCCCCACAACCAAGCAGGAAGCCTTGCCGTCAAATCCCCACCAGCCAAATGTGATTGAGTCCATTTTAAAACCTGATCGAAGGTTTTAGGGTCATTGGCAACCAAGGCAAAGAACAATGCGTAAGATTGGCCTTCCGAGGTTGTAATCATACGCTCGTCACTGCCATCAACGACTCGGCCTTGCTCCATGTATACCGACTTAAATGTTTCCCATTGTGGCCACTCGCAGGTGTTAGCCCACAAGTAAGGAGACACGAACAACATAAGGAACGAGATGAGTTTTTTCATTATTCCTCTTCCTCAGTTTTTTCTAAACGTCTAGACGCGACTTGACGTAATACGCGCCAAAGCACAATGGTTACGATCACCACTAGCAAGGCGGCAAAGCACGCAACGATGACTGGGTGATTAGAGAAGTGATACCAAACGAGCTGCCACACAGGAAGCTTACCGACATAGTAGTGCGAACCCACGTTGTAGCTTGCTACTTCGTTATTTCTCAACGTCACCACCGAGCCAAACATGTGCTCCACTTTACCGGAGTCAGCCAACGCGCGATCAACCGACGAAAAATCTGACGGGTGAGCCGCCATAATAGAAATGACGCTGCGTTTTTTCGTAAATGGCGATTCTGCACCATAAATAGCAGCAAAAGAGCCTTCTGCCTCGACAGAAACATAATCTGCGGCGGCTTGACGAGCATCACTTGGACTCATCCAGTTCATTCCGAGCTGCTTTTCATTTTTGCTTGGTAGGCGAATTTGTCTCTGACCCTCTTTAACCACTAAGTTAACTTGGTCAGGATTATTAGCGGCTTCTTCTAATGCATCCACAACACCAATCGTCAGGATATCTTTATTTTTTAGTTGCTCAGCATTCCATTTATCTGTCAAAAGCACCTGAATACCTGGGTACCCAGAGTCACGTCCCAATGACCCCATGACGTTTAAGAAGGTTTGCAACACTTCTTTTGGAGCACTCTCTGGAACAACAATAGCAGTTTCTGACAAATCAGCCATGCGAGTGTAAGGAAAACCGGATGTAGCAAAAGCGCGCATATTTGGCATTTCGATGTAGTGGGGGAAACCACTAAAATCAACCGTAGAGTCACCATCAATAACCGCGTATTGCTTACTTGGCTGCGTTACCTGGCACTGCCCATCGGTCACCGAAGCAAAGCCAAATTCGAACTCGATTCGGTTTTGACTACCCACCTTAAAAGCCGGAATGCGAACAAACGTATCACCACTTAGAATGCCATCATCTAACAAAGGAACACGTATACGGTTAGATTCTCCACCTTGACCTTTTGTGGTTAGGTTGAACGCCTCAATGAATTGGTCATTAATACTCAAAGTCAGACGAGAGCCGGAATGATCCGCAGCAGGCGGTGAATAACGATAGTTAAGATCCATCGGTATACCACGGCTTTGCCAAGTAAAGAGATCGGGTGGTAAACGCAAACTTACGTTGATTGGTGGAGGCGTTCGGCCTTCCACTTGCAGCATGCTTTTTTGTTCGACTAACTCAGACAATGCAACAGGACGAGCCGTACTCACCCAGTTTGGCGCATCGTACGGGACTCGTGGTTTGATTTGTTTGACTTCATTAATCTTCGCGATTGGTCCAGTAAGAAGTTGGTTTCCCAACGCCAAACCTTGCACCGCAATGTTAAGATCCTTACTGTCACGGCCTGTCACCAGAAGAAACTTCACGTACGGGTCTGTTGGATGAGTGATGACTTGAAGACGAGGGCCATCCGTGTCTGGAAAATCTCTCAGAAACTCAGGTTTGTTGTCATTGGTAACAAAGACAATGGCGTTGCGCTTAGGTAACGTGTCGACACTAAAAGGGAATTGAGCACCACGCCAACCCGCAAGAGCACCAAAGTAAGAGCTCAAGACACCGGCAGCCTTGACATCATCTAAATCGTATTTGCTACCCATCACGACAGGCAGATTTAACTGGCTGAAATCACGGACATCAAAAAAAGGAGCCGGTAACAAACTCAAGTCACTTTCCAGCACTGTCTTTTGAGCAAGCATCTCAATTCGACTACTTTGGCTAATCTCAGCCCAAATGCTCGAGTCATTGGGATTAGCACAGTCTTTCTGAGTATTCCCTATTAACTCAAAGCGAATTTGGTTGTAATTACTAAAGTAACGAGTGTCCAGCGGCATAGATAAGCTCAACTTTTTGCCTTGCTGGCCATCGACGATTGACGCTACTCCCATAAGTTCGTTGTTCAAATACACTTTGACGTGAGAAACCAAAGAGAGCAACGCTGGCGAAGGTGTGATATCAAAGTGCAACGTTGCTTTAGATACCACCTCATCGAGTCGCGAACCGAAACCAATATAAGCACTGGCCTCACTACCTTGGATAGCAATTGAACCACTGTAACCTAATTGACTAAATGGGATGACGCGCTTAAACACGGTCGAATCTTCAGCATCTTGCTGTGCCAAAGGCGTTGCTTGTTGCTGACTTACTTCTTGTGCCGCGAGACTGCACGACATACACATGAGAGTGATAGCCGTTGTCAACGCTGTTAGTTTTTTATTATTTAGCATGACTTGAGGTCCTGATTGGGACATAACGAGGTCTTAGTGACCAAATAAATTCGATACAAAATAAAAGTGCATTCACACTGACCTGAACAAACTTAGGACAATGTTGCAGCAAGCGTTTGTATCCATTAAAGCCGACTTGCAGTACAGCCTGCATACTCGATAGAGGTTTATCTGATTGATAACCTTGTTGCCATTTCGCCCATGTATCTGCACGTGCAAATGTACATTGGACGTATTGGATTCGTTGTTGATGAGACAATTCGTTGAGTTGTAAACCAAATATCCCCTTATGAGCATAGGCAACCGTCATAGGGAACACGAATTCTTGGCCACCTCGATTGAGGATCACTTCTAAGGTTTGACCGAGTAAGTAAGCACAGGTTGGTTCATCGACCCCGTCAATTTCTATGCGCACGCCCCCCAAAGAGAAATCCTTCATCTGCGCTTGTATTAAATGCCCAGAATTAAGCCTAACCGCGACAGGAATCGCCACCTCTACTCGGTGATCTTTTCGCACTTGTTTAGCTTCTACTGCAACCGCAACGGCAGCACCTAAAATCAACAGGTTGTACATCGTCCATACGAGATTCACGATAACTGTACCGATTTCATTTTGAGGCCCCCACCCCATTCGGTAAATCCCTACAGCGAAGCCCAAAATGTTGAGTGCAACCAAAACCAAATATGGTCGAGAGATCACCCAATCGTAGTGAGACTTTTCAACCAAACCGCCTTTTGCCGTTACGTTGAATGTCCCTTTATGGGGCGCAAACAAAGCCACCGTTGTTGGCCTTGCGATATACCAAGCAAGCACGGTTTCGTATACCTCACCCCAAAACGAATAACGGTAGTCACCCTGCATACGAGAGTTGGTCATGCTGGCGTGAATCATGTGGGGTAATACGTACAAAATGATCGCCAGCGCTGGTGCATAAATCACGTAGGAATGCAGCAACAAATAAGCCAAGGGTGCGATCAGGAATACAATCCTCGGGATACCAGATAGAAAGTGCAGCATGGCATTGACGTAACAAAGCCGTTGAGAGAGCTTAAGCCCCTTTCCAGTCAATGGATTATCTACCCTAAATATCTGCGCCATCCCGCGAGCCCAACGAATGCGTTGCCCAACATGTGCAGACAATGTTTCTGTCGCCAAACCAGCAGAAATCGGCTGCTTAAGATATGCAGAACGATAGCCTAAACGGTGCATGCGCAGAGACGTGTGCGCATCTTCCGTCACGGTTTCGACTGCAATACCACCGACTTCCTCTAAAGGCTCTCGACGTAAAATAGCGCACGAGCCACAGAAGAAAGTCGCATCCCATAAGTCGTTACCATCTTGAATCAGGCCGTAAAACAAGTTGCCTTCGTTTGGCACGTTACGAAAGTTCGATAAGTTACGCTCAAAAGGATCCGGTGAGAAAAAATGGTGCGGCGTCTGAATAAGCGCCAACTTTGGATCTTTCAGGAACATCCCCATTGTGAGCTGAAAAAATGCTCGTGTAGGAATATGGTCACAGTCAAAAATCGCAACAAACTCACCGTTGGTCTGCTTCAACGCATAGTTAATGTTACCGGCTTTCGCATGTTCATTCGTTGGGCGGCGGATGTAGTTCACCCCTACACTTTTGGCGAAATCTCGGAAGCTATCACGCTTGCCGTCATCCAGAATGTGGATGTTAAGTTTGTCTTTCGGCCAATCGACACCTAACGAGGCATAAACCGTCGCTTTCACAACATCGAGATCTTCGTTGTAAGTAGGGATCATCAAGTCAATGGTTGGCCAAGTTGACTGATCCGGTGGCATCGATACTGGTTTGCGATTCAATGGCCAGATATTTTGGAAATAGCCAAGCATCAGCACAATCCAAGAATACGTCTCAGCTAGAAGTAAAACGCCCCCTAGAAACAAAGCAACAGGATCGTCCCAGTTCAGGGTAGACGAATAACGCCACCACAAGTATCGACATGAGGCCGTAACCGACAAGATGATCAAAAGCATGGTAGGAAAACGACCCGGCATGCGACGGACCATCATCGCTAATGCCCAGAGTAACAGCACAAAGACAGTCTGAGCCTGATAACCAAATGGCACCGTAAAACAAAGCAAAGCGATTAACACCACGAAAAACAGCAAAGTGTAGTTCAACGCCATCGCGGACTTACTTGCTTTAATACGCTCTCGAACTTGTGGATCTTTGATGTTGTTCGCTGTCTGTTCTAACCAGCGGACGCCTTTTGCAACCACTTCAAATGGCAAGTAGAACGCATTGCGAATTTGCTCGGCTAAAGTCATCGCTAAGCTGCTGGTTTTTTTGGACCATGCTGTATTTACGTTTTGCCTGAAGCAAAGCAACCACACGCTTTGGATAATAAAACGTACAGGATCAAACCATCTTGGCGCAGCAAAATTAACGTTTGGATAGTAAACCAAAGGCAGTTTCCATGAGGGAACACCCGAAATAACCGGCTTTAAAAATACAAAACTCAATGAAAACCAAAAAGACAAAGCACACTCACCAACCCAGTTTGTTTTACAATTCCAGGCTTGCTCGTAAGCGTTCTTCTGCAGTCTGAATTGATCCACTACCCAACGTTGGAAAATCAGATTAAGACTTCGCATAAATTAGCTTTGGTCCTGAGCGCTTGATAACGCTGATACACACCAAAAAGCAAAAGACTGAAAATCTTTTGCGGCTTGGCTCGATGGCGAATAGTGTTGAACGGTCGTCAGGTTTGCCACACATTCAAGCAATGCCGTATCTCGATGAATCGAAACAGGAATCAAGGATTCGCTAAGTTCCTTTTTCAGCACCAACATGAAATCACGACCAATTTCGGTTTCTGGCTGATACTTATTCACCAAAAAACGTAATTTGTCAGAGCGAAGCAATCTCGATAGCTCTTCATGTTGTAGCCAAGATTGAAGAGTGAGATAACTCAGGGCGTCTGCCGTTACCACCACCACAATCATATCCATTGAGTCGACAAAAGATCGCACTTCAGGATCAGTAAGCTCTGCTAAGTCGGCGTGAAAAAGCAGCCACTGCTCACCACGGTTTTCGCTCACTTGCAACGTCATTTCACCTAGCATTGATAGATAGTGAGAACGCTCATTAAAAAACGCTTTTAACTGCTCAGAATTCAGATGGCCAAACGGTAAAAAAAGTGCACCTTGTGGGCTTTCATAACCAGCCTGGGTCCAAGGCTTATCTAAAAGAAGTTGTTTCGCCCAGCCTCCTTGCTCTTCCCTCGGCAAGCCAAGATGAGCTTGCAGTAAACTATTAGGCACCACCTCAATGGCCAGTACCTGTTTATTTATCTTAACTAACGCTTGTGCCAAATTCGCAGCGACGGTCGTTGAGCCACAGCCGCCTTTTAAACTAACAAATAGAAGGCGCTTCATATCGCTTCCGTTTCTGAATTTTTCTGCGTATTACGTACCAAAGATAGAACATTACGAGCACCGTTGGCTTTGAAGACTTGCCACTTATTTTTAACTTGTACGTAAGACTCGTTTTCTGTTGTTTCAATATACGTGTATTGAGTTAAGTTATAAGAAGAGTAGATCGAATTAATATCTTTTGCAGACTCAGTCATAGAATTTTTCACAATGTAACGGAGCTTAAACTGAGATAACAGCAATCCCGCCACTATCATTTTCAGTATAAATTCCATTGTTAAAAAATTGACGCATCGACCTATGCGTCTCATATTTATAGAACGATGATGAATGTGAATAAGTTTATTTATAGCCCATATAAATAACAAAGGCCTAAATAATATTTAACTTCAGAAAAAAGGATTACAATAATGAATTGTTACCATCCATTTAATACACATAAGAAATTTAAATATTTTAAATGAGAATCATAGACTTAGAGACTATTGATTTTAAACTCATAAACATCATGTGAAGCACATGCTATAACTATTTTAATTTCTGATCAATTTCGTTTAATATCTTAGCGTCATTTTCTTGTCACTAAGAAAATCAAAATTGTAACGATTAGCATACAACGGATTGTGAGCTTCACAAAACACATTAAGTTATTGATTTAAGGCTCTTTATGTCATCACTCTCTGAATCATCTGCTATTAAAAACGAACGAGAGATAAACTCTGTTTATGTAAACTTATTTACTCATAAACAGATGCTTATTGATTATTTGTTCAGTACACTACCGGAAAATGACAACACTTCACTTACAAGCTTTACAGACAAAGAAACTTTTTTGTCCACATTGAATGATGAAGCCTTAATGAAATTCAATGACTTATCTAAAACCCACCTTGAACAGTGTTTTTTTCTTAGTCATAAATTCACAAAAAAAACACCCAAAGCTATAAATCTTGCTAAAGACATTCACCAAACGAACATAAAGAAGTTTTCTACATGTCTATTAGTTGTTCCAGACTCGCTACTATCATCAACTAATGATGATTTTATAAGTGTCTTTCTACAAAGCTTAAATGAGCTGGCAAATAATAAAAAAATCACTATTAGTGTTTGTATATATGGGCATCTGACGACTTCACTATTAAAGCCCATTCTTATTTCTCATAATAGACACATTGCAGGTTTGGCGACCATGACATCATTAGATGACGCTCGCTACTGCTATCTTGTGGATTTTTGGTCCAATAAACACGGTGTAATTACCCAACACGAATACATTCTCACTAAAACTAAAGATAAAACACTAAAAGCAACGTCTTACGAAACGCATCAATCTCATGTCATGCCAGAAGACAAATCGGATAGCGATAGAATCTATGTCAGCAGAAGAGCTTTCAGAGAAAGCGTGAAAGCCCCAAAAGGGATGCGTGTGGCAGAGAGCAATCAAGGACTCATAGCGATGCTAGACAACCCTCGCTCTTCAACTATTGTTTTCAGCTGTGATAACCAAAGCGAAGTTCAACAGATCGCGTTAGATTGCTACCGTTTAAGGTCCGCGTATGGCCGTCAGCTAAAGATTATTGTCAGGGAGACCCAACAATGTCTGAGATATGCAGATGAAAAGTTCTTACTTCGCTCGGGGGCAAACTTCATTTCTCACGCGCAAATCCCCCCAATGCGCTTTATGACTCAGGTTGAAGCAATTCAAGGCCAGATGCTTACACGCCCAATTCCTGACAGTTTAGAGGCGCTCTTAAAGTATGACCTTAAGTTTGGTAGCAAAGGCTACTTACAAAACCAGGACTTTAGCCAATACTGTATTGACGTCATTTCCCACTCAACACACTCAAATGTGAACTTTGCGCTTATCAAGCTGAACTTATTACCAGGTATGACGGCAGAGGAATGTTTACGTCTTTGCCATATTCGAAGAGATGGCGACGTTGTGACAGCCTGCAACAAAGCTCTATATGTCTTGTTCAGTGCTATTCGACATAGCGATATTGATATTGCACTCAACAATATATTTGAGTTCCCAGTGAGAGACTTATTTCATTCAACTCACACGTTTGATACTCAATTAGATATCGAAACAGAGTTAAAATTCATCGTTCAAGATGAAGCCGTCATATCCGACGACGTTTCAGCTCTGGCGACAGAGAGGAAAATATTCCATACCGCCACTAACTCCATTACTGATGTTCCTCCTTTGTTTGCTGTGAAAAAAACCATCGAGCTCAAGGAGCGTTCATGAATATTAACGATTTTTTACTGACCGTGATTATCAGCTCAGGTATTGGCCTACTCCTAGGATACTTTATCCGTGACCTAGTAAACGCTACCCGACGCTTTTACCACAAGCACTTAAAACGCTCGCGCTATTTTGAGCTAGATACATCAGCCACTAATACTAAGAAGCTTAAGTAATGATATCGCATTCTCATGACTCTACCCCCTCTACTATAGGATTGGGCTGGTGGAATATTTACTTTATCGCAAAAACAGCGCTCTATTTTCAAGGAATCATCGATTTCCATCCAATAGAAAACTTTGCGCTGTTGATCTTCATCCTGCTTCCTATCTCGATGAAAAGCCTAAATGCGGTACGTCATATCGTTGTATTTGTCGCCGCAGCGTGGCTCTTGCATTACGATTCTTACCTACCTCCTCTAGACCGTCTTTGGGCTCAAGCGGGACAGTTAATGCAGTTTGAATTGAGTTATCTGGTCGAGCTTTTGGGACGATTTTTATCATTCCAAGCAATACTCGGATTGCTCGCTTTGTGTGGTGCGTACTTTATTTTGAGCAAGTTCGTTAGAGTTTCAGTCTTTGTGGTTATTGCGATGGTCTATATAAGTATTCCTATGACGACTGAACCCCAGACAACAGTGGCTGCAGAAGTAGCTCAACAACAGCCGACAACCGAGGTTACTGCTAGCAAACAACCTCAAATAACGGAAATTAATGATGCCAGTTTCAACACGTTAACTGCAGATTTCTTTTCTAAAGAAGCTTCTCGACGTGTGGCATTCGATACCAACAGCGCAATGGATGCTCCTTTCGATTTGTTGTTCTTGAGTATTTGCTCGGTCGCGTGGGATGACATCGAAATTGCAGGACTGGCCGATCATCCTCTATTCAAAGAATTTGACATCATGTTCGACAACTTTAGCTCTGCAACGTCATACAGCGGGCCTGCGGTCATTCGTCTGTTACGAGCCAATTGTGGTCAACAGGAACACAGTCAACTGTTCCAGCCAGCACCATCAAAGCAGTGCTACTTGTTCGAAAGTTTGAAAGAGCTAGGCTTCACAGAAAATTTACTGATGAACCACAATGGTGTCTTTGATAGCTTCCTTGAATTGATCAAAAAAGACGGCGACTTACAAGCGGCTCTTATGTCTCAAGAAGACTTAACTCCTTACCAAAAATCTTTTGATGGCTCTTCGATCTTCCGCGATAAGCAAGTATTGGATAACTGGTGGCAGCAAAGACTTAACAGTAGTGACGACAAAGTCGTGGCACTCTACAACTCAATTTCACTACATGATGGCAACAGGATCATCAATGCGAATTCAAGCACATCTATTGCTAGCTACCAAATGCGCCTTAAGAATTTGCTTGATGATCTCCACGCGTTCTTTAAAACCTTAGAGTCCTCAAAACGCAACATCGTTGTCGCTTTGGTACCAGAACATGGTGGTGGAATGCGAGGAGACCGCATGCAAATTTCGGGTATGCGAGAAATTCCTGCACCGACAATCATTCATACACCGGTAGGAATTAAAATCTTCGGAGAAGGAATTCAGCGTCAGGGCGACACCGAACACGTAAGCGAGCCATCTAGCTATCTGGCATTGTCGCAGCTCGTTTCGAATATCCTGGATAAAAACATTTATCAAAGTAAGACGTTTAGCCCTTCAATATTGACAGAGAACCTACCAGAAACACGAGTTGTCGCGCAGAACTCAGGCTCTACTGTGATTGAAGTACAAGGGAAATATTATGTTTCTCTTGATGGTTCAAGTTGGATTGAATACCCCGCAAAATAGCGAGAGTAAAACCATGCAATGACAAAGGCCGGTGTTTCCGGCCTTTGTCATATAAAAAACCAATAACCTCTCAAAGGTCTCAGAACTTCAATTGTCTATTGTCTATAAATAGGTAAAAATGGATCGAATATTATGCACTTAAGGGAATAACTCATGCCAATTGATTCACTGATCACCATCGGTATTTTCGTCGTTCTTGCTGTCGTTATCTTATCTTCAGCCATTAAAACGGTTCCGCAAGGAAACAACTGGACAGTTGAACGCTTCGGACGCTACACCCACACATTAAAGCCGGGTTTAAACTTGATCATTCCATTCGTTGATAAAGTTGGTCAAAAAGTAAACATGATGGAGCGCGTTCTCGATATTCCTGCGCAAGAGGTCATTTCAAAAGATAACGCTAACGTGGTTATTGACGCTGTCGGATTTGTTCAAGTGATCGATGCTGCAAAAGCGGCTTATGAAGTCAACGACTTAGAACACGCTATTAGAAACTTGACCCTTACGAACATTCGTACCGTTTTAGGTTCAATGGAACTGGACGAAATGCTGAGCCAACGCGACATGATCAACTCTAAGCTGTTGGCGATTGTTGACCAAGCAACAAACCCTTGGGGCGTAAAAGTCACACGAATTGAGATTAAAGATGTCCAGCCACCAGCCGATCTGACCGCTGCAATGAATGCGCAAATGAAAGCCGAGCGTAATAAGCGTGCGGAAATTCTTGAAGCAGAAGGGGTTCGCCAAGCTGAGATATTAAAGGCCGAAGGTCATAAACAATCAGAGATATTAAAAGCTGAAGGCGAAAAGCAGTCTGCTATTCTCCATGCAGAAGCACGTGAGCGTGCCGCGCAAGCAGAAGCAAAAGCGACTTACATGGTTTCCGAAGCCATTGCAAAAGGTGACATGCAAGCCGTCAATTACTTCATTGCACAGGGTTATACCGAAGCGATCAAGAGCATTGGTCAAGCCGAAAATGGTAAAATCATTATGCTTCCATTAGAAGCAACCGGACTAATGGGCTCGGTTGCAGGGATAGCAGAAATGTTTAAACAGCAAGATAAAGAATAATTTATGGACTTTTTTAGTTTGTTGGAAGGTATCTCTTTCTGGCATTGGCTAGCGTTTGGCTTTGCTCTTTTAGCAGTTGAGCTACTTGGTACCGCAGGGTATTTTCTCTGGCTCGGGATGTCTGCACTTATCGTTGGAGCACTCATGACCGTTTTGCCAATGAGCTGGCAATTGCAATGGCTTTGCTTTGCAAGCTTCAGCTTAATCACCACCTGGCTTTGGTGGCGACGACAATGGTCTAAAGACAAGCAAGAAGACCAAGAAAGAGATCTGAACCAAAAGTACAAGCAGTTAATTGGGCGTACTCTTATCCTTGAAGAAGACTTTTCCGTCGGGCTCAATCGCATCAAGGTAGCCGATACCACATGGTCCGCACAATCGGATCAAGCACTTCCAGCCGGTACCCGCGTAAGAATCACCGATGTTGAAGGTATTATTTTAATCATTGAGCCTGATTCTAATTAATTTATGCCAAAGTAATGGGGCAAATCATGCTCCATTACTTTAATCTAAACAACTGCTTTCATTTCATTACCTTAATTAAAATCGAGAAAAAAATAAGTATTAGTAATATTATTAATACCCTACCTACCATTTCCTATTATTTAATTATTCAACACACGACAATCAATAAGATAGAAATATATCTAGGTAAATTATCGATCTAAATTTATTTTAAAAAATAAAACTTTATTGAATTATTTTTTGATCTTTTTATCCTCGGATACATACTTAACGCATAAGCATTTAAGTTGAGTGCTTTTTATTTGGTAAGTAAGAGGATGTACTATGAATAAGCTTCTCTTTTTAATGTTGTGCGGTATTTTTTCTTTTTCTTCCTTTGCCTACAACAACGGAAACGGCGGTACAACTAATTTGGGACCTATAGTCGAATGTAAGATGCCAAGTGGCGACGTTACGAATATTCCAAGTGAAATGTGTCGATTTAGAGGTGGGGAATGGGAATAGTAAAGAAGTAAGAGCTTAGTTTGATATAATAGCCCTATTCAACCTTGCCTTTCTGCGTAGTCACGGTTTATACAAGCACGTAGATATTTAAAGTTTATATTAAGGTGATTATTATGAGATTTTTATCTGGTCTATTAGTAATATCTTTTGCCATAATTCCGTTAACCACTCATGCTAATGGTGCATCCGGTGGTCGTACGTTAGGCCCAGAGATAAAGTGTGAGTTGCCAAACGGTAATGTACATATGTTGCCACCGTTATATTGCAAAATATACGACGGCCGAGAAGTGAAATAGAAAAGGAGCCTAGCGGCTCCTTTTATTATCTCATTAAGTATTAGTGGAAGCTGTAAGGGATAAGAACTTGTAGACGTAAGTCTGTTTCATCCGCATCGCCAGCACCTGCGTACTCATCACGTTCTAGGATTGTACCGTGTAAACGAATGGTAGAACCTTTAAGCGCGCCACTTTGTAGTGAGTAAGATACTGTTGCGTTAACTGCGTATTCGCTTTCGTAATCCCAGTCACCTGATGCTCCGCTTGCTGCAGAGTCAGCGCCAGTACCGTAACCAAAGCCTAGGTAGTAGTTCCAGCCGTTACCTTGGTTGTAAGATAGACGGTTGTACCATGCTAGCTCACCCGCTTTGTTCCAGTCAGACAGCGCGTCCCACCACTGAGACCAAGTACCATTGTTCATACCATATGTATGAATAGTACGAGGAACGAAGTCCGCACGGTTATCTGTGTCTGTGTAGCGCAACTCAGACATCCAAGCTAGCTTGCCGAAAGATTGATTCAAAGATAGACCAGTGTGGAAACCTAGACCATCGTATTTCACATCATCGTCAACACCGTAGAAATCAAATGCTAGAGTTGTACGGTCACTAACAGTGTACTTCAAGTAAGCCTTGTAAGAAGTGTTGTCAGTTTCGTTGTGGTAGCTAGTTACTTGACCTGCACCCCAGTCAACACCATTTGCATATTGAACGCCAGTAGCTTGACCCAAACCAAGTTGCATAAACAAGCTGTCAGTTAGGTTACCGTTTAGGCCTAGAGAGTGTAGGTAGCTCCATGAAGTGTCAGACCAAAGCGCTGGTGCGTAATCATCTTCGTGAAGCAGCCAAGGTGCTGTAAATTGGTCTGCGCCAAAGTAGCTTAGGTTGAAATCACCAAGTTTAGCGTTTAGTTCGAAACCACGGTAAGTACCAGGTACAAAGCTCCAAACGTTACCGATTGTACCGTTACCACCAGCCTGTAACATACCGAAACGAGCATTAAAGTTTTCGTTTGCTTTGAATTTCAGCGCTGCTTTGTAAACTTTAAGCTGCTGACCATCACCTGCACCCCAGTCTAGGTTGTTACAAGTTGAGATTTCGTTACATAGGTAGCCTTCGTTTGAATTGTAAAGACTATCGTTGTAAAGATCGCCAGAGTAGTAAGCCGCAACATCTGCGCCCACCCAACCATCGTGGTAGCCAGAAGTGAAGTCTAAAATTGCGTTGTAAGAAGAGTAGTTTAGACGACTCCAACGGTCACCATTTTCACCGCCGGGCTTACCTGTTGTACGAGTTCGTGAACGAGTATCAACTATGAATAATGCATTCAGACTTGAGTCTTGCATAAATTCGTTCACTTTCTCTACGTACTCGCCACCTGCTGCACTTTCAGTAGACGCTGTAGCTGGAGCGACAGCAACAACACCAAACATTGCTGCGGTTAACGCTGAAACCTTAAAAAATTTGTCCATGGAAAAACTCCTAAAAATGGATATAGCTGTATTTTTCTATCTCACCTTTAGTTGGCCGCCGAAGGAGAGAAGTAAATTCCTGATCAAACCTCATTATTTCTAATTTGGCTTTTTTTAGTTCCTGCATACACACCGTGTATCCACGTGATTAAGACTAACTTCGCAGCTAAAAACATCCAAATGGAACTTATTTTTTTTCTAAAAAAATATGAGCCACTCCAAAGTTCCATATAACTTATTGATCCAGATCTTATTTTTAACAACAGCAACACAACACAACAAATTGTCATTTAAAATCAAACACTTAAATTGAACTTAAAAGTATCAACTTGAAGTCACTCGCAGACTAAAAAAGCCAAAAAAACCAATAACCCAAGGTTCGATCTTGATCACTGAAAAGAACAAAGGCATCAATTACTCAATAAAAAAACACTTAATTATGAACAATAAAAAGCCCCGCATGCTTACCATACGGGGCTTTTAGTTATTTTTTAGCTTTTTTGAGAAGACTTAATTCATCAGTTCGAGTAAGTCTTGTTCTGTTTTAATTTCGATACCCAGTTCTTGTGCCTTTGCGAGCTTCGAACCTGCATTTTCACCAGCAAACAAAATATCGGTTTTCTTAGAAACACTACCCGTCACTTTAGCCCCCAGTGCTTGGAGGGCTTCTTTGGCTTCTGTACGCCCCAGTTGAGAAAGTGTTCCCGTTAATACTACTGTTTTACCTTCTAATGGTAATTCCCCCACCTGCTCAGTAGTATTAATCTCTGGCCAATGAATTCCTTGTTCAAGCAAATCTTTAACCACCGCTTGGTTCTGTTCTTCACTAAAGAAAGTCGTAATATGTTGAGCAACCACAGCACCGATGTCTTGCACTTCAATCAACTGCTCTTCGGTAGCATTTTGGATCGCTCCCAACGTTTTAAAGTGCATTGCTAAGTTTGCTGCGGTTGCCTCGCCAACTTCACGGATCCCCAGTGAATACAAAAACCGAGGTAAAGTTGTTTCTTTGGATTTTTCTAACGCATTCACAATATTCTGCGCAGACTTTGGCCCCATGCGATCTAGTACGGTTAAAATCCCCGCTGATAACTTAAATAAGTCAGCAGGAGTTTTCACCATCTCACGATCAACAAGCTGCTCGATCACTTTATCGCCTAAACCGTCAACGTCTAACGCTTTACGAGAAACAAAGTGTTTTAGCGCTTGTTTGCGTTGGGCTTGGCAAACTAAGCCCCCCATACAACGTGTTACCGCTTCTCCTTCGATCCGCTCAACATGCGAACCACAAACAGGACACTGAGTTGGGAAAACAATATCTCGAGCTGTTTCTGGTCGACGCTCTTTGATGACAGATACGACTTGCGGAATAACATCGCCAGCACGGCGGATCACAACGTGATCACCAATCTTGACCTGCAGACGTTCTATCTCATCTGCGTTATGAAGCGTCGCATTACTTACCGTTACCCCGCCAACAAATACAGGCTCTAGTTTAGCAACAGGTGTAATCGCACCAGTGCGACCGACTTGGAACTCCACTTCATTCAGTGTCGTCATTTCTTCCTGTGCTGGGAACTTGTAGGCAATCGCCCAACGTGGAGCGCGAGCAACAAACCCCAGACGCTCTTGCACGGCAATATCGTCAATTTTAATAACGACACCATCGATCTCATAAGGGAGGGCATCACGACGCTGCAATATATCTTGGTAGTAAGCTTTTACATCCGCCAAGCTTTCAACTCGCTTAGTTTCCGGACACATTGGCAGTCCCCAAGATTTGATTTGCAAAAAGCGTTCGTAATGACTTGCTGCCAATTCTGCGCCTTGCACCACGCCTACACTGTATGCATAGAAGCTAAGCGGACGAGAAGCCGTAATACGTGAATCCAATTGTCGTAAGCTACCTGCCGCAGCGTTACGTGGATTAACAAAGATTTTCTCGCCTTTCTTCCTTGCTAATTCATTGAGCTTTTCAAACCCAGCTTTCGGCATAAAGACTTCACCACGAACTTCAAGACGATTTGGCCAGTCATTACCTCTGAGTTTTAAAGGAATGGCTTTAATCGTACGCACATTCTCTGTGATGTTTTCACCCGTAGTACCATCGCCTCGAGTGGCCGCCTGAACTAATACGCCATTCTCATATAACAAACTTACGGCGAGTCCATCCAATTTAGGCTCACAACAGTATTCTTTCACACTCTGGCTGCCCACGCGCTCTTGTGCGCGCTTGTGGAAACTATCAAGTTCACTATCATCAAACGCGTTATCAAGCGAAAGCATCGGTACTTCATGTGTCACTTGGCTAAACGCAGAGAGAGGTTGTCCACCGACACGTTGGCTTGGCGAGTCTACGGTTATTAAGTCAGGGTTCTCAGCTTCAATATCCAGTAACTCTCGCATTAAACGGTCGTACTCGGCATCAGGGATCTCTGGGTTATCTTCCACGTAGTAACGCACAGCGTGGTAATGCAACGACTCTTTTAGTTCTTCTAGTCGCTGAAGTACTGATTCAGACATAGTAAAGCCCCGTGTATTTTCAATCGGTGAGGTTGGGAAATCCAAGAAAAAGGGCTCCATCCGGAGCCCTATTATTATTTGCTGTTAAGATTATGCGTTAGCGGCATTAAACTCAACTATTTGACGTCGATAAGATGCTAAACGATCTGGCGTCATT
This sequence comes from Vibrio sp. Vb1755, assembly GCF_033338635.1. Classification (NCBI taxonomy): domain Bacteria; kingdom Pseudomonadati; phylum Pseudomonadota; class Gammaproteobacteria; order Vibrionales; family Vibrionaceae; genus Vibrio; species Vibrio sp. Vb1755. The sequence goes on along the minus strand of NZ_JAWOTA010000007.1, from coordinate 7,979 downwards.
AAGTTGCGCTGGTCATCAAGTACGTTACCACCTAAGTCATCAGCAATTTGCTGCGCAGTTCGGAGCATTAAGTTGAAGTTCTGTTCAGCCTCGCCATAACAAGGCAATGTCATGAAGAATGAAATACCCTTCGTTGTAAACTCAGCAGGATCAGCATGCTCAAACGTACCAGGGTGCATCATATTAGCGACGCTAAACAGCACTTTGCCGTTACCGGACAAGTCAACATGACGATGGAAAATATCCATCTCGCCATAAATTAGACCGTTTTGTTGCATACTTTCAAATAAAGCAGTACCAACAAATGGCTCTTCACCAGCACAGTGCACATTCAATACAATCACTTGCATTTCAGGTTCTGGCTTTGGCTCTTCCTTAGGCTCTGCAACGACAGGCTCACTAACCGTTTCGACTTGCTGTTCTTTCTCCGTAATATCAAACGCGGCGGGAATAACGTCTTCTTCCACAGCAGGCTGGAATGGCTCTTCAGCTACTGTTGCTTGAACAACAGGCTCAACGTCCTCTTCTTTATCTTTTTCTGCAACAAATGAAGGGATGTCATCCGGCTCCTGCTGCGTCTGTTTGACTTCAGATGGACCACCGAATAACGGGTCAGATTCAAACTTGTTGTCGAAAGAGCTCGCCATCCCAAAATCTGGTTCTTTGCGATCTTTGCGAATGATCTCAAAGTCATCTTCAGGAGCGGGAGCGAAGTCTCGTTCTTTCTCAACAAGATCATTTTTGTCTTCTTGGTCAACATCCAGCTTACCAAGTGGCTTGTTACCAAACTTTGCTTTGCCTTCTTTTTTACTGCTCCATAAACCATGAAACAGTAATGCCGCGATGGCTAATGCGCCAACAACAATGAGTACGAATCGCAATTCCTGCATTATTTACTCTCAATATACTTGTTTTTACTACTCGCAGTTCCTTGAGCAGCAACCCAAGTGCAATAAATCTGAATGATACGTTTACTTTACCAAAACTATATGTAGATTTAGAACAACTTAATGCAAGAAGTTCCGTTTTTTGTTGTGATTCTTGCCACGATTCCACTTAACAAGACGTCATTTGTCAGGGCATTGAAAGAAAAGTCCTCACAGGTACAATGAGTTTTCATTTACACGAAGCCAAAATAGACATGAAGCAAAACAATCAGCAGAGAACCGGGTTCGGTTATTTTCTATACGGGATACAATTGGCACTTGCCCCTAAAATCAGGCGCTTTGTCATCTTACCTCTACTTGCAAATATCTTGCTTGTAGGTGGTGCCATCTTCTATCTATTTTCAAACCTTAATATATGGATAGAAGGCTGGATTGGGCAGCTGCCTGAGTTTTTATCCTGGTTAACTTACATTCTTTGGCCTTTACTCGCTCTGACGATACTCGCTACCTTCTCCTATTTTTTCAGCACGCTCGCGAACTTTATCGCCGCGCCATTCAATGGCCTCTTGGCTGAAAAAGTGGAAGAGTACTTAACGGGACAAAAGGTAAATGATGATGGTTTCACTGCCGTCCTGAAAGATGTTCCTCGCGTTTTAGCTCGTGAGTGGAGAAAGCTCCTTTACATTTTACCTAAAGCAATAGGCCTATTCCTGTTATTGCTCATCCCTGCCCTTGGACAAACAGTAGGCCCATTTTTATGGTTTATCTTTACCGCCTGGATGCTCGCGATTCAATATTGTGACTACCCGTTTGATAACCATAAAATCCCATTTAACGACATGCGTTACAAATTGAAACAAAAGCAAGGTAAGGCCTATGGCTTTGGGGTATTGGTGTCTGTGTTTACGACGATCCCAATTTTGAACCTCATTGTCATGCCTGTAGCAATATGTGGTGCAACCGCTATGTGGGTCGCGGAGTTTAAGCACCAACGATAGTCGATTAGAGATTAAGGAAAGGGATCAGCGCCAGCTTTTCCCTTTTCTTTTATCAAGTTCTGGGCCAACCTAATAAGATATAACTTTTTAATCCTTTTCCCTTTTTTTCATACCGCATATTCTTCTATCCATATTCACACAACGTGTAATGAAGGAACATCACTATGAGCAAAATCTACGAAGATAACTCTCTTACTATTGGTAATACACCTCTCGTTCGTCTAAACAAAGTAAGTAAAGGCAAAGTTCTCGCAAAAATTGAAGCGCGTAACCCTAGCTTCAGTGTTAAGTGCCGTATCGGTGCAAACATGATTTGGGAAGCAGAGAAAGCGGGCCTTCTTAAGCCAGGTGTAGAGCTTGTAGAACCTACCAGTGGTAACACTGGTGTTGCTCTAGCATTCGTAGCGGCTGCTCGCGGTTACAAGCTAACATTAACCATGCCTGAATCAATGAGCCTAGAACGCCGTAAGCTACTAAAAGCACTAGGCGCGAACCTTGAGCTGACTGAAGCGGCGAAAGGCATGAAAGGGGCGATTGCTAAAGCAGAAGAAATCGTAGCAAGCAACCCTGAGAAGTACCTACTTCTTCAACAATTTGACAACCCAGCGAACCCAGAAATCCACGAAAAGACTACGGGCCCTGAGATTTGGGAAGCGACAGACGGTGAAATCGACGTATTCGTTGCTGGTGTTGGTACGGGCGGTACTATCACAGGTACTAGCCGTTACATCAAAGGTGAAAAAGGCAAAGCCATCACTTCTGTTGCAGTTGAGCCAGCAGAGTCTCCGGTTATTGCACAAGCACTTGCTGGCGAAGAAATCCAACCTGCCCCACACAAAATTCAAGGTATCGGTGCTGGTTTCATCCCTGGTAACCTCGATTTAGACATTATTGACCGTGTTGAGCAAGTTACCTCAGAAGAAGCGATTGAGATGGCTCGTCGCCTAATGGAAGAGGAAGGTATCCTAGCTGGTATCTCATCTGGCGCAGCGGTTGTTGCAGCGAACCGACTTGCGGAACTACCTGAATTTGAAGGAAAAACAATTGTAACTGTCTTGCCAAGTTCCGGTGAGCGTTACCTAAGTACAGCACTCTTTGCAGGTATCTTTACCGAAAAAGAGAACCAACAATAATATGTGTTCAAATCAATTTTTAGTTTAAAAAAGCCCCGTTTAGGGGCTTTTTTGTTGATCCCTGCCCTACCTTTGGTAATATCAGGGTGTTTTATTTCTAGCTTCAAAATAAAGAAGCAGAACACAAAAAGGTTTCAAAGTGATTACGCACGCAAACAGTTGCGTAGTTACCAAACTTTTGACTAGTATCAGAACTGACGCGCTTTGAACTCTTCCCGTGCTAGCGCACAAGATGTAAAGCAGTTAAGCTAAAATCTGGTCACAAACTAACAAAAAAATACATTTATTGGGGTATATCACATGTACGAGAAGCAAGTAGAAATCACAGCAGAAAACGGCCTTCACACTCGTCCAGCTGCACAGTTTGTTAAAGAAGCAAAAGCATTCGACGCAGACATCACTGTGACTTCTAACGGTAAAAGCGCTAGCGCTAAGAGCCTGTTCAAACTACAAACACTAGGCCTAGTAAAAGGTACTCAAGTTACTATTTCTGCTGAAGGCCCACAAGCTCAGCAAGCAGTTGACCACCTAGTTGCTCTAATGGACCAACTACACTAATCCGGTCTCCTACTCCAGAAGCCATTTTGTGAAAGCAAAATGGCTTCGTTGGAAATAGGCTCAAAACTAAGCTAAAACTATTCGTTAGCGCACCCATTATTCTCCCGTTTTATAAAGTTGACCAAACTTAAGGTAAGGCTATGATTTCAGGCATCCTAGCATCTCCTGGTATTGCAATCGGTAAAGCACTACTACTTCAAGAAGATGAAATTGTCCTAAACACAAACACTATTTCTGACGATCAAGTAGAAGCTGAAGTTCAGCGTTTCTTTGACGCTCGTAACAAATCTGCAGCTCAGCTAGAAACTATCAAGCAAAAAGCGCTTGAAACGTTTGGCGAAGAAAAAGAAGCGATCTTTGAAGGTCACATCATGCTTCTTGAAGACGAAGAGCTAGAAGAGGAAATCCTAGCACTTATCAAAAACGACAAGATGACTGCTGATCACGCTATCCACTCAGTGATCGAAGAGCAAGCATGTGCTCTTGAGTCTCTAGACGACGAATACTTAAAAGAGCGTGCAACTGACATCCGCGATATCGGTTCTCGTTTTGTTAAGAACGCACTAGGCATCAACATTGTTTCGCTTAGCGATATCAACGAAGAAGTAATTCTTGTTGCTTACGACCTAACGCCATCTGAAACTGCACAAATCAACCTAGACTACGTGCTTGGTTTTGCTTGTGATATCGGCGGTCGTACATCTCACACTTCAATCATGGCTCGCTCACTTGAGCTTCCAGCTATCGTTGGTACTAACGACATCACGAAGAAAGTTAAGAATGGCGACATGCTGATTCTTGACGCAATGAACAACAAGATTGTTGTTAACCCATCAGAAGCTGAGCTAGAAGAAGCGAAAGCGGTTAAAGCAGCATTCCTAGCTGAAAAAGAAGAGCTAGCGAAACTGAAAGACCTACACGCAGAAACGACTGACGGTCACCGTGTAGAAGTTTGCGGTAACATCGGTACAGTGAAAGACTGTGACGGTATCCTTCGTAACGGCGGTGAAGGTGTTGGTCTGTACCGTACTGAATTCCTATTTATGGACCGTACTGCGCTACCAACTGAAGAAGAACAGTACCAAGCGTACAAAGAAGTTGCGGAAGCAATGAACGGCCAAGCTGTGATCATCCGTACTATGGATATCGGCGGCGATAAAGATCTCCCATACATGGATCTTCCAAAAGAGATGAACCCATTCCTAGGTTGGCGTGCTGTACGTATCAGTCTAGATCGTCGTGAAATCCTTCGTGATCAGCTACGTGGCATCCTACGTGCTTCTGCACACGGCAAACTGCGTATCATGTTCCCAATGATCATCTCTGTCGAAGAAATCCGTGAGCTTAAGAAAGCGATCGAAGAGTACAAAGAAGAGCTACGCGCTGAAGGCCACGCGTTCGACGAAAACATCGAAATCGGTGTTATGGTTGAAACTCCTGCTGCTGCTGCGATCGCACACCACTTAGCGAAGGAAGTGTCTTTCTTCTCTATCGGTACAAACGACCTAACTCAGTACACGCTAGCGGTTGACCGTGGTAACGAGATGATTTCTCACCTATACAACCCACTATCACCAGCTGTACTTACAGTGATCAAGCAAGTTATCGACGCTTCTCACGCAGAAGGTAAATGGACTGGTATGTGTGGTGAACTTGCAGGTGACGAGCGTGCAACACTTCTACTTCTAGGTATGGGTCTGGACGAGTTCTCAATGAGCGGCATTTCAATCCCTAAAGTGAAGAAAGTTGTTCGTAACTCTAACTTCGCAGAAGTGAAAGCAATGGCTGAAGAAGCCCTTTCTCTACCGACAGCAGAAGAAATCGAAGCCGTGGTAGAAAAGTTTATTGCTGAGAAAGCTCAGTAATCGGTAGTACCAAGTAATTCAATACTTAATGGCCATTAGACGGCGAAAAAAGTCGTCTAATGAGCTATATTGGTATACTATAATTCGACAGAATAAAACCAAACCTTAGGAGCATGACACAATGGGTCTGTTTGACAAACTTAAGAAGCTTGTATCTGATGACAGCGCTGACGCTGGTGCTATCGAAATCATCGCGCCACTTTCTGGTGAGATTGTAAACATCGAAGACGTGCCAGATGTTGTTTTCGCTGAGAAAATCGTTGGTGACGGTATTGCTATCAAGCCAGCAGGCAACAAAATGGTAGCTCCTGTAAACGGTACTATCGGTAAGATCTTCGAAACTAATCACGCGTTCTCTATCGAGTCTGACGACGGTGTTGAGCTTTTCGTTCACTTCGGTATCGACACAGTTGAACTAAAAGGCGAAGGCTTCACGCGTATCGCTGAAGAAGGTCAAACTGTTAAAGCTGGCGACACTGTAATTGAATTCGATCTAGCTCTTCTAGAAGAGAAAGCGAAGTCAACGCTAACTCCAGTTGTTATCTCTAACATGGACGAAATCAAAGAGCTAAACAAGCTTTCTGGTTCTGTAACTGTTGGTGAAACTCCAGTTCTACGTGTAACTAAGTAATTTTTACTTAATCGAACACGAAAAAACGCTGCCATTGGCAGCGTTTTTTATTACCTGAAATTTTGTTTCTGATCGACTTACATCAATGAAATCCGCTCAGCTAAGTAATCCAAGTGCCGAACTCTGCCTTTGCTTCGCTTGAGCGAGTAATGCAGTTGTCGCATCTTGGAGCACTTGAGAACGCACCATTTCCGTAGATTCTCTTGCGAAGTCTGTATCTCTTATTCGACTCTTGGATTCTGTAACACTCCGATTCACAGTATTTAAGTTATCCACCGAACCATTTACACGGTTCTGAAAGCTGCCAATTTCACTCCGGTGCGAATCAACATACTTAATTGCTGCATCAATCACCCCAATTGAAAGCTGCGCCTTACCTGCCGTCGACATATCGATGTCATCCATTGTGACTAATTGACCAGCGCTCACATCAAGCTCATCCGCTAAACTCCCTTCGAGAACCACACCCTCTGGCGCCTTCATCGTAGAAGCGAAGAATTGCAGTTCGTTGTTTTCCGTTACTGAAGCATTCACTATCGATTGTTGAGCATTGATGTAAGTGGCGACCTGTTCTATGCGGTCACCCAATTTGAGTCCAATGGATTCCGTTTGGGTTTGCCCTTTACTGTCTTGGTATTCGACTTTTAGGGTTTGGTTATCTTTAGTGACTCGCCAATCTTTATCGACCGCATCACCAACATAATGCTGCCCTCCCATCTCTGGGATATGGCTACGCATGTTACGTAACGTCAAAGAGATTGAATTAGCGTTCGCGCCAATATGGAAACTTTGTGAACCGTAAGATCCATCAAACAGGTTTTTATCCGCAAATGTTGTCGTGATCGCGACACGATCAAGCTCATCTTGCAGCGCTACGACCTCATATTGAATACTTTGCCGATCACTTGAGTCATAACTGCCGTTTGCTGCTTGAAGCCCCAGAGAGCGTAAGCGTTGCAATATGTCACTGCTTTCGTGCAATGCTCCCTCCGCTGTTTGAGCAACAGAAAAAGCGTCGTGCGCATTTCTTAAGGCGACATCAAGCCCTCTCGTTTGTACATGGAGAGTATTCGATATCTGTAAACCTGCCGCATCATCGCTCGCCGAGTTGATTCGAAACCCCGAAGTTAGGTTGCGTTGTGACTCAACATTTTGCGCAGCTGCTTGACTCAGGTGTCTCTGCGCCACCATCGCAGAAACATTGGAATTTAAAGAGATCATCTAATCGATATGAATGCCTTATCGAACATACTGTCAGGACACATCTGAATCGTTATAGCCAATAAGCAAAAAGCCAGGGATGAGCCTGGCTTTGGTTTCTTGCTTTGTTAAATTGATTAACCTAGCAGACTTAGCGCTGAGTTAGGCGCTTGTTTCGCTTGCGCAAGGATTGAGCTTGACGCTTGCGATAGAATTTGTGATTTGGTCATTGCCGTCGTTTCTTTCGCGAAATCTGTATCTTTGATACGGCTCTTCGACGCATTCACGTTCTCGTTAATGTTGTCCAAGTTGCTGATTGCGTGGTTGAAACGGTTCTGGAATGCACCTAGCTCTGCGCGGTGGCTGTCTACGTATTTCAGTGCCGCATCGATGATAGCAACAGATTCTTGTGCGCCACCAACTGAGGTTACGTCGATAGTATCTACTGTTACTTTTTTGCCTTCGCCTAAGCCTAGTTCACCAGATAGACCGCCTGAAAACTCGACCTCGCCCTCAACTTTGTTGTTGCCAGCGAAGATTTGCAGTTTACCGTCTTGGTCTACTGAGGCTTTCACTAGGTCAGTTTGGCCGTTAATGTAAGTCGCAAGCTCTTCGATATCGTCACCCGCCTTTGCGCTGATGTTGATTTCTTGCTCTTGGCCGTAGCTGTCCGTTAGGTTGATTTTTAGGTCGTTCTTACCTTCAGC
>NZ_JAWOTA010000006.1:0-188402 GCF_033338635.1 Vibrio sp. Vb1755 | reverse complement strand
TATCAATTAGTGAAATGGTTTCAAACCGCAATTTTATGTGTTGCTATCGCGCTGACCGGTTGTGCAAATACTTCTCAACAATCAGCACAAAAGTGGTTATATCCACCGATGGCGGTGCCACTTCAGCCTAGTGTTCAACAAGAAGTACAAATCGCGCGTCTCTCGCAGTTGCTACAACGTCCCGACCTTAGTGATGAAGTGCGCGCTAAAATGCATTATGAGCGCGGTAGCTACTACGACAGCGTTGGTTTACGTGATCTTGCCCGTTTGGACTTTAACCAGTCTTTGCAGTTGAATCCTGCTCAGCCGGACATCTTCAATCTTTTGGGAGTATACTTTACCCAAGTAGGAGAGTTTGATGCGGCATATGAAGCGTTTGACTCGACCATAGAGTTGGCTCCTGATAATACCTATGCTGAGCGCAACCGTGCGATTGCACTGTATTATGGTGGCCGAATCGATCTCGCTTTAGAAGATATGACCAAGCATTATCAAGAAATGCCAATGGATCCTTTTCGTTCATTATGGCTGTACATCATCGAAGCTGAGCAAAATCCAGAGCAAGCAAAAGCCAATCTTCAACAGCGTTATTTACGTGATCGCAGTGAAGAGTGGGGGTGGGTTCTTGTTGCTATCATGCTGCGAGATGTCTCGGACGAAGACGCTCTTAAAGCAATTATGGATGGAACAAGAGAGAATTATCGTCTAGCTGAACGATTGACGGAAACGTATTTCTACCTTGGAAAGCGTAATCAGCTTGAAAGTGATATCGCAAGTGCCATCTCACTTTATAAGCTCGCGATTTCGTTCAACGTTTACGATTATGTTGAGCATCGCTATTCTTTCTTGGAGCTGGCGCAAATCTACGATCAATTACAGCAAGATAGATTAGCCAAGTTAAAGGCTGCCAATAAGCTGGAAATTGAATGATTTAGAGCCGCTCGATGAGAGCGGCTTTTTTATGATTGAACTTGATGAGTGACTCATTTAAAATAGTTAGTCTTGCTAACTAAGTGGTGGTGGCTTTATGGCATTAGAAGAAAGCTTGATTGATTTAGAGCGTTTTTGCGCCAAAGCTTGGCGTGTCTATGCCAAAGAAGATCCATTATCACATCTAAGCTTTAATGAGTTCGATTATTTACGTGTGATTCAGGTTTACCCTGAGGGTGTGCGAATAACCGATCTTGCAGAAGAGCTGCAAGTGACTAAGCCTTCCGCATCGACAATGGTTGTGCGTTTGGAAAAAAAGGGTTTGGTGAAACGCATCGCATGTAATGAGGATGCTCGCGCTAAGCGTGTGTTGCTTACAGAAGAAGTCGCAGAAAAAATGTCTTTGGAGCAGGTAGTGTACAAAGATATCTCTGAACAAATGATGCAACAATTAAATCAGCAAGAAGCTGAGCAGTTACAAGCTTTACTGAATAAAGCATTGAGTAATAAGTCATTTTAAACTAAAGCAAAGGCCTCAGCTGTATGGTTTAGTTTTTGTTGTTTCATCTTTCTTTTATTTAATTTAACCATTTAGTTAGCCTTGCTAATTAAATGGTTAGCTTTGCTAACTACTGGTGACAGTCATGCAAAACTCAATTTATAGACAGTTTTGGAAATATACGATTCCAACCGTCGCAGCAATGCTCGTGAACGGTTTGTATCAAATAGTTGATGGCATTTTTATTGGCCGTTATGTTGGCGCTGACGGATTAGCTGGGATCAATGTTGCGTGGCCTATTATCGGTTCGATCCTCGGTATAGGAATGATGATTGGGGTGGGGACTGGTGCACTGACTTCGATCAAGCAAGGAAAGAACGATCATGAAGGCGCTAAGCGAATCCTAACGACCGGATTGACGTTGTTAGCGGCATTGATGCCGATCGTTGCTACAATATTGTTTTTGTTTTCGGATGAATTTATTCGCTGGCAAGGAGCGGAAGGGCGAGTGTTTGAACTTGCGCTGCAATATTTGCATATTCTGATTGTCGCGTGCGTATTCACGTTGGGTTCTATCGCGGTTCCGTTTCTGTTACGCAATGACGACAGCCCGAACTTAGCAACGATTTTGATGGTCATTGGTGCCGTTATTAACATTGTATTAGACTACGTATTTATTGCTTGGTTGGAGTGGGAGTTAACCGGAGCCGCTATTGCCACTGCACTTGCACAATTAGTGGTCACTGTGCTCGGTATTGGTTACTTCTTTACTTCAAAAGCAACATTACGCCTTCGTATCAGCGACTTCAAAGTTCAGGTGGATGCTGCACCAAAGATTATCATGATAGGTACATCAAGTTTCTTTATGTACGCCTACGGCTCTGTGATGGTGGCACTGCACAACGCGTTATTTGCTCAATACGGAAGTGCAATGTTGATCGGAGCGTACGCCATTTTGGGGTACATCGTGACGGTTTACTATCTGATAGCCGAAGGAATTGCGAATGGTATGCAGCCTTTAGTGAGCTTCAACCACGGTGCACGTAATCAGGAGAACATCAGAAAGTTATTAAAGGTCGCGATGGGGACATCTGTGCTTGGTGGGGTGGCGTTCGTTGTTTTGATGAACCTTTTCCCGTACGAACTGGTTGCGGTGTTTAATAATGCTGACCAACAGTTGATTGATAGCACCGTGATCGGGATTCGTTTACACATGTTTGCGTTGTTCTTAGATGGTTTTTTAGTTGTGGCGGCCGCGTACTATCAATCAGTAAACAAAGGCAGCAAAGCTATGTTTGTAACACTAGGCAACATGCTGGTCCAGTTGCCATTCTTATTCATTATGCCGAAACTTTTCGGCGTGACAGGTATTTGGTTAGCTTTCCCATTGTCTAACATTGCATTGAGTTTGGTCGTGATCAGTATGTTGTGGCGAGATGTGAAAAAGCTGCTTAATGAGAGTTCTGTCGAACCAAGGGTGCAAGCCTGCTAACAAAAGCTAACAGATAAAAGCGAGGCTAGGCCTCGCTTTTATCTTTAAGGATTAAATGGTTTTTACTTCTAAGCCCGCTAGTTGATGCCAATAGCCATTGCATTGGCGGCTTTCGAGCTTTTCAGGATTATCGCCGTATTCGTTTGAGCGAAAACGCTCTAACTCTGAAAAAATGTCCATACCAAGAGGGCTTAACCGGACCACATCAACCAGCCCTTTCATACTTGGTAAGTCATTGATGAGGTTGTAGCAATACCCTGACTGTGTTTGAATGCCGTTAAGGTTAAAGACTTCTTGCCCTTCTTGGCTGCTGACCTGGATACCCGTAGGGTATTTGATACAGCAGGTTTCGCAATCGTCTTTCGCTCGGTTTTCAGCTCGGGCTGTGAAACAGCGAGCGGAATACGCTAAAGGCAAATAACCGTGGCTAAATACCTCAACTTCAAACTTGTTACGAATACCAAGCTCGTCACACTGAACTAAAGTATCGTTTAACCATTCGCGAGAGAGCTCGACAGGCATGCACCAACGCATCATACCTTGCTTCAAAAATAAGTTGAGCGTGTGTGCGTTATAAGTATTGATTGCAGGACCAACGACGAAAGGCACTTTATGCTCTGATGCCAATTGAACAGCAGATACGTCATTTGCTTCAATCGCGAAGTCACCGTTGTCGATGTACTTCTTCATTATGTTTACTTCACTCGGAGCTTCTAGTAGTGCCATTGTTGATAGCACCACTTGCTTGCCAGATGCAGACAGCTCTTTTGCTATTTCAAGCCAATGCGAAGGCTTCATTTCTCGACGTTTTGAGCATACGGTTTCCCCAAGATAGATGATGTCCGCGGAGCTTGATTTCGCTTGTTCATAAAACGCTTCGATGTCTTGTTTTGGCCAGAAGTACAACAGCGGGCCAAGCGCGTATTTCATTGAATTATCCATCTTAACCTCTATTGCCATTTGCGGTGATAAGCACCAAGTGTGGTCTGCGTACCTTCAGACACGTTTGCCAATGCGGCATCCCAAGCCGCTTCGACTTGGTAAGCTTCTGGGTTTGCTTGGTAACGGTCAATCGCGGCTCGCCATGTTCGAGTGACTTGTTCTACGTAAGCAGGGCTACGTTGGCGACCTTCAATTTTTACAGAAGCCACATTTGCAGCAAATAGTTCTGGCAGCATAGAGAGGGTGTTCAAACTGGTTGGTTCTTCCAGTGCGTGGTAGCGTTTTTTCTCGCCTTCGATTTCAGCTTCGAAACGACCTTTACACAAGGTAGGGTAGCCCGCATTTTCACCGGTGCTGTAGCGATCGATCAAAATGTCGTTAAGGCGGGATTCCAGACCATTTTCTGTTTCTTGCCAGCGAACGTACTTAGCTGGAGAGCATGCTCCCACAGTGTTTGGAGACTCGCCTGTCATGTATGACGATAGGTAGCAGCGACCTTCAGACATGATGCAAAGGCTACCAAAAGCAAAGACTTCTAACTCGACATCGCTAGTGATGTTGCGTGAGAGCTGTTTGACCTGATGAATCGATAAAACGCGGGGTAGCACTACCCGTTTTACGTTGAAGTTTTGTTTGTAAAAATCAATGGCTGCGACGTTGGTCGCTGATGCTTGCACTGAAAGGTGTAGTTCCAGATGGGGATATTTGCGAGCCGCGTACTCCAGCACTGCAATGTCTGCAACAATCAGCGCGTCTACACCCAGTGCCGCTGCATTGTCTACTGCGTTCGTCCAGCGCTCGAAGCCATTGGGATGAGCGAAGGTATTCAACGCGACATGAATTTTTTTATTGCGGTCATGAACGTATTGCACCGCTTTTTCTAATTTCTTGCCGTTAAAGTTGAGGCCAGCAAAGTGACGGGCGTTGGTATCATCTTTGAAACCAATGTAGACGGCATCGGCACCGCAATCAATCGCAGTTTTTAACGCAGGCAGGTTACCCGCGGGACACAAGAGTTCCATATGCTCACAATCATTGAGAATAAAAAGGTGTCCGCATTTTATGAAGAATTATGAATAGCGAAATTGACCTAAGTTAGGTTTAGCTCAATAAAGTCGATATTTACCCCTTGCGAGTAAGGGTATCGGGTCGGGGTTAGTTCTTGTGACGACGATTCTGTACAAACAGCTCTTCAATTTCATGTTTTGGCTGCGGGCGATAAAAATGGAATCCTTGAATCGCATTACATTGAAGGTTAGAGAGCAGGGTCGCTTGCTGGTGGGTTTCCACCCCCTCGGCAACGACAGTTAAGTCGAGCGACTTACCTAGGTTAATGATGTTTTCAATCACAGTGACTTGTTTCGGTAGTGTGTCGATATCATTAATAAAAGCGCGGTCGATTTTTAGCTCGTCAATAGGGAAACGCGCTAAGTAGGAAAGAGAAGAGTAGCCGGTACCAAAGTCATCGATAGAGAGAGCGAAGCCAAGCTTTTTAATCGCATTCAACATTTGCAGTGTATGTTCGCTATCACTCATCACGGCACTTTCGGTTAGCTCGAAGGTAATGCAGCTTGGATCAAGCTCGGTAGTGCGAAGCAGCTTTTCCATAAAGTCGATCAGCTGTGGGTTGCCAAATTGCTCGGGAGAGAGGTTGATGGCGACACGGCCTGGCAGTATGCTTTGTTGCTTCCAACGTTTTACCGTATTGAAAACATCACGCATCACGACACGTCCAAGGTGTTCGATTAACCCAGCGCGCTCGGCGACAGGAATGAATGAGCCAGGACTAATGTACCCTTCGACTGGATGCTTCCAACGAACGAGCGCTTCTGCGCCGTTGATACTGAAGTCTCGCGCGTTAACCTTAGGTTGATACCACACTTCCAAACCGTTCTGCTGCAATGCTTTTTGCAGTTCGATTTCAAGCCACAAACGCATACGCGCTTCTTTGTTCATTTGATCGTTAAATTTGATCAGACGATTTCTACCACGATCTTTGGCTTCATACATCGCAGTATCGGCATTTTGGAGTAGGATTCGCGCATCTTGTCCGTCTTCAGGGTATCGAACGCTACCAATTGAACAGGCAAGGCGTTTGCTGAAGTGGTGTAAATCGAAAGGCTGGTTGATCAACGAGATAATGCGATCGGACAAAATTTCAGCCATGCGGGTATTTTCTGGCTCCGGCAGAATGACGCCAAACTCATCGCCACCCAAATGACCAATAATCGCTTGGTTTGGCAGTAACCGTTTAAGACGGGCCGATACCTCTTGAATCACTTTATCGCCAATATGGTGACCAAGTGAGTCATTAATGTTTTTGAAGTTATCGATATCCAAATAGAACACCAGAAGCGGTGTTTGCTTTTTGATCAGCTGTTCCAAACGTTTGGTGAAGCCAAAGCGGTTGTAGAGTTTGGTGAGCGAGTCAATGTGTATGTCTTCATTCGATGCAGAAGACAGGTTTTTGGGCGCATCATCAGCATCTTGGATTAGGATAATTTGAGATTCGCTACCTAATATCGCCGTGGAATCCGCGTGTAGCTGAACTTTCCGTTCAAAGCCGCATCTTGCACTGGTTAAGCAGACAAAAGGTTTGTCAGAAATTAATGTACTCAATCGATGACTAAATACCTTTTTACTGTTTTCATCGATGAATAAACGACTTAGCTCTTCGCCCAACAATTCATGAGGAGAGTTAAGTCCGAGAAGGCGCGCTGATGCGGGGTTCGCAGAGATGACAATATCATCTTCGATAAGCAGTAAGCCGTCTGGTAGCAGTTGTGTTAACTTCGCAAACTTACTTTCGGACTCTTCTAAGGAGCGAACGAGTATCTGCTTTTCTGAAGTATCGACAGCGTGAAAAACAACAAAGCGAATGTCGTTACCTTCAAAAACTGGCGAAAGACTAAAGTGAAGACTGGTTTCAAGGTCGGTTTCATCGAGCGTGATTTCGGCTTCGACATGTGCCCCTTTGAACGCGCGCTGATAGTATGGTGCAAGCTTCTTATAAAACTGTTCACCCAGCACTTGGCAATCGTTTAAGCCGACGATTTCCTCATGACTTAAACCTGCGATATCGCAGTAACGGTCACTTACCATTCGATAATTGTGTTTTTTATCAAGAATGGCAAAGAAGAAAGGGCTATTTGAGGTTAGCGTGGCAAACCAATGTTTTAATTGCTGGGAAGGCATTAGGGTATTACCGATCTCCAATGAGCCAGATTATTCGTCCGTGTATAAAAAGCGACACCCTGATAAGCCTGCGGCGATCTACCACCAAGCCAAAGTGTTACTTGCCATTAAAGGGCTCGCGGTTTTAGCTGTGCAGTCGACAATCACATGGATACGCTCAGATAACTATAACTTTGAAAATACGGTTGTAAAAGTGTTTATCCACCTGTTCGCATCAATAATACACGTAAGTTCAAAAAAAGAAGCGTTAGTGAGCAATAAACCACCAATCTAAAATAAGCACTTTATTGATACATAACAGTAATCTCATCGCCACGATTGCTTAATATAAGCAACCTAATGACAAAGTAACGGATAATGAACGTGTTAAACAAGATTCGCAGTCAACTAGTAAAGAACGCAGCTAATATTTTGCGTTCTCCAGTCCAGTTATTACCACAGCCAATTCAGCAAAAAGCGTTGCTAGAAGGGCTAAAAATGGTGTTTAAAGAAGCCTTGGAAGATGGTGACTTTGAGTTCCTTGAAGACAAGTGGTTAAAAGTTGCGATTAAAGACTTGAACTTAGCATGGTACATCAGCTATCAAGACGAAAAATTGGTGGTAGCTGAAAAACCAGTTCAGGAAGATGTGAGTTTTAGTGGTAATCTAAACGACCTAGTACTGATTGCTGGTCGTAAAGAAGACCCTGACACACTGTTCTTCCAACGTCGCCTTTCAATTGAAGGTGATACTGAGCTTGGCTTAGAAGTGAAAAACTTAATGGACAGTGTCGACTTAGAGCAGTTACCGAAAGCAATGCAAGTCGCTTTGAATCAATTGGCTGATTTTGTTCAGAAAGGAGTTCAAGCGCCTGCACAACCAACCGGAGTAGCGAATGCTTATTCGAACTGAAGCCCCAGCGGACATTCTTACCATTGACCGCTTATTGAAACACGCCTTCCCGACGGAAGCTGAAGCTGAGCTTGTGATGCGTTTGCGCGAAAACAGCAAATTCACGCTTTCCTTAGTCGCGTGTACAGATGAGGGAGAGGTGATAGGCCATGCTTTATTTAGCCCTGTGACCTTAAATGGTGAAGATTTGTCATGGCAAGGGCTAGCGCCATTAGCTGTTCATGAAGATTACCGTCGCCAAGGCATCGCTGCAGAGTTGATCAAAGAAGGTTTTGATTCACTGCGTGATTTTGGCTACCCAGTGTGTGTGGTGTTGGGCGATCCTGATTATTACGCGCGCCAGGGTTTTCAATCATGCGACGAGATGGGCTTTGAATGTGCTTGGGATGTCCCTAAAGGTGCATTTCGAGTCGCAGAGTTGGTCGAAGGTCAATGTGCTGGACGCTCCGGACGCATAGACTATGCGCCAGAGTTCTCTGAACTGTAAATGAAAGAAGCCCACGACTAAGTGGGCTTCTTTCTTATTCACTGAAAACTGAGATAGGCAGGTTAGGATGACTGGTTACTTTTCTTTTTGCCCCAGACCTCTATTTTCGCTTTTTTACTTACCCCTAGCAGGCTAAGTTTTGTGCTTCCCCAGCTACTGTAAGTCATTTCAATCCGTTTTAGCTTGGCTTCTTTTGTACCTGGAAGGCTCCAGGCACGAGTCGACAATCCGCTTGTTAGTACGCCCATAGAGGAAAGCTTTTTCTCACTACCATCTGTCATGACGACTTTTAAACCATTCATGTCTACCGTTCCTTGCACACATTTTAGTTTTATTTTACTGAAGCTTCGGTTTCGGAATAGGCTATTTGGTGTCACGGTATCTGTTTCTGTATGAAAGTTAACGGTTTTCGTTGCAATCAGCTCCCACTCATCGCTGTTATTAGCAAAAACACTCACGCTGGTGGCGGCTACCAGTGTGCAAAGTAGTAGCGTATTTAAGAATTTCATAATGTACCTCATATGTCATACCCAATGTGTGGCCGTTGGCAAAACGCTATGTTCAGGAATATCCAAATCATCTCATTGTGTTCAGGTGTTCCTTGAAGTCCTTTAGGTATAATCGCGATAATTTGATAGGATTGCCCTCGTTCAAATAGGTGACGGAAAATGTCAATTAACGAGAAACAGTATTTACGTGAAATGGGGATCAGCACATGGGAGCTGGTACACCCTGAAAGACTGGAAGGCTATCAATCGCCATTATTGGATTTGCAAAGTTCATGTAAACTCCTATTGGTATCGCCAATATGTCCAGAAAACGAGACGGCATTGATGTTTGAGCGCGTATTAAAAAGCATTAAGCTCACGCTTGATGATGCGCTACACCTAGAGCCTGAGCGCTTATCCATGCTGGGTGAACATCAGCTAGAGTGGGTGTGGTTTGCAGGCTGTGAGGCTGATCAAAGCATCAAGGCAAAGCACCTGACCTCGCCACTATTACAAGATATTGATGGTAATAACGAACAGCGCCGCGCATTGTGGCAACAAATCTGTTCGTACTCTTCTTAACGGAGCTAATGCGTGACAATTGAAATTACGCCGATGCGTGCAGAGCACCTCGACCAAGTTTGGCAAATCGAGCAGCAAGCACATTCTCACCCTTGGGCCGAGTCTTTGGTTCGTGACTTATCCAGTCGCGGTGCTTGCCATCATGTGATGCTGGAAGGCTCTCAAGTGGTTGGTTACTTCTATGGACAGAATATTGTTGGAGAAGTGACACTATTAAATATTGCAGTAGCGCCTTCTCAACAGGGCAGAGGGCTAGGGCAAAAATTGCTGGACGCGTTTATTGAATACTGTGAACAAGCCAAAGCAGAGAGTGCTTGGTTAGAAGTGCGTGAAAGTAATCACCCAGCTATCCATATTTATGAGCAAGCAGGTTTTAATGAAGTGGACCGTCGTTACAACTATTACCCAGCTAAATCGGGAAATGGTAAGGAAGACGCCATTATCATGAGTTACTTATTTTTGAGTTAGTTTTAGGCCGTTACTAATTACCTCATCAACACTTATGCTTTAAATGCGTATCCGGATTCGAGGCTTTTGAATATGTAATAATAATTTTTTGAATTTTTACATCTCTTTGTGTGGAGCTGGCTTTCCCTTGTTAGTTGCAGGTAAAGGCTGGTGAGCCGAGTAAATTCAGTTCATGTCTTTCCAGTTTGCTAGCACAGCGATAATAAGCGAGAATACCGCACAATATCGAATAGTAGATATGCTTGCCTATTTTGTGAGCATGAAAGTAATTTAGAAGATTAACTAATGTCAAATCCCCTTTTTTTAGGCGAAGTGTCTAAGCGCAGAACGTTCGCTATTATTTCTCACCCGGATGCGGGTAAAACCACCATTACTGAAAAAGTCCTTTTATTCGGAAACGCGATCCAAAAAGCAGGTACGGTTAAAGGTCGTGGTAACGCACAGCACGCAAAATCAGACTGGATGGAAATGGAAAAAGAACGTGGTATCTCGGTAACCACTTCTGTAATGCAGTTCCCTTACAATGACTGTCTGGTAAACCTACTTGATACGCCTGGACACGAAGACTTCTCGGAAGATACATACCGTACGTTAACGGCAGTAGACTCGTGTTTGATGGTTATCGATGCGGCGAAAGGTGTCGAGGATCGTACACGTAAGCTGATGGAAGTAACGCGTCTGCGTGACACGCCAATCGTAACCTTCATGAACAAACTTGACCGTGACGTTCGTGATCCAATGGAAGTATTGGACGAGGTAGAAAACGAGTTGGGCATGATGTGTGCGCCAATTACATGGCCAATCGGCTGTGGTAAAGAATTTAAAGGTGTGTACCACATTCACCGTGATGAAACGATTTTATACGAATCAGGTCACGGTCATGAGATTCAAGAAGTTCGAATCATCAAAGGTCTCGATAACCCAGAGCTTGATGAAAAAGTTGGTGCAGGCCTTGCGGAAAGTGTTCGAGAAGAGCTTGAGCTTGTCATGGGTGCTTGCCCTGAGTTTGATTTGGAAATGTTCTTAACAGGTGACCTGACGCCAGTTTACTTCGGTACTGCATTAGGTAACTTTGGTGTGGATCATATGCTAGACGGTCTAACTGAATGGGCTCCAGCGCCGAAAACTCGTCAAGCGGTTGAACGTGAAGTTGAAGCGACTGAAGAGAAGTTCTCTGGTTTCGTATTTAAGATCCAAGCGAATATGGACCCAAAACACCGCGACCGTATCGCATTCATGCGTATTGTATCGGGCACTTACACGCAAGGTATGAAGATGAACCACGTTCGTCTTGGCAAGCAAGTGAGTATCTCTGATGCAGTAACCTTTATGGCTGGTGACCGTGCACGTGCAGAACACGCTTACGCCGGTGACATCATTGGTCTACACAACCACGGCACTATTCAGATTGGTGATACCTTTACGCAAGGTGAATCACTGAAGTTCTCTGGTATTCCGAACTTCGCTCCGGAACTATTCCGTCGTATTCGCCTGAAAGATCCATTAAAGCAGAAGCAGCTTCTCAAAGGTTTGGTTCAGCTATCAGAAGAAGGTGCGGTACAGGTATTCCGTCCTCTACAGAACAACGATCTGATCGTTGGTGCCGTTGGTGTACTTCAGTTCGATGTTGTTGTGGCTCGTTTGAAATCTGAGTATAACGTTGAAGCGATTTATGAAGGCATTAACGTTGCAACTGCTCGTTGGGTTGAGTGTGGTGATGCGAAGAAACTGGATGAGTTCCAACGCAAGAATCAAGCGAACTTAGCATTGGATGGTGGTGATAACCTAACGTATATCGCTCCAACAATGGTTAACTTAAACTTGGCGAAAGAGCGTTTCCCTGACGTTGATTTCCGTGCGACGCGTGAGCACTAATTTGCGCGGTTAGGGTAAGCCTTAACGCAAACTAGATTTTAAAACGCCCTTGGCTATAAACTTAGCCAAGGGCGTTTTTATATAAGGATAAGATATGAATTGGTTTAAACGTGGGCTAAAGCGTTACGACAACTGGTGTAAAGAGATGGGGTTAACTCCCGATCAGAAACGCAGTTGTGTCCCATATCGAAAAGACCCAGCCCATCAAACTGAAGAGAAGAGTGAAGCCCAACCATCCTCTGATTTTCTGCCCGCAGATACAGATAAAAAGCGTCAAGATGAAGCTCTTTGATACGCACTGCCACTTTGATTTTGATGTGTTTCAAGATGACTTTGCACATCAACTTGAGCTTGCTCAAACGCAAGGCGTCGCAAGAATTTTGATTCCTTCCGTCGGTCCGCAAAACTGGGCTCGTATTCAAACTTTGGCAGAGCAACATGCCAATTTGTATTATGCGCTCGGCTTTCATCCGTATTTTCTTGAAGATAACGTTGAGCAGCACCTTACAGAGCTAGAAGGCTATCTAAATCAAAAAGGGCAGCAGTGCGTGGCAATAGGAGAGTGTGGTTTAGATTTTGCCATTGATGTTGATCCACAGTTGCAAGAAAAGATACTTGAAGTTCAATTTGAGCTGGCTAGACGCTTCGAACTCCCAGTTATTTTACATAGCCGAAAAGCGCACAATCGCCTCATTCAAATGGTGAAAGCGGCGAATCTCCCTAGAGGTGGTGTGCTACACGCTTTTTCTGGGAGTTATCAGCAAGCCATGGAGTGGGTCAAATTAGGTTTTTTTATCGGTGTAGGAGGAACGATTACCTACCCAAGAGCCAAGAAAACACGCGACGCAATTCAAAAATTACCACTCGAAAACCTAGTAATCGAAACAGACGCACCAGATATGCCTATACTTGGATATCAAGGGGAGTCAAATCACCCAGCCAAACTCATTCACGTCTTTAATGAGCTCGTAGAGTTGCATAACGGCCGAAAGCAATCGATTGCCTCTCAACTGTGGAAAAATAGCAATTTTGCTTTCTCGATATGTGAATAAAATCTAAAGATGTGGTTTGAAATCGAAAACGTTTTCCTGCTTATTGTGAATTAACTCACAAAGCTGGTTGAATCAATCATGAATCTTATAGGAAAGTGTGAGGCTGGCATTACTTTAATTGATTCTGCATGAGTATAATTGCCCCCGCTTTATAGCTCCATTTTGTAACACGCCAATAAATAACTTATAAGGAAGTCATAAACTATGAGCCTGTTTATGAGCCTAATCGGTATGGTAGTGCTTCTTGCGATTGCAGTGGCATTTTCTAACAACCGAAAAGCTATCAACTTTAGAACTGTGGGTGGCGCATTCGCTATCCAATTCGCATTAGGTGCATTTGTTCTGTATGTACCTTGGGGCCGTGATCTACTAAACGGTTTCTCTTCAGGTGTTTCTAACGTTATCAACTATGGTAACGATGGTTCATCATTCCTGTTCGGTGGTCTTGTTTCTGACAAGATGTTCGAAGTATTCGGCGGCGGCGGTTTCATCTTCGCATTCCGTGTTCTTCCTACACTGATCTTCTTCTCTGCACTGATTTCAGTTCTTTACTACATTGGCGTTATGCAATGGGTTATCAAGATTCTTGGTGGTGCACTACAAAAAGCGCTAGGCACTTCGCGTGCGGAATCAATGTCAGCGGCAGCTAACATCTTCGTAGGTCAAACTGAGGCACCTCTAGTTGTTCGTCCATTCGTTCCAAAAATGACTCAATCAGAGCTATTCGCGGTAATGTGTGGTGGTCTAGCTTCTGTTGCTGGTGGTGTACTAGCTGGTTACGCATCTATGGGTGTTCCACTAGAGTACCTAGTTGCGGCATCATTCATGGCAGCACCAGGTGGTCTACTGTTCGCTAAAATTCTTCACCCTGAGACTGACCAGCCTCACGAAAGTATCGAAGAAGCGATGGACGGCGGTGACGACAAACCAGTTAACGTAATCGACGCAGCTGCGGGCGGTGCGGCTTCTGGTCTACAACTTGCGCTTAACGTAGGTGCAATGCTAATCGCATTCGTTGGTCTAATCGCGCTAATCAACGGTATGCTAGGTGGCATCGGTGGTTGGTTCGGCATGCCAGAACTAACACTAGAGCTAATCCTAGGTTACGCGTTCTCTCCACTAGCATTCCTAATCGGTGTTCCATGGGCAGAAGCTGTAACAGCTGGTTCATTCATCGGTCAGAAAATCGTAGTGAACGAATTCGTTGCTTACTTGAACTTCACACCATACCTAGGTGAAAACGCTCAAGTAATCGCGGCAACTGGTGAAGTAATGTCTGAGAAGACAACAGCTATCATCTCATTCGCACTATGTGGTTTCGCGAACCTTTCTTCTATCGCGATTCTACTTGGTGGTCTAGGTAGCCTTGCACCAAACCGTCGTAGTGACATCGCTCGCATGGGTGTTAAAGCAGTTCTTGCAGGTACGTTGTCTAACCTTATGGCAGCGACAATTGCAGGCTTCTGCTTAAGCCTTGCAGCACTATAATTAGAATCGGTTCTTAATATATAGACGCCGTTTTACATCATGCCCTGTAGCAAGAGATTGCTGCGGGGCATTTTTCGTTTTTCGGGCTCCAAAATTTCATCGGGTGTTTGCCTTAGTCGAGGTATTACGCAGTCAATGGAATAGGGGCTAGGAAATTTTGAGATACAAACCGTTTGCGCTCTATTTGGTGCTACAGTTTTGCGGTGAAACTCTATAATGTATTAATCACAGGATAGTGGTTAAGCTTGATTCTTAATCACGTAATGAATATTACATAATCGATGGGCAAATGAATTGCCCTGCAATATCAGATCTAATAGGCGTTTTGCTTTGTGATGTGATATTAAAGACACCGCAATCATAGATTGTTGTGCCATAGGCCAAACTGGTACTGTGCGGTGACAAGGATAGCAATTGGCATATGATAAATTTTCGCTGTATATGCCGAGTCTTCAGGGAACCAAGTCCGTTCATTAATAGACTGTTTAGCCATTTACTCACATTGTCTCGACTTGTTGATTATAGTTAAAGACGTGATGTAAGGCTGAGTAGTGAATTTTTTGAATATTGATCGGAGATAGAAATGAGCGATTTAAAAGCAGCAGCGCTACGTGCACTTAAACTTATGGACCTAACTACGTTGAATGACGATGACACTGATGCAAAAGTGATCTCACTATGTCATGATGCGAAAACAGCAGTAGGCAACACAGCTGCAATTTGTATTTACCCTCGCTTTATTCCTATTGCTAAGAAGACACTTCGTGAGCAAGGTACGCCAGAGGTTCGTATTGCAACAGTAACGAACTTCCCACATGGTAACGACGACATTGAAATCGCAGTTGCTGAAACAAAAGCGGCGGTTGCTTACGGTGCAGACGAAGTTGACGTAGTTTTTCCTTACCGCGCGCTAATGGCGGGTGATGAGAAAGTAGGCTTCGAACTAGTTAAGCAATGTAAAGAAGCTTGTGGTGACATTCTTCTTAAAGTGATCATCGAAACAGGTGAACTAAAAGAAGAAGCACTAATCAAGAAAGCATCTCAAATCTGTATTGAAGCAGGTGCTGACTTCATTAAAACTTCAACTGGTAAAGTGCCAGTAAACGCAACACCAGAATACGCTCGCATGATGCTTGAAGTTATTCGCGACATGGGTGTTGCAGAAACTGTTGGTTTCAAACCAGCAGGTGGTGTGCGCACTGCTGAAGACGCAGCAGCATACCTAGCAATGGCTGACGAAATCCTAGGTGACAACTGGGTTGATGCTCGTCACTACCGTTTTGGTGCGTCTAGCCTGCTAACCAACCTACTAAATACATTAGAAGTATCGGACGACGTCGCTGATCCAACAGCGTACTAATTCCAATAATACGTCTGAACGGTAGCACCTAAACGGGTGCTACCAAACCTCTTCTATCCTACTACAACCATGGCTCAAAAAAGCTTGGGAGGCACTAATGTATTTACCACAAGAAATCATTCGTAAAAAACGTGACGGTGAAGTACTTACCGCAGACGAAATCAACTTCTTTATTCAAGGCGTAGCGAACAACACGGTATCTGAAGGTCAGATTGCGGCGTTTGCTATGACGATTTTCTTTAATGAAATGACCATGGATGAGCGCATCGCCTTAACGTGTGCAATGCGTGATTCGGGCATGGTTATCGACTGGAGCCACATGAACTTCGGTGGTCCAATTGTCGACAAACACTCAACCGGTGGTGTGGGTGACGTAACTTCTTTAATGCTTGGCCCAATGGTGGCAGCGTGTGGCGGTTTCGTACCTATGATCTCTGGCCGCGGTCTTGGTCATACAGGCGGTACGCTGGATAAACTTGAATCTATCCCTGGTTACAACATTACGCCGAGCAACGATGTTTTTGGTCAAGTAACCAAAGACGCTGGTGTGGCGATCATCGGTCAAACTGGTGACCTTGCTCCTGCGGATAAGCGTGTTTACGCGACTCGTGATATTACCGCAACGGTAGACAATATCTCCCTGATTACGGCGTCGATCCTTTCTAAGAAACTGGCGGCGGGTCTGGAATCGCTAGTGATGGACGTAAAAGTGGGTTCAGGTGCATTTATGCCAACTTACGAAGCGTCTGAAGAGCTAGCAAAATCAATCGTTGCGGTAGCAAACGGTGCTGGCACTAAAACTACGGCAATTCTTACGGACATGAACCAAGTATTGGCGTCTTCAGCGGGTAACGCAGTGGAAGTTCGTGAAGCGGTTCGTTTCTTAACGGGTGAATACCGTAATCCTCGTCTACTTGAAGTGACCATGGCTTCATGTGCTGAAATGTTAGTACTTGGCAAGCTTGCTGAGAACACAGAAGACGCACGCGCAAAACTGATGGAAGTGCTGGATAACGGCAAAGCGGCTGAGTGCTTCGGCAAGATGGTTGCCGGTTTAGGCGGCCCTGCGGACTTCGTAGAAAACTACGACAACTACTTAGAAAAAGCAGCAATCATTAAGCCAGTTTACGCAACAGAAACGGGCATTGTCTCTGCAATGGATACACGTTCTATCGGCATGGCTGTGGTTGCTATGGGTGGTGGTCGTCGTGTTGCTACTGATGAAATCGACTACGCAGTTGGTTTCGACGAGTTCATCCGCCTAGGTGAGGTCGCAGACAGTGATAAACCTCTTGCGGTCATCCACGCTCGCACTGAAGAGCAATGGGAAGAAGCGGCAAAAGCACTGCGCAGTGCAATCAAAGTAGGTGGTGAATACACACCAACTCCAGAGGTTTACCGCCAAATTCGTGCAGAAGATATCTAATAGAACAAGTAATTACACAAGGCCTACTCAACCATAATAAAAAGCCGAGTGGGCCTAAGGAACGAGCAATGAAAAGAGCATTTATTTTAGTACTAGACTCATTCGGTATCGGTGCAACTGCCGACGCTAAAGAATTTGGTGATGTAGGTTCAGACACACTAGGTCACATCGCTGACCAATGTGAAAAAGGCTTAGCAGATAACGACAATCGCCAAGGTGCACTTCGCCTTCCAAATCTATCGAAACTTGGTTTGGCAATGGCGCATAAAGAATCGACAGGTCGCTTCGCACCTGGACTAGACGCAGACGCTGAAATCATTGGTGCATACGGTCATGCAGCAGAGCTTTCTTCAGGTAAAGACACGCCGTCTGGTCACTGGGAAATCGCAGGTGTTCCTGTTCTGTTTGACTGGGGTTACTTCACTGACAAAGCAAACAGCTTCCCGAAAGAATTGACTGACCGCATTCTTGAGCGTGCAGGTCTTGACGGTTTCCTAGGTAACTGTCACGCGTCTGGTACTCAAGTTCTTGACGATCTTGGTGAAGAGCACATGAAGACTGGCAAACCAATCTTCTACACGTCTGCTGACTCTGTATTCCAAATCGCATGTCACGAAGAGACTTTCGGTCTAGACCGTCTACTAGAGCTTTGCCAAATCGCACGTGAAGAGCTAGAAGATTACAACATTGGTCGTGTTATCGCGCGGCCATTCGTTGGTGCTGGTAAAGGTCAATTTGAGCGTACAGGTAACCGTCGTGATCTTTCTGTAGAGCCACCATCAGCAACGGTTCTTCAGAAGCTCGTTGATGAGAAGCAAGGCAACGTGGTTTCTATTGGTAAGATTGCTGATATCTACGCAAACTGCGGCATCACTAAGAAAGTGAAAGCGACAGGTATCCCTGCATTGTTCGAAGCAACGCTAGAGCAAATCAAAGAAGCGGGCGACAACACGATCGTATTCACTAACTTTGTAGACTTCGACTCAGCTTACGGTCACCGTCGTGACGTAGCGGGTTACGCAGCGGCACTTGAGTACTTCGATGATCGTATCAACGAAGTGCTAGAGATTATGGAAGAAGACGATGTGCTTATCCTAACGGCAGACCACGGCTGTGACCCAACATGGCCAGGTACTGACCATACTCGTGAGCACATCCCAGTATTGGTTTATGGTCAAAAAGTACCAGCTGGTTCTCTTGGCCGCCGCGAAACATTCGCAGATATCGGTCAAACATTGGCAAGTTACTTCGGTACTTCTCCAATGGATTACGGTAAGAACTTCCTATAATTAGTTAGGTTTTTGAAAACTAGGAGCTTGATAGCTCCTAGTTTTATGTTTGCAGTATGTAAATGCTGCTTGTCGGAAATGAGAATACTCTGGCTTATATCGCCTTAAGCGCGGAGCGCTAGAGAAAGGTTAAGGAAAAGAAAATGGCAACTCCACATATCAATGCTGAAATGGGTGCATTTGCAGACGTCGTACTGATGCCTGGTGATCCACTACGTGCAAAATACATCGCAGAGACTTTCCTTGAAGATGTCGTTCAAGTGTGTGACGTTCGTAATATGTTTGGTTACACAGGTACATACAAAGGCCGTAAGATCTCGGTAATGGGCCACGGTATGGGTATCCCATCATGCTCGATTTACGCGACTGAACTAATCAAAGACTTCGGCGTGAAGAAAATCATCCGTGTTGGCAGCTGTGGCGCAGTGAATGAAGACATCAAAGTGCGTGATGTTGTGATCGGCATGGGTGCATGTACTGACTCTAAAGTGAACCGTATCCGCTTTAAAGGTCATGACTTCGCGGCAATCGCAGACTACAACATGGTTCGTGCGGCAGAAGACGCTGCAAAAGCTCGCGGTATTGACGTTAAAGTTGGTAACCTATTCTCAGCAGAGCTTTTCTACACGCCAGATCCAGAAATGTTCGATGTAATGGACAAGTACGGCATTGTTGGTGTTGAAATGGAAGCGGCTGGTATTTACGGTGTTGCGGCAGAATACGGTGCAAAAGCTCTGACAATCTGTACGGTTTCTGATCATATCAAGACTGGCGAACAGACTACATCTGACGAGCGTCAAACGACATTCAACGACATGATGCTAATCGCACTAGATTCAGTATTGCTTGGTGACGAAGAGTAAGCGACGAAGAGTCATTCTATTTTTCGCTCTCAAGAGCTAAAAAAACAGCCCACACATTGCGGGCTGTTTTTATATGAGTTGTTAGCGCTACCTAGTTACTTGGTTAGCAGCAGGTTTGGCGCTTTTTTACGACGTATCGGTTGTCGACGTAAAATCAAGATGAACAACATACCACAGACAAAGCTCATTAAGACCATCATGTACATATAACGATCGCTCTTGCGATAGTGGTGGTCAGAAATAGCCGTCACCCGGCCCGTCTCAAAGGTCACGCGAACAAAACCGATAAGCGCACCATCTGCAAAAACTGGTTCAACCAACTGCTGGCGACCAATGGAAGCTGTTGCCAAAGGCGTATCCAGGCCAAGAACTTCGCGTACCGATAATGCCTCTTCACTAGACGCTAAACGTACACCCTGTGCATCGTAGATTGTTGCATCAAACACTAAACGGTCTTGTGCTAGCTGGTTTGTTAGCTGAAGTAATCGTTCTTGATCTTTAGTTAAAATCATCTCACTGGCAGAAAGAGACGCCTGTGAAATCAAAACTTTGGTGAGCGTTTCAAGCTGTTGTGCTTGAATTTTCTCATTACCCTTACTGATCACAACACTGTTTTTTATTGTGATAAACAACATCACACACAGTAGGATTAGTGCCAGAATTCTTAGGGCATTCCTTACTGAGAACAAAGATTCACTCATGCTCTTTACTCATCCATTTAAAATAAAACAAAGACTTGCCTTTTTAGTTTGTTGAGGTAACGTTTTAGCAAAGTCATAAGGGATTATATACATGGACGCGTCAAAAAGCTTGCCTATCAGAAAACATACGACACTTTTAAAACGATTACCCGAGACTCGATTTGCCTCCCAATTAGATAAAGCAAAAGCAAACTGGATCGTATTTGCTGAGTACCTTTCGCCAAGTCACTTCGAAGACATTGATTTCTTCACCGGCTTTTACAACCCAATACTAGAAACGTGGAAAGTTGGCCAATATGAAGTAGCCCTGATGGCCGGAGAGTTGACTCCTCAACATGAAACGATCTTACAAAGTCTCAACCTAGATTACGCCTCGCTTAATGAAGTGCCCGATCTATCAACCCAAGGGTTGATTGTATTTGATATGGATTCAACGGCGATCCAGATAGAGTGTATTGATGAAATCGCGAAACTGGCAGGAGTAGGGGATGAGGTCGCTGAAGTCACTGAACGTGCCATGCAAGGTGAGCTGGATTTTGAGCAAAGTTTACGTCAGCGAGTTGGTAAGCTCAAAGGTGCCGATGAATCAATTCTTGAACAAGTTCGTTCCCAGTTACCATTCATGCCGGACTTTGAAGCGCTAATTGCGACGTTGAAAGCCTTGGGCTGGAAAACAGCGATTGCCTCCGGTGGTTTTACTTACTTCTCTGATTACATCAAAGATAAAGTCGACCTAGATTTTGCTCGTTCCAATCAATTAGAAATTATTGACGGCAAACTCACGGGTAACGTACTTGGCGATGTGGTAACGGCGCAGATGAAGTCAGACATTCTAGTGGAATTGGCGGATGAATATGAAATTGAGCAGCACAACACGGTCGCTGTCGGTGATGGCGCTAATGATCTTGTGATGATGTCGGTGGCAGGATTAGGGATTGCGTATCACGCAAAACCAAAAGTGGAAGCTCAAGCGCAATCTGCGATTCGCTTTGCTGGGTTAGGCGGTGTGCTCTGTATTTTATCTGGCGCATTGGTGAAGCAGCAAAAGGTTAGCTGGAAAGCTAAACCTTAACCATCCATTCAAAAACACCGCCAGAAAGGCGGTGTTTTTTTTCAATTTGGTATGACTTTGAATTTACTCGGTTAACTCCAATCTAATTACAACCTCTTCAGTAATGTCTTCAAATTCACTGTAACCAACGAGCGCCGTCAACTCTTTTTCTAACTTGCTTGCTTGATGTACACCAAATTGGGTTAAGTCACTTAAATCTTGTTGCAGTAATGATGTCATCGGATCGAAAATTGGCGCAGTAGAAAGGCGAATCACGTAAAAGTCACCCATCATTCGCGCTTTCTTTATAAATTGAATCCGCTCTTTTACGCTGTTGAACTCTTGATGAAGCTTTGACTCAATGCCTGTAATTTTATTGCCTACTTTTGCGGCGCTTATGTAGATATCCTGATGTCTGGCTTGAGCACCTTCTACACGTTTTATTGGCTCTGCGATTAATGTGCTTGTCCGGCCTTTAAAGATAGGTTCAAGTGACAACAGTTGGTCATGCCCAAGACGGGCAAAAAGCTCAATGTGTTTAGGTAGCGGCAAGTTCACCCCGATAACGGGGGTTTTGATTGAAGATGACGTACTCTTACTGATAAAAATGGGCGTGCTCAGCGTACGCGAGAGCAACATGCAGTGCAGCCTTTCAAGTAGAGCATTACTTGGTAGCGTCTCTTTTTGCGGGATTAGCTTGTCTTGATTGTGCTCGATAATGCTGTTGAAAAAAGCGATTACCTTCATGGTTTGGCTGCTTTCATCAATAACTAGCTGCACGCTACAACCGTCTGGGCTTACACGAATTACTCGGTATGGCACCGACATTAACGGCAATTTTTTATCGTAGAGTTGTAATTCTCGAAAGTTGATTCTTACCTCTTGCCCAGAACGTAACATCGTAGGCTCACTTAGCCTAATTCCGAGTCCTCGTTTGGAAAGGTCAACAGTACAGCCGCCTGTTTTAGTTTGTCCTGAGTACAACTCTAAAGGTGTTTTAAAACGATAACGAGGCTCTTTTCGACGAGACTTTGCATCAAAATAAATGCCCTTTGGATTGCCGATAACTCTTCTCGGATGACGAAACGCGTTTAACGTATTAGCGGGTAAGCGCGGCTTTTCAGTTAGCAGGTAATCCTGCCCTGATTTTTCGTCAGCAATTTCTTGCAAAATACCAATATGAGTCAGTGATTGAGACGTTTCTGCTAACTCTGGAGAGAAAGCTGCTAGGTCTTCCTGTTCTTGCTCAGATAGTTCAAAGATTGAAATTCTAAAGGCGCGCCAACTCTCTCGTTTGCCACCTAAATGCCAAAATAGCTGGCGCTGTTCGCGAGTTGCTTCAGGGCGAAACATCGAATAGAAATAGGTTCGATTCTCGTGCTCGTGAGTAAATGAATAAAGGACATTGGTTGTTCCTTTCACACCAGGCTTAATGAGTGACGCGATGCGTTGCTCGTTGAATAAGGAACCAAACATTTGCTGGTTTCTCTCATCGTGCCAGTATTGCCAAAGCTTTTGATTGTTTGGCGTTAACATTGCTAATTTTAGGTCACTACCATCAAAGAATAGAGGCAAGCTGCTGGTGTGCTTTAGTGCGATGTGCTCATAACCGCGAGTTCGAGCTCGAATAATCTTGTCTTGATTGTCGTGACGAGCCCTTTTAGCAGCACTGTTGAGCGCTTCATCTATCACTCGGGTGACGACATTGGTGTCAGTTAAGCGTATGGTTCTGAGGTATCGAACTGAGTCATTTTCGTAACAGTCATCAACCGCGAGTATGCGGTATGCAAGCGGTTTCTCTATACCTGCAACGTTAGATTTGCTGGCAAATTCAGTAAACGTGACCTGAATAATTTCCCCAAGGTTATATTTAAATGCGCTAGGGACTTTGAACTTTGCGCCAGAGCTAGATAAATCAATGCTTAATCCATGAAGAAGCTGTCCTTTAGAACGGCAAATTTCAACTTGAGATTGGACTTTCAAGCGTTTTTCTTGGCGCTTTAAATCGTAGCCTAGGTGAACGGGTTCTGCTAAGAACGGGCTTTTAGGATCCGTTAACGATTGCGTTTTTTGCTGAGTAAGGCGCTTGCTCATTACGCGAAAGTTATTTCGCGTGTTGACCAATGCTTCCCACATTCCTTCCGTGTAGCAGCCAAACTTTTTGATGTTTTTATGGTAAGCGTTGAAAGCAACATCATCCAACCAATGTGGAATACCATCCAAAATATACTCGCGACATTCGCCTTGAACGCGACCTCGCAAATCAATGCTTTTTTTGCATGGAGCCATTAAGCGGTTAAGTTCCATTTTAACCAAAATTTTGGCCGAAGGCGGCTCTTCCTCGGTCAGTTGGCCAAGGACAAAGTCAAAGTCATTCGTACCGTAAACGGGAATGAGTCGTTCTGCGAGCGAGAGAATTTCAGATTGCTGCATTATTTCTGTTAGAGTATGTCGTTACTTTAAATTGTATCGGCTAAGCGAAGTAATACTTAAGTATATCAATAGTTCATTTCAGTTCAGGTCTGACTTGGCTGTGCTTAGTCACATTTGTAGAAAAAATTGAGGCATCATGGCGAAAGCAAAACGAGCGTATGTTTGTAATGATTGTGGCGCGGACTTTCCCCGTTGGCAGGGGCAGTGTAACGCATGTGGTGCATGGAATACGATAACAGAAGTACGTATCGCTGCATCGCCAACCGTTGCTCGCAATGAACGCTTAAGCGGCTACGCTGGTTCCGCAACAGAAGCTACGGTTCAAACGCTATCCGAAATTGATCTGCAAGAAGTACCTCGCTTCACCAGTGGGTTTAAAGAGCTTGACCGCGTGTTGGGTGGTGGTGTTGTGCCAGGTGCCGCAATTTTGATTGGTGGTAACCCTGGTGCAGGTAAATCAACCCTTCTGTTGCAAACCATGTGTAGTTTATCTGCGCAAATGCCAACGCTTTACGTAACCGGTGAAGAGTCGTTACAGCAGGTGGCAATGCGTGCTTCCCGATTGGGCTTGCCGAAAGATCATTTAAAAATGCTATCGGAAACGAACGTCGACAAAATTTGCCAAATCGCCGAAAAAGAGCAGCCTCGTATAATGGTAATAGACTCGATTCAGGTGATGCACGTTTCTGATGTTCAATCGTCGCCTGGCAGTGTTGCTCAGGTACGTGAATCTGCGACGGCTCTGACACGATACGCAAAACAGAATAATGTTGCGGTATTTATTGTTGGTCACGTAACAAAAGATGGTACCCTTGCGGGCCCCAAAGTTCTTGAACACATTATCGACTGTTCGGTACTACTCGATGGTGGAACGGATAGCCGATTCCGCACTTTGCGTAGTCATAAAAACCGTTTTGGTGCTGTGAATGAGCTTGGTGTATTTGCAATGACAGGCCAAGGATTGAAGGAAGTGAGTAACCCATCAGCGATCTTCCTTTCTCGTGGTGAAGAAGAAACATCAGGCTCTTCAGTCATGGTGGTTTGGGAAGGCACGCGCCCTCTACTAGTAGAGATTCAAGCGCTGGTGGATTACTCGCAGTTAGCCAACCCTCGTCGTGTTGCGGTCGGCTTGGAGCAGAACCGCCTATCACTTTTGCTCGCTGTGTTGCATAAGCATGGTGGCTTACAAATGGCAGACCAAGATGTCTTTGTTAATGTGGTTGGCGGTGTTAAGGTGACGGAGACAAGCGCTGATCTTGCTTTAGTTATGGCGCTTTTATCGAGTTTTCGTGACCGTCCACTCCCTAAAGATGTGGTGATTTTTGGTGAGG
Organism: Vibrio sp. Vb1755; assembly: GCF_033338635.1. Lineage (NCBI taxonomy): Bacteria > Pseudomonadati > Pseudomonadota > Gammaproteobacteria > Vibrionales > Vibrionaceae > Vibrio > Vibrio sp. Vb1755. Next base: position 163,559 of record NZ_JAWOTA010000006.1, on the reverse strand, counting down.
TAGGGCTTGCGGGCGAAATCCGTCCAGTGCCAAGTGGGCAAGAGCGTTTGAATGAAGCGTTCAAACATGGTTTCAAGAAAGCCATCGTGCCAGCAGCCAACATGCCGAAAGGTGGCATCCCTGGCATGCAAATTCACGGCGTTAAGAAATTGTCGGAAGCGATAGAGGCTTTTGACGAGCTGTAATGCTCATAAGAATGGTATTTGTGCAATCACAAACTGTTCTATCCGTCCTCAATAAAATGCGAATAAAGTACATAAATTGCTGTGTTTGACTATGCTTTGGGGACGGAAATTTCACGTTAAAATTTTTTTTCTTCCATCCGCACGCAAGGGTATCAGTATTGACAGAATGTGATATACTCTGCGCGCACTTTATACCTTATTAACAGAGTAAGACAATGACTGATTTATCAAAATACAGAAACATTGGTATTTTTGCTCACGTAGACGCGGGTAAAACTACCTCTACAGAGCGTATCCTAAAGCTAACTGGTAAGATCCATAAGATCGGTGACACTCACGACGGTTCAACTACTACTGACTTCATGGAGCAGGAAGCTGAGCGTGGTATCACAATCCAGTCTGCAGCAACAACTTGTTTCTGGAACGATCACCGTCTAAACATCATCGATACTCCTGGACACGTTGATTTCACTATCGAAGTTTACCGTTCTCTAAAAGTACTTGACGGTGGTATCGGTGTATTCTGTGGTTCTGGTGGTGTTGAGCCTCAGTCAGAAACTAACTGGCGTTACGCTGACGAATCACACGTATCACGTCTGATCTTCGTTAACAAACTAGACCGTATGGGCGCAGATTTCTACAAAGTTGTAGATCAAGTACAGAACGTACTAGGTGCTACACCTCTAGTTATGACTCTACCTATCGGTATCGAAGAAGATTTCGTAGGTGTTGTAGACGTACTAAGCCAACAAGCTTACGTATGGGATGAGTCTGGCCAACCAGAGAACTACGAAGTTCAAGATATTCCAGCAGACATGGTAGAAAAAGCTGCTGAATACCGTGAAATGCTAATCGAAACTGCTCTAGAGCAAGACGAAGATCTAATGATGGCTTACCTAGAAGAAGGCGAAGAGCCATCTCTAGAAGACATCAAACGTTGTATCCGTAAAGGTACTCGTGATCTAGCATTCTTCCCAACTTACTGTGGTTCAGCGTACAAGAACAAAGGTATCCAACTTATTCTTGACGCGGTAATTGATTACCTACCATCTCCAACAGAAGTTGATCCACAGCCTCTAACTGATTCAGAGACTGGTGAGCCAACTGGTGAAGTTGCGACTGTATCTGCAGACGAGCCACTACGTGCTCTTGCATTTAAGATTATGGATGACCGCTTCGGTGCTCTAACCTTTATCCGCATCTACTCTGGTAAGATGAAGAAAGGTGATACAATCCTTAACTCTGCAACTGGTAAAACAGAGCGTATCGGCCGTATGGTTGAGATGCACGCGGACGAGCGTAACGAGATCGATTCAGCACAAGCTGGTGACATCATCGCTGTAGTTGGTATGAAGAACGTTCAAACTGGTCACACTCTATGTGATCCTAAGCACGAATGTACTCTTGAGCCAATGATCTTCCCAGATCCAGTAATCTCTATCGCAGTTAAGCCTAAAGATAAAGGCGGTTCTGAGAAGATGGGTATCGCGATCGGTAAAATGGTTGCAGAAGATCCATCATTCCAAGTTGAGACTGATGAAGATTCAGGCGAAACTATCCTGAAAGGTATGGGTGAACTTCACCTAGACATCAAGGTAGATATCCTTAAGCGTACTTACGGCGTTGAGCTAGAAGTTGGTGCTCCACAGGTTGCTTACCGTGAAACTATCACTCAAGCAATCGAAGATAGCTACACGCACAAGAAACAGTCTGGTGGTTCTGGTCAGTTCGGTAAGATCGATTACCGCATCAAACCAGGTGAGCCAAACTCTGGCTTCACGTTCAAATCAACAGTTGTTGGTGGTAACGTACCTAAAGAATTCTGGCCTGCAGTTGAGAAAGGCTTTGCGTCAATGATGGAGCACGGTGTTCTAGCTGGCTTCCCTACTCTAGACGTTGAAGTTGAACTATTCGACGGTGGTTTCCACGCAGTTGACTCTTCAGCTATCGCTTACGAAATCGCAGCGAAAGGTGCATTCCGTCAGTCTATGCCTAAAGCTGGCGCGCAACTTCTTGAGCCAATCATGAAAGTTGACGTGTTCACTCCAGAAGATCACGTTGGTGACGTAATCGGTGACCTTAACCGTCGTCGTGGTATGATCAAAGACCAACAAGCAGCGTCTACAGGCGTACGTATCAAGGGTGATGTACCTCTATCAGAAATGTTTGGTTACATCGGTACTCTACGTACTATGACTTCTGGTCGTGGTCAGTTCTCTATGGAGTTCTCACACTACGCACCATGTCCAACAAACGTTGCAGAGCAAGTAATTGCTGACGTTAAAGAGCGTAACGCTAAGAAGTAATTCTTAAGTTAACTCTATAACTTGAAAGCCCCGCTTAGTGCGGGGCTTTTTGTATTTAGCAGTCTTATACGCAGAGCGTGTTTGTTTTATTCCTATTTAGCGTTTGTTTTGACGATTGTTATGATGCCGTTCTAGTACTGTTGCCTTTTAGGTCAATGGTCTTAAAGTCTGGTACCACTGACTTTTCAAATATTTCTATTTCTTCCTTCAACCATTGCGCAAACAATTGAGCTTTAGGTCTTTTTAAGTAGCCTTTTGGCGCACACAAGTAATACGCAAAGTTGGGCTTGATAGCGATATCTCCAATTCGGACCAATTTGCCAGAACGAAAATATTGATGAGCTAAACTGTGTTTTACCAATGCGACGCCTTGAAGTGATAGTGCAGCCTCAAGCACGAGATGTGATCCACTGTATTTTAAGGTAGGCTTTGCTGCGCTGTGACCCAAGGCTGCTAACCACATATTCCAATCAAGATCAGGCCAAACATCTTCAATCAGCTCAGCTTTGCTTAAATCCTCGATGTTATAGATCCCGTGCTCTTTCTGATACACCGGATGACAAGCAGGATAAAAAGCTTCGTCCATCAGCCATTGTGATTCTAAATTGGGATATTTTCCTAAACCGTAACGAACACATAAATCTATCTGGCTATCTTGAAAAGACACCAAATCATTGGTTGGTTCTAATAGCAAGGCGATATCAGGGTGACGCTGGCGAAAAGCCGTAATTTTCGGGACTAACCAATGATGAGCGAAAGAGGGGAGTGTTGATATCGAAAGGTGGTTCGGGTTTGGATCTTGATTGACTAATCTTACCCCTTGCTGCAAATGAGCAAACCCTCTTTCTGCCTGACTAAACAGTAGCTCTCCCTCTGGTGTGAGCACGATTTTTCTGTGCTGACGAACAAATAGGTCCGTGCCTAAGAACTCTTCTAAATGACGAATTTGCTGACTAATGGCCGCTGGCGTAACAAACAGTTCTTTTGCTGCCGTTTTAAAGCTTCCTTCCTTTGCTGCAACGAAAAAGTAATACAAGCCCTGTAAGGGAGGCATTCGATCTTTCACATTAGTTTTCCTTAACTCTATGGCAGATTCTATCGTTTGAGGATATCAGCGTAGTCGCTGATTATTAAGTGGTCAACATTGTATAGGAATCTTTGAAATGGAAAACATGACACACACTTGTGAGCGTACTATACCTACTGCCCATCAGAGCGGGTTACAGTTAATTTATTCTAAACTGGCGGCTTGGAGAAGGAACTATAAGACACGTCGTCACTTGAGAGAGTTACCAAAGCACCTTTGGGACGATATTGGATTAGGTGAAAGGGAGATTAGTTGTGAAGTGAGTAAGCCATTCTGGAGAGAGTAGTTTATGAGTTTGATTCAAGCTCAAAGTTAAGTTGCACTCCCCAATGGTGTTGAGGAGTGCAAGCAAAATTACAAGTCTTCTTCCCACACGACCAATTCATCTTTTGGCCAATTGTGGCCTATCTCATGATACTTTTGTTCGAGCACATGACGTTTAATTTTAAGCGTTGGCGTCAGTACGCCATTTTCTATACTCCAAGGTTCTTTAATCATTAACACACCTTTGATTTGCTCATGAGAGGCGAGTTCTTGATTCATCCTGGCAATAACTTTACGTGTGGTACGTGCGTATCGCTCTCGATCAAAGTTAGGGAAGTCATGTGGCACAACCAAAAGAATCGGAGCGGGTAGCCCTAAACCGATGAGACACATCATCTCTACGCGACTGTACTCGAAAAGCTTTTTCTCGATAGGAACCGGAGAGACAAATTTACCTTTGGCGGTTTTGAAGTTATCTTTTTTACGACCTTGAATCGTTAGATAACCATCTGAGTCGATAGCGCCGATATCGCCTGTGTGTAGCCAGCCCTCTGAATCAAAAGACTCTTGGGTGGCAATGTCATTTTTGTAGTAGCCAGAAAATAGCCCTTTGCCACGCACCATGATTTCATCATCAGCTGCGATTTTTAACTCAATGCCTGGTCCTGCATTACCGACACTACCGATTTTGTCAGCTCTAAATGGGTAGTTGAGCGTGCTGTAGGCAAATGATTCCGTCATCCCCCAAGCCTCTGTGATATCAAGGCCCACTGAGTGGTACCATTCCAACAGCGCTGGCGAGACAGGTGCAGAGCCACAGCCTAATACTCGAGCCTGATCTAAACCTAGACCATCTGCTAGCTTTTTCTTGATCAAAGAATTGACGAATGGGATTTTCAACAGAATATTGAGCTTCTTCTGTGGAAGTTTGTCTTGAATACGTTGCTGGAATAGCGTCCATAACCGTGGGACGGAGATAAACAGAGTTGGTCGGTGCATCTTCACATCTTCGATAAAAGTGTCCAGTGACTCTGGAAATGCTGTTGGCACGCCACCCATAATCGATGAACCGAAGATATAAACACGCTCTGTAATATGAGCGAGCGGTAAATAAGAGAACAATCGGTCGTTTTCTTGGATACCAATATGATTGATCAGTTGCTGAACAGACCAACTGAATGCGCCGTAAGTTAGCATCGCGCCTTTCGGTAACCCTGATGTGCCTGAGGTATACACCAACGACATTAGCTTGTCATCGTAATGCTGCGGACGCTCTTTACTTGGCACTGCATCAGCAATGAGCGCTTGGTATTCGTGCTTACACTTTGGTGCCGTGTCATAAGGTAGAGCGATGCTAATGAGTTCAGGCATAGCATCAATGACTTGCTGAGTTGCTTTGGGATCATCGAGTTTTCCGCCAATGATCGCTTTACTTTCACTATGAGTCACACAGTATTCGATGGTGTCTGCACCGGCGGTAGGAAAGATTGGCACACTGACATAGTCACCAAGCATCATAGCAAGATCGCAAATAAACCATTCTGCACAGTTTTTAGATACTAATGCGACTTTGTCGCCAGGCTTTACACCAAGTGAGCGTAGTGCGCTGACAAGTTTTAAGGCTTGATCTGCAACATCAGAGAATGTGTACTCAACAAATTGTCGGTTAATAATTTGTTTTAGGTAGACCTCATTTGGACGCTCTTGAGCCCATTTGAGGATCATTTCATTTGGTGGTGGGAGAGCGCAACCAGCAGCGCTATTTAGATTCGGCTGATTCATTTTAAGTGACTCCATGTCTTCTCATTGTATTTATAATTGTTAACGCATTGTTAACTTTAGCATGTTAAATCGCGACACGGGAATGCATTTTGATGAAATATGTGGGGAAGATAGCGTTAGTTATGGTTGAAGTCGGAGCGACTCGATCTAAAAAAGCAATGTGATTGATGCTACGCAAAAGAGAACAGGCTTTTCAGCTGTTATGTCATATCGACTTCATACTAAGAGCACAGGTAAGCAATTTATTTTATTAATAATATTGCGAAAACATAGAATCTATCCTAATTATTTATTAACTAGTGGCTTAGTGTTGAAGATAAGTATAAATGTCTCCTAATTTCTTCAAAGCGCCAAACTTAAAGGTATGTCGTGGTTTTGAAGTAGCTATACTAATCTTACTTTGGAAAGTTAGGAGCTTCACCTCAAGCTATTGCCTGAGATTACTTGGGTACGATCATCAGCAAAAGGAAAGATGTGATGTTACGGAAGACTTTACTGGGTACCTATCTTTGTAGTTTATTCATTGCGGGGAATGCATATGGTGCTGAAGGAGATGATATTCCTCAGCGCGCCCAAACGGTTGGTGATGTTATTGAGCGCCCAGGCGTTCTCACACCTAAAGGTAAATGGTCATTTGATTCGTCTTTAAGCTATACACAAAACTCTTCAAACAAAGTATCTGTTGTTGGGTATACAGTCTTACCAACTCTGATTGTTGGGCGAATTGAAGTGAGTGATTCGGATAGGACTACAGTAACCGTTGGATTAACTGCTCGGTACGGTTTAACAAACGCCACAGAGTTAGAAGTTAGAGTGCCGTATGTGTATCGTAATGACCAAGTTTCTACGCGCCCCATTCAAGATGGTTCAAACAGTGAAGTAGTAAACACAACGGTGGATGGCGGAGGGCTTGGTGATGTAGAGTTCGCATTGAGGCACCAGTTTAACTTTGAGTCTGCGCCATACTGGGTAGGTGGCCTTAGAGTAAAGTCGGATACAGGACGATCGCCTTATGATGTTTCTATTGAAGATGGAAGCAACTCATTTAGTGATGTCCCTACAGGTTCGGGTTTTTGGAGTTTTGAGCCTAATTTATCTCTTATTCACCCTGTTGATCCTGCGGTCTTGTTCGCTAGTCTAAGTTATATTTATAACTTAGAGGATACTGTTACAGTTGGCGACACAAAAGCTGATGTTGAACTTGGAGACACTATTTCTCTTTCAGGAGGAATGGGGTTTGCGGTGAATCCTGATCTTTCATTCTCTTTAGGACTTAGCCATAAAACTATTTTAAAAAGCAAAGTAAATGGCAGATCGGCAGATGATGCTAAGTTGCTTCAATTAGATGCATTAACTTTTGGTATAAACTATGCCTTTAGTGAACGCTCATCTATCAATGTTAGTGCTCAAGCTGGTCTTACAGAAGATACTCCCGACTTTCAATTAACAGTACGAGTACCTTTTAATTTGTAAAATGGATATTAGGCCCTTGAGTCTTGGGCCTAATTTATCGTTAGCGCCTAGTGTTCGCATTATAAATTGATTGGATTATATTGGATAAAGTAGGTATATATTCTTAAAATGATGGTGGCCTATTGATATATCTACCTTTCTTTTGGTATGTAATCATAGATATCAGTCGTTTCTAATATCAAAGAAGCTTAACGTGACAATTTTTCAGATAAAAATGGAAATGCTCATTGAAGGTGGTTCAATAAGGCGTCTTCTAATTGTTGGTTTGCTTTGATTTCCCGTATTACCCCATTTACTTGAGCATCAATGTCTACGAGCGTGCTAAGTCCAATAATACTGTTATCTTTCGTGTTTTGAATAATATTGATAATACTTGAATTTATAAAGTCTGAACTTATTATATTAGGATTTTGAGACGAAGGCATTTTGGGTGAATCTATAGAATCATCTCCAATAATATTTCCTTCACCAAATTGTATGATGTTAACAATACCCTGGTTGAAAATATCTCCACTTTGATTTTCACTATTTGCGCTAATGTTTTTTAAATTACCATTTTCAATTACTAAGTTGGCAATGTTTGTGTTCAAAATATCATCGCCATTTATAGTCGTAGTAATGCTTAATCCAATATTAATAATATACTCGTCCGTAATTTGGAAGCCACCTCGATATTCTTCTAAAGATAAATTTGAAAGAGGAGTAAGTTCTTGCAGGCCAACATCTTTAGCATTCACATTAAAATGAGGTATTAGCATACAAAGCACTAACAAAAATTTATTGTAGTTCATAATGCAGGCCTTTCAGGTTGTTTAGTTCTTAAAGTTATTTAAAACAATGTTATATTAATTTTCACCGGAAACTGGGAGAGTAATGCTAAATACCCCTAAGGAATCTCTAGACACTCCTGTTTTTAATGGTGATCTTTGATATACGGTGAAATTATCATTGGTTATAAAGCTAGACCTTCCCATTTCCGCTTCGTTACGGACCAGTAACACAATTCCTTGGTAATATTTTTCAAACTCATCCAGTTTCATTATCATGGTTCCTCTAGAAGGGTCTCCTAGAATAACTGAGTGATTGTTTATACCTCTGATGACAACAAAATGCATATACCCATCGAAATTAACGAGAGTAATCCCAGGGACGCCGACTTCTTTAATTTTCTCCAATCCTACTTGAAAGCCGTCAGAACGTAACCCTATGGAATCCAAGTAAAACTTCATATCCAACAAAGAAAAACCTTTCTCTTTGATTTTTTCTTTATCACCTTTTTCAAACATGCTTTTGAAGATATCTTGTTCAGATGACTCTGTTGCATAATGAAAAGTGAGAAGAGAAGCCAGGGCGGCAGAGCCACAGCTGAAGTCATACTGTTGGCGAAAAACATCACCGAACACTATTTCTTTGTAGCTTTTAACAGGAACAGAGTAATGTGCTCGGTAAGGTAGCAGTTCTAATGAAATGGCTGATGCTGAATAAACGAGCATCAGCCAAATTACGTTATTTAATACTTTCATATTGTTTACTTGAGTGTCAGGTTAACGACGGTAGAGTTCTGGATTAAAACGTTGTTTCCGCTGTTCTGAATTACGTTGGATATACCCGAACTGTCTGCGAACGCTCCACTTGATAGTATATTGTTACCACTCACGGTGTTTGACGCGACATTATCTGACGAAATACCATTGATATCTGATTCTGCATAAACCAAGTCGAGTTCAACATTTTGTCCACCTCTTGATTCATTCATGATATCCAAGCTAACTTCTCCGCCAGATAATGCAATGTCATCAGCGAGTGCAGTGCAGGCAACTATCATACTCAAAGTACAGATTGCCAAACGCATCGCTTTCTCCTACTAGTCGGTTACTCACCCCCAGTAAACACACTTGCATTAGTTGTAACAGATTGTTGTACAAGTGAATTTGAACCAGCATTCTGACCAACGGTAGTAATACCAGCCGCACCACCAAGACCACCAAGGGTGTTCATGTTTTCAACTCGAACTCGAGTATCATCCGCGTTAGTTGCATAAATAACTGATGCACCTGTAACACCACCCATTAGGCTTGAGCTCGCAACAACCATATCTGTATCCATATGGACTTGATTGAAGCTATCAACATTTGTTGAGCTCGAGTCACTTTGATAGTTACTATTGTCGTTAAAGCTGTTCGAGTTTGTTGTGCTTGAATCAGCGTAGCTACGGTTATCACTCTGGTTACGGTTGTCGCTTTGATTACGATTATCGCTGTTATCGTTAAAGCTACTGTTGATACTAGAGTCACTGTTGTCGTTGTTGCTACGTCTTACAGTAGTACTAGAGTCGCTGTTGTCGTTGTGGCTTCTATTTGTGTTAGTACTTGAATCACTACTATCACTATTTAGGCTCACATCAAGATCAGCACTGGTACTGTTGTCGTTAGCGTTAGACGTACTATTGTCGTTGTGGCTTTGAGCTGTGTTAGTGCTCGAGTTTGAGTTGTCGCTGTTGTTATTAAAGCTGTCATCAACACCAAGAGTTGCACTGTTGTCAGTGTCGCTGTTGTCGTTGAAGCTATGACCAATACCTAGTGACGCACTATTATCGCTGTTGTCGTTGAAGCTATCACCAACACCGAGAGATGCGCTATTGTCACTGTTATCATTGAAGCTGCCAGATAAACCGATATCGGTATTAGCGCTGTCAGTCCATTGCATGTTGTCGTCTCCATCATCGATCTCATTCGCGATTAGAGAGCCACTAAATAAAATTGCTGACATTGCTAAAGCAAGCCCTGTTTTGTTTAGAGTCATAACGATTACTCCATTTCCTGTTATTCCTGATTAAAAATGACTGCACTTAACTTCTTGCTGCTTCCTTCAAATGTTGTGGGAAGCGATGAAATTATAAGAAAGGATCAGTGAAAGCTGTTCTCATTATTGAGAATGATTCAGGCTGGAAGGGAGTATTTAGGTGCGTCTCTTTAAGGTGTTAAAGAAAAAAATAACATAATCATAATGTTATTTTTTGTATTTACTTTAAGTACTCATCAAGTATGAAATGAAGCCAATATAAAGAAGTAATTCGTTCTATTGCACTGAGCGGAGCAGTCATCCATTTTTTATAAATGGTATTTTATCCAATTATTATCTTTATTATTTAATATTATAAATCATATCCTTATGCTAACACAGGTTGAAAAGTATGGATAAAAATATAACATGTTCATACTTTTTAAGTCTTTTTCGGTGCTGAAAAGCAATGCGATATCATTCTGAAGTGCTATATTTTCTACTTAAAATGAAGATAAATTCTCTTTGCTATCCCCAATTAATTTTCTAACGGGGGTTGGTGAAACAGGTAAGTTAATGTGGTGGGACTATGGAAAAGAAGCACTTGATACTGCTAGCTGAGAGTAATTTACAAAGTAACTTAATAAAAAAACAGCTGTCTTCCATTCATGATGTCGATGTAAAGATAATGCAACCAGATGAAGTGGTGTTCAGAAGTCACTCACTCAGTATCGATTTGATGTTTATTGATTACGATTTTATGCGTCAGCTTGAAGTACAAGGAAAGTTACCAGATTTTGATCTATTTGGGTGGTCCTTTATGCTTCACAACGTCCCTTGTGAAAAAGTACAAACGGACTTACTGCATTGGAAGTTGTTAAAAGGAATTTTGCTCCGAAGTGCATCAGTGACACATATATGTGATGGCGCGGAATACGTACTGAAAGGTGGGTTGTGGCTACCAAGAATGTACCTAGAGAAGTTAGTCCTCAATTATCGGCATGCAAATTTGTCCGAAGAACAGCAGCATGATGAGTTAACATGCAGAGAAAAACAGATTCTAGAGCTACTTGTGTACGGCATTTCAAATCAACAAATTGCTTCAAGACTTTTTTTATCTGAAAGTACAGTGAAAAGCCATATATACAAGTTGTACAAAAAACTCGATGTCCATTCTCGTCATGATGCGGTTAAGTTGGTAAGAATGAACAATGGCTTAACCGAGAGAAGTTAAGTCACAATTTGTGATGCTCTTTTTATCGGGGTCTGTTCCGTTTTCACTATCTAATCTAAGCAAGGGCACTCGTATTTGAGTGCCCGTGGTTTATCTAGATTCAATAGTTGGCGTATCAGCAGGCTACATCATGCCCGTGACAAGGCCTGCTGCCACAAAAAACACGATCATCCATAGTACCGAAAGGTTGAGCTTTTTGTGTAGATAGAAACCCGCAATCACTAACGCCATGTCGATGGGAGCAACAACTGCGCTGCTAAATACTGGCTGGTAAAGTGCCGCGAGTAGTAACCCTACTACCGAGGCATTTACACCGTTGATGGCGCCGGAGACCAGCGGTTTGCCTGCCAGTGCTTGCCAGTTTTTAAGAACGCCAAGCAGTAAAAGAAACCCTGGGAGGAATACGCCAAGCGTTGCGATCAGAGCGCCTAAAATTGGCGTATCCGAAAGCTCATAACCGATAAAAGTCGCAAAGGTGAACATTGGCCCTGGTACAGCTTGTGCAGCGGCGTAGCCTGTTAAAAATGCATCTTGGCTGAGCTGGTCGCCAACAATGTTTTGCAGAAGCGGCAGCACCACATGACCGCCACCAAACACTAAACTACCAGCTTGGAAAAAATCACTAAACAGCCCAAGCAAAGGTAACGTATGAGCCACTAATGGTAAGCCGAGTAAAAGCACCGCAAATAGAGCCAATGGCGCGATAGACGGTTTAAACGGCTCGGCTGATGACGCGGAGTCTTTCTTCAGATATCGCGTACCGACAAAACCTGCTGCGATCAACACGAACATTTGCGTCATGATGCTTGGTGCCACCAGCAACGCAATCGCAGTCGCGACGCACAAACCCGCGGTCAGTTTACTTTGGCAGAAGTTTTTGTACATGCCCCAAGTCGCATCCGCCACGACGACGACTGCGAGCAGTTTTAGGCCGTGAACGATGTTTTGGAACACTGCGGTGTCGGTGATTTGGCTGCTCACCATCGCCAGCGCCAACATGATGATCACCGAAGGAAGCGTGAATCCGACAAATGCTGCGCATGCGCCACCTAAACCGCCACGTTTATAGCCTAAAGCAAAGCCAACTTGGCTTGAGCCCGGTCCCGGCAAAAACTGACTGAGCGCGACAATTTGCGCGTACTCGCTGTCATCAAGCCATTTCAGTTTCTCAACAAAGGTTTGGCGAAAATAACCAATATGAGCCGCCGGGCCGCCGAAGCTGAACCAACCCAGCCAGAAAAAAGTTTTGAATATGGTGAACATGTCGAGCCTGTTTATCTAAAAAGCATTGTTGCTAATTTATCGAATGCTCTAAAATGACTCAAATTGATGATTTTAATTTCATCTATGAATGAAATGGGATGAGGATGTTGGAGTGAAAGAGGACATTCAGTGGCGCAACATTGACTTGAACTTATTGGTGACGTTTTCCTACTTGTATCGCTATCGAAGCGTTAGCGTCGCGGCAGAGAAAAGTTACGTTAGCCAGTCGGCGATGAGTCATAGTTTGTCTCGTTTAAGGTTGTTGTTTGACGACCCGCTTTTTGAGCGAAAAGGGCACAAGATGGAGCCCACCGAGCACGCTCACCACATCGCGCCAACTGTGCATCACTTGTTGGATTCTATCGCCAAAGACTTGCTCACTAAGTCTGCCTTCCAACCTGAAAATTACGCGGGTGTATGTCGCATCGGGTTAACGGATTATGCCGAGTTTATCTTTGCTCCTCGGCTTTATGACGAAATACGCCAGCGCGCCCCAGAGGCGCAGATCAGTTTTATTAACGTCAATCGTAGCAACTACGTGGCATTAGCTGAGCACGAAAAGCTCGATGTCATTATTGGCAGCATGCCGGTGTTGGATGACAACTTTGAGAGCTTGTACTTGTACACCGAAAAACACGTGTGCATGTGTGATAAACAGGTGTTGAAAGGGGAAACACAGCTGTCTCTGGAAGCGTTCGCGAACATCGAGCAAGCTCTGGTAAGTCCCGATGGGAGCTTAAAGACACAAGTAGACCAAAAGCTCGCAGAACATGGCTTGAGCCGCAAAGTCACCGTGGCGTCGCGCAACTTTCTCACTATTCGGCATCTATTGAAAAAGCGCGATCTCATTGCCATCGTGCCAGAAAAAATGGCGTTGGCGGAGGGCTTTTCGGACGATCTCATTACTGTTAAGCCGCCGATCGCCGTTGCGGATTTTGATATTGCCATGCTGTGGCATTCCAGCCGAAACAATGAAGACAAAGGCATTTGGCTACGCGAGTTGGTTTCTTCGACCATCACCTCTAAATGATAAACATTTGGGGCACTCATGGTGCTTAGAGTGATTTGTTGTTGAACTTCTTACTACCCGCTGAGTTATCGGCGTTACGCCGAAACAGTACTGATTGTGCAAAATGAATATCTTGGGTTAGGGGGGGATGTTCCAGATTTAATTCATAAAAGAGATTAATGGAAAAGGTATCATTGAGTTGTACCACGTAGTTTAAGCTCTGTTTGAACGTATACATGAAGAGGGAGTAAGCGTCCATCTCGGTATTTTTCCACTAGTAAGTTCACTCCCTGAGTTCCCATCAACTCAGAGTGAATACGAATTGTAGACAACGGCGGAAAGGTAAAGCGAGCAGTAGGAATATCATTCATACTAATCAGTGTAATATCCTCTGGTATCTTTAAGCCAAATTCATGGATTGCACGTACTATGCCAATCGCGATGGAGTCTGAATCAATGAATACTGCTTTCGGGAAGTCACCTTTGGCTAGCATCTCTTTCGCTAAGTTATAACCGGACAAACTAGAGCAGGCACAATAGTGTATATCATGTTCTGCGACCACGCCTTTTAGATAGCCATAGTCCAAAAACACATTTTCACGAGTGTCAGCTGCGTCGTGCTTGTCTTGACCGCCAATATAACCGATGCGGCGGTGGCCTCGTTGTACAAAGAAATCAACTACTTGCCTACTGATTCGAATAAGGTCGACATCAACGCAATCATAAGGGCAGGTTGGATCTGAAAAGTTTATGTAGCAAATGCTATCGGCTAGACGTTTAGGTAATTTATCTACTACCTTTTGGTCGACATTTCCGACTAAAAGGACACCTGTTATCTTTTTCGTTTCAACATCAATTTCACTGTTATAGCAATTGGTTAGCGTAATACCTAATTTGTCGCATTGCGTTTCAATCCCATGACGAATTGATAAGTAGTAAGGGTCATTCACCTCTGTTTCTTGTTTGTAGTTATATAAGGCTAAAAAGTGATGTTTTTGCTTAGCTTCTTTGATGCCTTTCTTCGAGCTACTGGTGCGGTACTCCAGTTTTTCTGCAATTTCCAAAATGCGGTATTTGGTTTCTTCTTTAACGCTCAACGTTGGGTCGTTGTTCAAAACCCGCGATACGGTTGCAAGTGAGACGCCTGCTTCAATGGCGATATCTTTTAGCTTTGCCATGTAAATTTCCCGTTGGCACTGCCCAAGTGTGAGCTCAATAATCTGACTATTTTAAACAGCTACTTAGATATGCACAAACCTTTAGTAAGACAGTCCTAAACACTTTAAATCATCATATCAAGCCAAATTGTTTTCATGAAATAGACTCTATTGAGTAATAAATAAAGCCGTAAACGTAAGGATTATATTGCTGTAAAAATACTGAAAAACGCGACTGGTTTGGAAACTTGCTACTTGTGGTAACTCTAGTACTTAATAGGACTCGAGCTGTTTAGAGTTTAATCAAGCAAACGTTTTATTGTTCATGTTTATGTTTTGTGTCTCATTTTATAAACAAATCAATAGGAAAGTATTCAACTCTATTTATAATCTCCGCGCTTTTAAAAGCTGTCTAACAGTATGAAAAATTAGGAAATTATAATGAAAAAAGTATTGCCATTATTGGCTTTAGGTGCAGTGGTTGCTTCAGCATCAGTTCAAGCAAAAGGTAACTGGTATGTTGGTGCTGATTTGGTAAATTCAGATCTTAAAGTTAAAAGCTTGTCAAAAGATCTTTCTGCGACAGGTCTTAGCCTTGCTGTAGGTAAAGAGCTTCAATATTCAGAAAACTTCAAACTAGCTTTTGAAGGTGAGTACATATACTTTGGCGACTTTGAAGAAACATTTTCTTACATGGGGTGGCCGGTTAAATTTAGTGTTGATGCTTCTGCGTTCAATTTCAATGCGAAGCCTAAATACCAATTTGCAGGTACAGGCTTCTATGTTGGTGCGATTGCTGGCCTTGGTGTAATGAGTGTTTCTTATGAAGTGAAATCATCTAGCACTGTTACCGATGATGGTCGTGATGTAGGCTTTAACTACGGTGTTGAGGCTGGTTATGAGTTCGCTTCAGGTTTGGTTGTATCTGGTGGCTACCGTGCTTCTTCGGTAAGTATTGATGCCGAAAACGGTGGCAGCGAAGATTTTGATTTTGACAGCCTGTACGTTGGTGTTGATTACAAGTTTTAAGCTCGCGTAAGCAAAACATAGATACTAAAAAGGAGCCGTTAGGCTCCTTTTTTTATTAGATTATCAATCAACTCATAATGGTGATCTTGTACGCCTGCAAGGTTGCCATATTTGGGTTGGTGGCGGTCATTTTCTTTCGCGTGTTGCCAGCCAATGGTGTGACGCACAAAATGCTCTGCAAACGCGTGGGAAACTTCCAAGCAACCTGCCAGTACGGTATCAACATAACTTTGCATGATTGGGCTCTTTTCGCATGGTGGTAGTGGCTCGTCTTTTACGTAAACCCAAATGTCATGTTCTTGGTTAAAACTCGCATCTGTTTCGATTTGATCTGGCTGAAGTTGAATACGATGATAACCTCGCTCACGGCGGTCGAATTCTGCGAGCGCTTCTTCATTTACTTCGAGTAAAACGCCATTAACCTGTCCATCGCCTTGGTTCACCACTAATGGAGAGAGGCTGTAGCTGTCGTCAATCTTCCCCCAGTAGCGAACCAACCCATGTGCTATGACGGGAATGGCTTCTCCCGTTTGTCCGGTTAACTTACGCGACGCAGAATTAATCAAACTGCCATAGCCAAATATGTACATTGTCGTTGCATCCCTTAACTGATAGTTGTGCCTCTCATGTTTATACCTAACCCGCATCTGAAGCACAACTTTACCTCTTAAGTATAATCTTAATTATAAACATGTATTTTTTATACATGTTTATGGTAGCATCAATATGTAGTTGAGTTAACCAGCATCGAGAGACGCTTGAGGGCAAGATAATGCTGAATATCACCGATAAAAAAGTAGAAGAAAAAATCCCCGCATGGCTGCGATTAGGCTTTCGGCCGTTTTTTCTGTTTGGGTCGATTTACGCCATTGTTGCGATTGCGTTGTGGGTGTGGATGTTCCAAGGCGGACAGCCAAACGCATTAGCCGTGCCTGCATTGTGGTGGCACGTACATGAAATGTTGTTCGGTTTTTCGATGGCCATTGTAGTTGGCTTTGTACTGACCGCGGTACAAAACTGGACTGGCATTAATGGTACCAAGCATTACATGCTTCTGGCTTTATTTGGCTTGTGGTTAGTGCCCCGCATATTGCTTTGGACACCAGCACCGTTATGGTTAACCAGCAGTATCGAAGCGGTATTTTTACTGTTTGTCGCCTATGAGGTGGGCATTCGTGTGTATCGAGCCAAAGGTTGGCGTAATTTGTTTTTCGTTCCACTGTTTCTTTTAGCCATCTTTGCGAACTTTGCAAGCTACGCAACGATAAAAGGTATGCCGCCCTTTAGCTCTTCAGCGGTGTGGCAAGCAATGCTGTGGTGGTTTACCTTGCTGTTGTCAGTGATGGGCGGACGTGTGATTCCATTTTTTACTGCGCGTCGATTTAATTTCGAAAAAGCGCAACCATTGGCTTGGTTAGAGTGGTTCGCGAACTTGCCATTGGTAATGCTATTTGTGCTGAGCTTTTTCCCTGTGACGTTTGCAGAACTAGGTAGTCCTTTGATGCTATTTGCAGGTGTTGCTCAGTTGGTGCGTTTTGTTCGCTGGAAACCTTGGTTAACCCTGAGCGAGCCTTTAGTGTGGTCGCTGCATGCTGCGTATTTGTGTTTACCACTAAGCTTAATTTTGCGAGGCGTCTGGGGAGATGCATTTGCCAGCCATAACCTCATTCACCTGTTTGCGATAGGTGCGTTAGGCGGTTTGATTTTAGCGATGATTGCACGGGTGACGATGGGACATACTGGTCGCATGATCTACAAAGGGCCAAACATGAGCCTTGCGTTTACAGCGATTACCGCGGCAGCTTTGGTTCGCAGTTTCGCCGTGATCTTTGACCCAGCGAACATGATGCTGTGGATTGATATCAGCGGCGGATTATGGATTGTTGCGTTTGGGCTGTTTGTGTGGCGCTTTGGTGTGATGCTTGTGACCCCTCGTGTGGATGGTCACCCCGGATAAGATTCTAATGTGAGTAGAGAAAAGAGGAGCCGCGTGCTCCTCTTTTGGTTTTTGTTCTTTATAGGTTTAGTGTTTATTCGTCTTCGTCGTCCGCTTTATTCGTGAGCCCCAAGCGTTTAAATAGCCACCACTCTAGACCAAAAATGACAATTAAGGCGATGCAGAACCAGGTGAATGCCATGGTGGATTCCACGCCTGGCATTCCACCAACATTGATACCGAGTAAACCTGTTAAGAAGCTGGTTGGTAGAAAAATCGTTGCTACCAAAGTAAACAGGTAACTGTTTTTATTGGTTTTCTCATCACGATGATGTTTGATCTCTTCTTGGAAAAGCGCCACTTCTCCAAGATAAAACTCAAGTGTTTCATTTATGCGCGTAATATTATTGTGTGCGAAGCGATATTGATGAGGTCTCAAAGCAATCAATTCTGATTCTGACTCCACAAGATCACGGATAGCGTACTGCTGAGGGCGAATAAAACGCTTGATAGAAATCAGTGCTTTTTGAGTCGCCATATGTTTGTACGTCGATTCATCATTCACGTCGAACTGGTTTAGTGTTTCTTCAATTGTATCAAGGTAAATGTCTATTTTACTGTTTAATCCTTCAATGATCTGATGAAGTAAACTAGCAAGACTTTTTGGGCCTTTGTGTTCCGCTAATGCTTGGCGAATCTCCATGATCGCGCGTGATGGAATTTTACGAGTTGAAATGAGTGCGCCTTGAAAGTAGAGAATTCGAATACTAAGCATATCTTCTGGTGATGCATTGCCGTTCATATTGACGCCTCGTAAAATCAACATGAAGTTCTCGTCATCTAAAGGATGGAAAGATGGTCGGCTTTCGTCGGCTAATAGATGATCAACCGTAGCTCGAGGTACTTGGTTTTGCTCCAGCCAACCACGAATATCAGGATGCAGCCGTTCGCAATGGTACCAATGCTTAGCTTGAATTTGCTCTGCCGTGGTGGATTGTTGAGTTGCTTCTGGGGTTGAGAAGTCCCAATGTTCAATCATAAAACCCATTTTCTTTTCCTTGTTTGAGCCGATACCAAAATAACCTCAAGATACTTCTTTCGCGAGAATTGCATTGCCATACAGAGGCAATGCTCTGAGTACGGTACTCTGAAGTCATTGATGCATTATTTTTCAAATGAGTATGATTGTATTTAACGCCAAATGTCTATGAATAGTTGTTCTTATTTGCAATCGAGTGGAGCGCACCAAGGTGTTGTGCTTAAACAACAAAACAAAAAGCCTGCAACTAAGCAGGCTTTATTGTGGGGGGAGGGAGGGGAGCTGTTAGCCAACTTGAGAAAGATTAACCACTTTCTGTTGTAGCTTTTTCTTCAAATAGTCCGTTAAGGCCTGTTTTTCTTCCTCGTTCATGTAAAGACCAAGCTTAGTACGGCGCCATAAAATGTCTTCATCGGTCATTGCCATTTCATGGTTCATTAAGTAATCGATCTCACGTTGGTAAACACCACCGGCTTGTGTCGAGAACGTTTGTCCTAAGTCAGCTTCACTTGTTGTACCTTCCATTAAGTTCCACGTTTGGGTACCAAACTGAGTGACATAACGAAGAATCAATGCTTCTGGCGCCCAAGTGTATTTAGCATGAATTTGTTTCGCTAATTGTTCACGACTACAGCTGAAGTTACCACCAGGAAGGGTTTGGTTGGCCGTCCAGTCTTTACCCATTTCAGGTAGGAACGGAGCAAGTTTCTTCATTGCTGCTTCACCTAACTTACGGTAGGTCGTTAACTTACCACCAAAAACAGAAAGCAGAGGTGCATGGTCGTATTCCGCATCGAGCTCTAGCGTGTAGTCTCGTGTGATTGCTTGCGGAGAGTCAGATTCATCGTCACATAAAGGACGAACACCGCTGTATGTCCAAACTACATCTTCGCGAGTCAACTGGTGGACAAAGTGTTGGTTTACGATATCAATGAGGTAATCGACTTCGTCATCTGAGATCGACACTTCACGTGGGTCACCTTTGTATTCCACATCTGTTGTACCAATGATTGAGAACTTATCTAAGTAAGGAATCATAAATACGATGCGATTGTCTTTGTTTTGAAGAATGTAGGCTTGCGGTTCGTTGTGGATACGAGGAACAACGATGTGCGAGCCTTTGATTAAGCGAATGTTACGAGGAGAGGCTTGCTCTAATCCATCATCAAAGAACTGTTTTACCCAAGGCCCCGCAGCATTGACTAACGCTTTCGCTTTACGTTCGAAACGTTGGTCTGTCATCACATCGTGAATAGTAACATGCCAGATACCACCTTCACGGTGTGCTTTTTCCACGCGGCAGTAGTTACGCACTTCAGCATGGTTTTCGCGAGCCGCAAGAACGTTCAGTAATACTAAACGTGCATCATCAACCCAACAGTCAGAGTATTCGAAACCCGTTTTCATTTCTGGTTTTAGCAAGCCAGATTTCGCAAGGTTGACGGTTTTACTGCCTTGCAGCGTCGTACGTTTACCCAAGTTATCGTAAAGGAAAAGGCCACAACGAATCATCCAAGCTGGGCGTAGGAATGGGCGATGCGGTAAACGGAAACGCATTGGTAGTGCGACGTGTGGTGCTTTACGAAGAATAACCTCACGCTCTGCGAGCGCTTCCGAAACTAAACGAAACTCGTAGTGTTCAAGGTAGCGTAAACCGCCGTGTATCAGTTTAGAACTTGCTGAAGAAGTCGCAGATGCGAAGTCATTTGCTTCGTATAAGCCAACACTCAAACCTCGGCCAGCTGCGTCTGCTGCAATACCAGCTCCGTTAATGCCGCCACCGATTACGATCAAGTCTAAGGTAGTGGATGAGCTAGTAGTGGAAGCATTATTTTGTATACTCATAAATTTGACCTCTTGGTGAGCGAACGAGCATTTTAGAACATAATGTAATCCTAGCTCAGGTTTCGTTTGTGATCATCTATTATTTTCGTTTGTGAGCGTTTTGTGTGATTTAGACACAAAAAAAACCTCTGTCTAATTAAGACAGAGGTCATTTGAGGGGGAGTTATACGATTGACGTTACTCGTTTTCGGAGTTTGATTCGTTAGCTTCAACCACTTCAAGTGGGATAGAAGCTTCCTTCAAAATTGACAAGATTTCTTCTGGTGGCTGCTTATTGGTAAAGATCATGTTGAGCTGTGCAATATTGCCTAGTTTCACCATAGCATTGCGCCCGAACTTGGTGTGGTCTACGGCAAGAAATACACTACGGCTATTGTCAATGATCGCTTGTTTGACCCGGACTTCGTGGTAATCAAAGTCTAATAGCGAGCCATCGAAGTCGATACCGCTAATGCCGAGAATGCCAAAGTCGAGACGGAACTGTTTAACGAAATCGAGGGTAGCCTCGCCAACAATACCGCCGTCTCTGCTGCGGACTTCTCCACCCGCTAAGATGACTTTGATTTCAGGGTTAGGGAAAAGAATGGTCGCAACATTGATGTTGTTGGTGACAACACGCAACTGTTTATGGTTTTTATTGAGCGCTCGCGCAACTGCTTCTGGTGTGGTGCCGATATCGATGAATAGTGTGGCACCATCTGGAATGTGTTTGACTACCTCGTCTGCAATGACATCTTTTTCATTGAAGTTGAGCGCTTTACGCGTGTTGTAAGATGTGTTTTCAGAACTGAGAGGAATAGTGGCTCCACCGTGATAACGACGAATTTTGTTGTCATCGGCGAGTTCATTGAGATCGCGTCGGATGGTTTGTGGGCTGACATTGAATCTTTCTACTAACTCATCCGTGCTGACATAGCCTTGTTTTTTCACCAGCTCAACAATCTGCTGGTGTCGAGGTATTTGCTTCACTTACCACTCCCTTGTGCATTGGTAACGGCCAATGCTTCAAATTCGAAGCTCTATTGTGCTCGAATTTGCTCGTTGTGAGAAGTAAGCGAGTTCAGGAATCGGGGATAAAGCGCAAAAAGAGCGCACAAATGGCGCTCTTTTTTTCTTATGGAGATGAGATTAATCTTCTTCGTCGTGAAGTTCAGACCAGGTTTGTGCACATTTCACTGCACGTTTCCAGCCCTTGTAACGACGATTGCGTTTTTCTTCATCATCGTGTGGCTCAAAGGTGCGATCAAGTACCGCTTTATTCTGCAACTCATCAATGCTATCCCAGTAACCAACTGCAAGGCCGGCAAGGTAGGCTGCACCAAGAGCGGTAACCTCAGTTACTTGAGGGCGGTGTACTTCTGTGTTCAATACATCGGATTGGAATTGCATTAGGAAGTTGTTCGCTACTGCACCACCATCGACGCGAAGGTTCGCAAGCTTAATGCCTGAGTCAGCTTGCATCGCATCCAGTACGTCACGAGTTTGATAAGCGATGCCTTCCAATGTTGCACGGATGATATGGTTTGAATTCACACCGCGAGTAAGGCCGACAATCGTGCCACGTGCGTAGGCATCCCAGTATGGAGCGCCTAAACCAGTAAATGCAGGCACGACATAAACGCCGTTTGATGTATCCACTTTTGTCGCGAAGTATTCAGAGTCTTCTGCACCGTTTAGGATTTTCAATTCATCGCGTAGCCATTGGATAGAAGCTCCACCCATGAATACGGCGCCTTCAAGTGCATAAGCTGGTTCGCCTGCAGGACCACAAGCCAAAGTAGTTAGAAGGCCATGTGTCGAAGTGACTTTTTCTTGGCCAGTATTCATTAGCAAGAAACAACCCGTACCGTAAGTGTTTTTCGCTTGACCCGCTTCAACACACATTTGGCCGTAAAGCGCCGCTTGTTGGTCACCTGCGATTCCAGAAATAGGAATACGAGTACCGCCTTTACCACCGATGTTGGTTTTACCGTAAATTTCCGATGAGCGCTTCACTTCTGGCATCATAGATGCTGGGATGCCAAGCTCATCTAACATTTTTTGATCCCAACATAGATCGTTGATGTTAAACAGCATGGTACGCGATGCGTTAGTGTAGTCGGTTACGTGAACGCGACCTTGAGTCATCTTCCAAACTAACCAAGTATCGACAGTACCAAACAACAGCTTGCCTGCTTCTGCGTCTTCTCGTGCGCCTTCAACATTGTCCAGAATCCATTTAACTTTGGTACCTGAGAAGTAAGGGTCAAGCACCAAACCAGTGTTGTCACGTACATAGTTTTCGAGACCGCGTGCTTTTAAATCTTCACAGATATCAGCAGTACGGCGACATTGCCATACGATCGCATTGTAAACGGGTTTACCTGTTTCTTTGTTCCAGACGATGGTCGTTTCACGCTGGTTAGTAATACCGATAGCCGCTAATTGGTCGCTACGGATGCCAGACTTAGCTAGAGCTTCTACTAAAGTAGAGCTTTGTGTTGCCCAGATCTCCATTGGATCATGTTCAACCCAACCAGCTTCTGGATAAATCTGAGTAAATTCGCGTTGCGCGACGCTTACGATGTTCGCATCGTGATCAAGAATCACTGCGCGAGAGCTTGTTGTACCTTGGTCCAGGGCAACAATGTATTTTTGCTCAGTCATGGTAAGAATCCTTTTGTTTCGTTATTTATATTTTAGTAAATGTTCGAGTTACGTCAGTTTTAAGCTCTAGCTTCTTCTGTTTCTTCTTCCGTCTCACATTGGTTTGGAATCGTACAACCGTGGCCTTGTTGTGGAAGGTAAGCGGCAATCGCTTTTGGATACAACCAACCACCAAAACACGCACCTGCAATCGGAGCAAGTAAAGGCACGATAAAGTAAGGAATGTCTTTAGCACCTGTCAGAGCGTAATCCCAACCTGCGAAGTAAGCGAACAGCTTCGGTCCAAAGTCACGAGCAGGGTTCATCGCAAAGCCTGTTAGTGGGCCAAGTGAACCACCGATGACGGCAATCAAAATACCGATCAATAGAGGGTTCATTGCGCCACGTGCTGCGCCGTTATTTTCATCGCCCAGAGCCAGAATCGCAAACATCAGCACAGCAGTGATAACGAATTCCACAGCAAAAGCACCAAAGAAAGAGAGGGAGGCATGCGGATAGGTTGAGAAGATACCAGCAGTTGCTAGTGCATCTTGGCTGCTGCGAACGAAGTTATGAGCGATTTCGTAGTCGGTGAAAAGGTTGCTGTATAAGCTGTATACCAATGCAGCAGAACAGAATGCCCCAAGCATTTGAGCGATAATGTATGGCACCACTTTCGCCTTATCAAAACCATGGAACATAGCAAGTGCGATGGTAACGGCAGGGTTGATGTGTGCACCAGAGACGCCAGCCGTACAGTAAATAGCGATGGCGACACCGAAGCCCCATACAATACTGATTTCCCATTGTCCAAATGATGCGCCTGTTAGAACTAAGGCTGCAACACAGCCTACGCCGAAGAAAATAAGTAGTCCTGTACCGATAAACTCGGCCAAACATTCTCCGAGCAGAGAGGGGTGTTTGTTCGTTGTCATGTTAAAAGTCCTTTGATCATTTTTGCCTGTCTAGCACGGTACTATTGTGCATATATAAACGTTTGCGAAAACAAACGAGCGTTAAAAATGAGCGTTTGAGCATAAATTTGTTAATCAAAGTCTTCGTTTTTGTTAAATGGCGCATCTTTTAACCGGAAAAGAACACAACGAAAATAATTTATTTGTCACGAGGCCAGTGTTGAGAGCGCTCAAATTACCGATGTGAAAAAGAATGCACAACTGGTAAGAGGAGTTTTGTGAAGCTGCTACGTGCTTGGAGATTTATTACACAGAACTTGTGTAGCAGTTAACCCTAAAGGAGTAGGAGGATGTCAAATGTATCAAGGGCTAGCAGTGATATAAAAAATACGCAGTCATGTTTGGACTTTTAGAAAAAATCGTCATCCCATTGGTACCAATAGGATGAGTTGATAAGAGAATAAACGCTGTTAATGTCTTGTGTTTGTGAATCATTGCTTCGGCTTGTATTCAAATAAAAATTGTTTTTTTTATTTCGTTTGATGCTAAACGTGATCGTTTTTCAGCTTTTTAGTTATTAGTTGGTTCGGAGCGAGTAGGGCAGGCGTAAATCGCCCTTTTTACGGTTAGTTTATGTTCTAATTCGAGCCTTTGTTTCAAAGGTTTCGAATTGGAATGCTCAAGTGAGAGGTTTGAACATCAGTTTCATATTAACGAATCTTGAGTAAAGTTGAACGATGATCTAATTAATGCTCATATAATTTACTGTATTTACTTATATTTAATCCATGTGCAACATTTGTCACAGAAATAAAATCCTAACTCCATACAATTCATGAACTTTCGAACGAAGATTTATTTTGTTTCGTTCGCTCCTTTTGTGTTTTTACCATCGCATACAAAATAATGAGGTTCCTATGTTTGGAATATTCAAACCTAAGGCGCACATTGATCGTCTGTCCCCTGGCAGCATCGATAGCACCTACTCTCGCCTCCGTTGGCAACTCTTTATCGGTATCTTTGTTGGCTACGCCGGTTACTATCTAGTTCGTAAAAACTTCAGTTTGGCGATGCCTTATCTTATCGAGCAAGGCTTTAGCCGCGGAGACTTAGGTGTCGCCTTGGCAGCTGTTTCCATTGCATATGGTCTCTCTAAGTTTCTAATGGGCAGCGTTTCAGACCGCTCCAACCCTCGCTATTTCCTTAGTGGCGGCCTATTGATGTCTGCATTAGTGATGTTTTGCTTTGGCTTTATGCCATGGGCGACTGGTAGCGTCACTGCGATGTTCATTTTGCTTTTCTTAAACGGTTGGTTCCAAGGGATGGGGTGGCCTGCTTGTGGCCGAACCATGGTGCACTGGTGGTCACGTAAAGAGCGTGGTGAGATCGTTTCGGTTTGGAACGTGGCGCACAACGTGGGTGGCGGCTTGATTGGTCCACTATTTATTCTTGGCCTGTGGGCATTTAATGATGATTGGCGCACTGCATTTTATGTTCCTGCATTTTTCGCCACGTTGGTTGCTGTGTTTGTTTGGATGACGGTTCGCGATACCCCTCAGTCTTGTGGTCTGCCTCCGATTGAAGAGTACAAAGACGATTACCCAGATGACTATGACAAGTCCCATGAACAAGAAATGACAGCGAAGGAAATCTTCTTCAAATACGTCTTCAACAACAAACTTCTTTGGTCGATTGCAATTGCAAACGCATTTGTTTACCTAATTCGTTACGGCGTACTGGACTGGGCACCTGTTTACCTAAAAGAAGCGAAGGATTTCTCGGTAGATAAATCGTCATGGGCTTATTTCTTATACGAATGGGCTGGTATTCCAGGAACACTATTGTGTGGTTGGATCTCTGACAAATTGTTCAAAGGTCGTCGTGCACCTGCTGGTATCTTGTTTATGGTGCTAGTGACAGTTGCAGTGATGGTTTATTGGTTTAACCCTGCGGGCAACCCAACAGTAGATATGATGGCGCTTATTGCAATTGGCTTCCTAATCTATGGTCCGGTTATGCTGATCGGTTTGTACGCACTTGAACTCGCTCCGAAGAAAGCCGCAGGTACTGCCGCTGGTCTTACTGGTTTGTTTGGATACTTGGGTGGGGCAGTTGCCGCAAACGCGATTTTGGGCTACACCGTAGACCACTTTGGCTGGGATGGTGGCTTTATCATCTTAGTGGGTTCTTGTATTACTTCTATCGTGTGTTTGATGTACGCCTTCTTAGGTGAACGTGCGCACCACGAGCAAAAAGAGCGCGAGAAGGAAGCGCTAGCGTAATATTTATTTAAAGAGGCAGTGGAATACTTCCTCTTCGCTTTATCAAGGAAATAACAATGAAAACAAAGTCAGTATGTCTTACTTTTTTAGCACTTAGCCTCTCTGCTGGTGCGATTGCGAAGCCGCTTGTCATTGCGCACCGTGGCGCATCGGGCTACTTGCCTGAGCACACGTTAGAAGCCAAAGCACTTGCTTACGCAATGAAACCTGACTACATAGAGCAAGATGTGGTAATGACGAAAGATGACCAGTTGGTCGTGTTGCATGACCATTATCTCGATCGCGTAACGGATGTTGCGGAGCGTTTTCCTGATCGTGCACGTAAAGATGGTCGTTATTACGCGATTGATTTCACTCTGGCGGAAATCAAATCCTTGCGAGTAACTGAAGGCTTTAATATCGATGACAAAGGCAACAAAGTAGCGGGCTATCCAACCCGATTCCCTATGTGGAAATCTGATTTCACCGTGCCGACGTTTGCTGAAGAGATTGAGCTGATCCAAGGCTTAAACAAAACGCTGGGTTATGACATCGGTATTTACCCAGAAATTAAAGCGCCTTGGTTCCATCGTCATGAAGGTAAGGACATTTCTAAAGCAGTACTTAAAGTCTTGAAGCAGTACGGTTACGGCTCTCAAGACGACAAAGTCTACCTTCAGTGTTTTGATGCGAATGAACTTCAACGCATCAACAGTGAACTCATGCCTGCAATGGACATGGACTTAAAGCTCGTTCAGCTTATGGCTTACACGGACTGGAACGAAACTATGGTGTACAAAGGCGACAAGGCAACACCATACAGTTATGACTGGATGTTCGAAGCCGACGGAATGAAGAAAGTAGCGAGTTACGCGGAAGGAATTGGACCTTGGAAGCCGATGCTGGTGGATGATAAGTCAACCAAAGACAATATCATCATCAAGCCGTTGATGAAGGCTGCAAAAGACGCTGGCTTGCAAGTGCATCCATACACGTTCCGCGCCGATCCAGGACGCATTCCAGCGTACACTGACAGCTTTGAAGGCATGATGGATGTGTACTACAACCAAGTAAAAGTGGATGGTTTGTTTACTGATTTCCCAGATAAAGCGGTCAGCTTTTTAAATCAGTAATCACGCATTTTGCTGTAAGCTAAAAAATCCCCCAACAGTTTCCTGCTGGGGGATTTTTCGTAGGGCTAATTCACGAATGAATTAGTTGTTTTTATGCAGTTCGCTGTTCAGTTCAACCGCGCTCTTGTTTGCAAGACACTCGATTTGACCTGTTACAGAGTTACGACGGAACAGTAGGTCAGAAACACCAGCAAGATCGCGGGCTTTCACAACTTCTACTTCTTGGCCTGCAGAATCTAGCATGCGCACTTTAGAACCAGCAGTTACGTACAGACCTGATTCGATAGTACAACGGTCACCCATTGGGAAGCCAAGACCTGCGTTCGCGCCTAGTAGAGAGTTTTCACCGATAGAAACCACAACTTTACCGCCGCCAGATAGCGTACCCATGATAGATGCGCCGCCGCCGATGTCAGAGCCGTTACCAACCACTACGCCAGCAGAGATACGACCTTCAACCATGCTCACGCCTGTTGTACCCGCGTTGAAGTTGATGAAGCCTTCGTGCATTACCGTTGTGCCTTCGCCAACGTGTGCGCCAAGACGTACGCGAGAAGTGTCAGCGATACGAACGCCAGTTGGTACCACGTAGTCCACCATTTTAGGGAACTTGTCTACGCAATCTACGCTTAGTGCACGACCCGCTAGGCGAGCTTCGATTTGACGCTCTGCTAGTTCAGGTAGGTCGATTGGACCTTCATTAGTCCATGCGATGTTGTGTAGTAGACCGAAGATACCGTCTAGTACCGTACCGTGTGGTTGAACTAGGCGATTAGAGATAAGTTGAAGTTTTAGGAAACCTTCAGCAACGCTTTGTGGCTGCTCGTCAGTTGCAAGGATAACCAGTACAAGTGGTTGTGCTGATTCTGCTGCTTTTGCTGCGAAAGAAGCGTTTGCCGCATCGCCGTTTGCTTCAAATGCTGCTGCCAGTTCTGCGCTTTGTGCTGCAGAGATCTCGATAGCTTGGTTGCCTTGCTCATAACCTGCTACTGCTGCTAGTGCGTTAACAAGCGCTTCGCTTGGGTTAAGAACTGGGTTTGGGAAAAACGCTTCGATGATTTTGCCGTCGCGGTTTTTAGTTGCCGTACCAAAGGCTAGAGAGAAGAAAGCCATAGTTGATCTCCATGTGTTGAGTCTTGTGTCTCGTCTGTTCACTGACAAGAAATAATTAAGTTGTCGGTCATCATAAAGAGAGTGTTGGGGAGTTTAAAGAGGGGAAATGGAGAAAGTCCGTAGATGGATACCTTTTGTCTTTTTAGAGATATGTTTGTCTGATGAGAAATGTGTCGCAAAGCCTTATCAGGCCGATTTTGGGCAGAGACACAGTGAAGTGGGAGAAGGGAGCATCGCAAAAAAATAAGGGGAGGACCGAAGTCACTCCCCCTACACTGGGTTTGTTGGATTTACTGACTTTGGATAGTAAAGCGATAAATCGACTTAGAGGCTTAGCTCACCGACCTCTACTGCAAGTGCAACCGTTGCCCCTACCATTGGATTGTTGCCCATACCGATGAAGCCCATCATCGCTACGTGTGCTGGTACTGAAGAGCTACCCGCGAATTGCGCATCGGCGTGCATGCGACCCAAGGTATCTGTCATGCCGTAAGAGGCAGGACCTGCCGCCACGTTGTCTGGGTGTAGAGTACGACCAGTACCACCACCTGATGCCACAGAGAAGTAAGGCATGCCTTCACGGTTACGCTCTGCTTTGTAGATGCCTGCTACAGGGTGTTGGAAGCGAGTCGGGTTGGTTGAGTTACCAGTGATGCTCACATCCACTTGTTCTTTATGCATGATAGCCACGCCTTCACGCACATCGTCTGCACCGTAGCAAAGGATCTCACCACGTGGACCTTGGGAGAAACGGCGACGTTCTACTTCCACTAACTCACCAGTTTGGTAGTTGTACTGAGTGCGTACGTAAGTGAAACCATTGATGCGTGAGATTAGGTAAGCGGCGTCTTTACCCAAGCCATTTAGGATAACTTTCAACGGATTTTTTCGTGACTTGTTCACGTTCAATGCGATTTTGATAGCGCCTTCTGCCGCTGCGAATGACTCATGGCCCGCAAGGAAAGCGAAACAGCCACTTTCTTCATTCAATAGACGAGCCGCCAATGCACCGTGACCGATACCCACTCGGCGTTGTTCTGCGACGCTGCCTGGTTTTGTGCAGGCTTGAAGGCCTTCACCGATGATGTTTGCAGCTTCTTCAGCTGTTTTTGCTACGCGGAAAATCGCCAAAGCAGTGCCTAGCGTGTAGGCATCGGCAGCGCTTTCAAACGCGATAGGTTGAGTGTCCATCACTAGTGCTTTAGGGTCGATACCACGATCCATACAGTATTGGTAAGCCTCTTCCAGAGAAGAAAGTTGCATTTCGTCTAATGTGCGACGTACAGATTCAGTAATTGGAGTGTTCATAATCTCTTTCCTCTTGGTGGCAATTATTGTTGGCGTGGGTTGATGGTAGTTACGGCTTCGTCAAAACGACCGTAAGTCCCCGTCGCTTTGTCTGCGGCTTCTGCAGCAGATACGCCTTCGTTGATGGCTTTCATCATCTTGCCGAGGTTGAGATATTGGTAACCAATCACTTCTTTGTTTTCGTCTAGCGCGAGTTTTGTTACATAGCCTTCAGCCAACTCCATGTAACGCACGCCTTTTGCTTTGGTTGAGTAGCTAGTACCCACTTGGCTGCGTTGAGTTTGACCAAGATCTTCCAATGCCGCACCAATTTCTAAGCCGCCTTCAGAGAAAGCAGATTGCGTACGACCGTAAACAAATTGAAGGAAGATTTCGCGCATCGCGACGTTAATAGCATCACATACCAAGTCGGTATTCAGTGCTTCAAGAATGGTTTTGCCTGTTAGGATTTCTGCGGCCATCGCTGCTGATTGAGTCATGCCTGAACAGCCGATCGTTTCGATCAAAGCTTCTTCGATGATGCCGTTTTTGACGTTAAGGGTCAGTTTTGCTGCGCCTTGTTGAGGAGCGCAAGCACCAACGCCGTGGCTAAGACCAGAAATCGCGATAACGTCTTTTGGATTGATCATTGCGCCTTCAACAGGGATCGGTGCAGATGCATGAAGATCGCCGCGTTGAATCGGGCACATTGATTGGATTTCGTGTGAATATTGCATAATGTTTTCCCAGTGTATTTTTATTTTTTGAGAAAACAGGAGCGGGGTTGGAGAAGAGTTGAATTGCTCACTACAGAACTCTCGCTTTCACAACATAAGCGAAAGCACTTCCAACAGGGCTGACCTGTTTTCGTTTCTGTAGGAGTCATTAGCTTTAACAGCGGTTCGAATCTTTCGATTCCGGTGGCACCCCATCACCGGACCCATTTAGACTAGATCTAAGTCACACTAATCCGCAACATGAAATTTAGAGCAATTTGGGATATTAAATCGGTTCTTTATATTCTCAGAGATATATGGAGATAAACGGAAGGAATAAAAAAACGCCGCATAATGCGACGTTTTTTCTAAACAAATAAGAGGCTTATGCAGCGTCTTCTTGCTCGCTATCTTCTTCAACAGCTTCAAGCTTCTTTGCTTTTTTTGGTGCAGGTTTACGTTTTGCACCAAGAGCGTAAAGCACTTCTTCTTTGTTTTGCGCAAGGAACATTGCAAGATCTTCTTGCTTACCTTCGTCTTCTAGAAGTTCACTTTTACCCAGCAGTGAGAATAACTCGTCTGCCATATCCAGCATTTTGTCGTATGCGTCAGCTTCCGCTTTAGAGGTAAAAGTCATTTTCTCTTCTCCATTGCGTTCTACCACGTACTTGACGATTACAGCCATGGTTGGTCCCCTAATTTGGTGTATTGATACTGGCTTTTTATACAGTTTTTGACCAATCAAGTCTAGCGACAAGCCTCAGAATGAGAGACACGTACAACTAACTGACTAGCATTTAAACTATCTTGGTTTCACTTTGCGGATTTGTCCGCCAAAGGAAGGTTTGTTGGTCGCTCCCAATCTTGGCAAAATTCGATAAACGTTTTGAGCAATGGGCTTTGATATTTCTCTTTATGAACCAGTAACCAGAAGCGACGTTTCATATCTAAAGGCATGTCGAGCAGTTTTACGCGGCCGTCACGAATAGCAGGTTCTGCAGACAAACGTGACAAACAGCCCAAGCCTAACCCTGCCGATACTGAGTTGATCAACGCTTCGGTGGTATTGAGCTGAAAAGCTTCATGCCAATGTTCCAAGCGCGGCGCGACAACGCGCATAAAAAATTCGCGTGAACCAGAGCCTGCCTCTCGCAATATCCATTCACTGTTTTCTAGCTCGGTTAAGTTTACTGGCCCTTCGTGCGCGGCTGGGGAATTGGGCGCGCAAATCACGCACATTTCATCTTCGCTAAACTGGGTAGACTGCAATTCAGGGTGAAGTGTTTTGCCTTCAATGAGGGCTATGTCTAACTCGTAATCGGTCAGCATGTCGCAGATTTGTGCGGAGTTAGAAATGAACAGACTTTGAGAACGATGGTTCGTTTGCTGACGAAATTCGCTAAGCAAATAGGGCGCGACTTGGTTGCCAATGGTGTCGCTGGCACCAATGCGAAGTTGGCCCGATAGCGCTTGGTCACCATCGAAAATGCTCTCGATGTCCTTGGCTCGGTTGAGTAATTCATCCGCCAGTGGCAGTAATTTTTGACCTTCTTGGTTCAAAATCAGTCGGTTATTAACACGATCAAATAAGTGATGGCCGATCTGCTTTTCTAATTCTGAGAGTGCCATGCTCACTGCGGCTTTCGATAAAAAGAGACTATCAGAAGCCGCTGTGAGCGTTTTGTGCTGCGTGATCGTCGTAAACACTTTCAGTTGTTTAAGAGAAATGTGACTTGCCATACCCCACCGTTAAGTAATTCTGAACGTTTGTTTTAAATAATTAGATATATCGGAACGAAGTGCAAGCGTATTATACGTCTCATCAAGAGTGAGTCTGGTTGAGGTCATCATGATTCAAAGAACAAAAGCAAAAGTAATGGGAGCGCCAACTCCAATGGCGGGTTTGGCTCTTGGTATTGCAAGCTTGGGCTGGAGTTGGGAAAACTTCGCCGAATTACATGGCTACGGACAGTGGATTAGTGCGGGTATCGCGAGCATATTGTTGGCTATATTGGCAACCAAGTTTTTGCTACATAATCATCTATTGAGACAAGATCTTGCTCATCCGGTTGTGGGCAGCGTGGTTCCGACATTTGCGATGGGCACTATGGTGGTATCGAACTCTCTCGGCCATTTTTACCCATTAGCTGGCGATGCGCTTTGGCTGATTGCGGTGGTTTTGCACATCGTATTCTTGGTGAGCTTTGTTTACCATCGCGCCAAAGATTTTGAATTGCACCACATGGTTCCTAGTTGGTTTGTACCGCCTGTGGGTATCATCGTTGCGGATGTGTCTTTCTCTGGCAACCCGATGTTAGCACCAGTGGCACAAGGTGCATTGATGTTTGGTATGGTGGCGTACGCGATCATGTTGCCGATGATGATTTACCGTTTCATGTTTACCCATGAAATTCCGGATGCAGCGAAACCAACAATGGCAATTATGGCGGCACCAGCAAGTCTATCATTGGCAGGGTACTTAACGGTCACTGCGACACCATCACCAGTGATCATCGCTATGCTATTTGGTATCGCGGTATTGATGACAGCCATCATTTACCTCGCATTCTTTAAATTGCTTAGACTGCCATTTAGCCCAGGCTATGCGGCGTTCACTTTCCCGATGGTGATCGGTGCGACGGCGCTGTTTAAAATGGCGAATTGGATGGAGTTGCAAGGATTGGCTGCGCACTATGTTCAACAAGTGCGAGGCTTAGCTAGTCTTGAGTTGATTGTGGCAACATTTGTTGTCTCTTATGTGGCCTTACAATACATCAACAACTTGTTGATTCAGCCACGCTTGATGCACGCTCATCACGCTTAAATAGCAGATAGGAAAAAGCCTCTTGGTCTTACAACCAAGAGGCTTTTTTATTTCAATCGGCGTCGATGTTGGACACTAGCCTTTTTTGTAAAATCGCGACATCTCATCCAGAGAATGACGAATGATATCGACAGGAATTTTCTGTTCTTTCTCGACTTTTAACTGGCGATTCAGTTGCTGAGAGTGCCCGCCAGGGTTGACCACAAGCATCAGTTCTTTGCCGACCAATGCATAGTTGTAGTAGCTGCCTGCAATATACCAATCGCGAGAGGCAGAGCTATCAAACAAGTTATGACCAACGCTGTATGAACTCGTTGTGCCTTGAACGTCAAACAGCGTATTCATCATGGTTGGCACGACGTCAAAATGGGTCGTGCGGTAATCAACTTGCTCTGGCTGACGATTTGGCATGTACACGTAAAGAGGCACATGTACTTGAACGTCACTGTAGTTACCCGTGTGGCCCCAATAGTTCATCTTATGGTCGTTAAACTCTTCACCATGATCTGATGAAATCACCACAATGGTGTTGTCTAAGTCGACATTTTTCAGCACATCACCAATCAAGCTGTCGATGTAGTACAACGAGTTCTTGTATCGATTGTGGTAAAGCGAAGCGTCAAAATCGTTGTTGAGCAAAATGTGGTCAACGCGTTCCCAGTATGGTTTGAATTTCGCAAATTCAGGTTCAGGAAACACCGTACCGTGGGCGGCATCGTAGAACAGAAAACCAAAGTACGGCTTGTCGCTATCCTGCTTTTGGAACTCGATGAACTTGTCTGTTATCTGCTGATCGCGCTCGACAGCTGTTTCCCCAGTTTGTTTCAGGGTCAAGTCCGACACTTTTTTGAATACCGTGCGAGAAAGTGGCGGGCTGGTGAGCGGTGCCGAGCCAAAAATGCCCATGCGGTAGCCTTCTGCTTGCAGCGTATCCATAAAAACAGGAGAGCGTTGACTTGCGTAAAAGCTTTCCCAGTAGGTCGCTGGCAAGCTGTAAAACAGGCTGAAAATACCCGCTTGAGTTGAGTTGCCGCCGCTCATATGTTGTGTGAAATTCACCGTTTTTTCGGCGAACTTGCTGACATTTGGCATGACTTCCGGCGTCGCATCACTGTAGCGCCACGCGTCAACCAAGATAAACAAGACATTGGGCTGTTTCTCTTTGCTTTGCACTTGAATCGGCGCAAGCGGATAGTTGAGTGAGCTACGTTCAATGTTGGTTAACTCTACGCGGTTCTTCGATGCAATGTTCTCATCCACTAGGTCGTGTTTGTAAATAAATTTACGAGCCGTCAGCGGGTAGTAAAGTGGCCAGTTATTCGAAAACTGACTGACTTCATCGTCGTAAAGTGCGTTTTTGTACGCATGAATCATCTGCGTGCTAAGCAATACAGCAAACCAGACGCTGATCAAAACGAACTTAGCTCGGCTTTGTGCCAGTTGATTACTTACCCAAACGGTACAAGCGAGCCCGATCACCAGAACGGCAATTTCACTGATGAAGATTAGCCAACTCATCCACGAAATATCGAAGACATCATCACCACCTTCGAAAAACATACGGATTAATAGAGCGTTGATGTGAAGTTTGTATTGCTGAAAAACGAGAATATCGACTTTAAACATAATCAATAGACAGATCGCGATAGCGATCACGATGCCTTTGAATATTCGAGTCGGTAGAAAAGAGAGCAATAAACTCAACAACATAAATGGAAGAGCGATCAAGCCCAGCCAGCCATATTGAGTCGAAACCAAATAGTAACCTTGCAACAAGGTTAGCGGTTCATTCTGATTGTTAGACAACACAAAAGGATAACAAGCGATCGACAGGTACACTGCAAAGCAAGCAAAAAAAGCAATCAGCCAAGCGCTGTTGGAAGACAGTTTGCGAAACATACTTTTTGTTTGTTTATAAATTATGGGTAGAGGGAGTATAAAACAGTGTTTTTTATTATGGAATAGTTGCGACGAATGTCACATTTTGTATGGAAGTGTCAGACTTGATTGACATGTGAAAATTCAGAAGATTCATACTCTATTTGAGTGATATATAACCTTTTGTTTTTTCCGAACGCGAGATCACTGCGGGTTTAAATGGGGCTGTGCTAAGCTAGCTAACAGTTTCAATCGGCGCTCGGTATTCCCAATTTGTTTACTGTTTATCACTCCAACCAAGTTGACGTTCTTAAATCACTCCTTGTCGAACTGATTCGAATCAGTCCGCTGGAAAACCCGTTCGAAAAAGAACAAATTCTGGTTCAAAGTCCGGGCATGTCCCAGTGGCTAAAAATGGAATTGGCCAAAGAGTTTGGTGTTGCCGCGAACATTGATTTTCCGCTTCCTGCTACCTTCATTTGGGAAATGTTTACGCAGGTGTTGCCAGACGTGCCAAAACGCAGTGCGTTTAACAAAGAAGCGATGACTTGGAAGTTGATGCATCTGCTGCCGGGGCTTCTCAACCAAGACGTGTTTTCGCCGTTAGCGCAGTACCTCAAAGATGACAGTGATCACTCTAAGCTGTATCAACTGGCTGAGAAAATTGCCGATATTTTCGATGGTTACTTGGTGTATCGTCCGGAGTGGATCGCAAGTTGGGAAGCAGGGCAGAGTGTGCCAGAGCTGGAAGATGAGCATCCGTGGCAGCCGATCTTATGGCAAGCGTTGTATGATCACACTGTGTCATTAGGACAGTCTCCATATCACCGTGCCAACCTTTATGAGCACTTTATCGACACGTTAGAGAGTTTTAACGGCAATTTTGACCATTTACCCAAGCGTTTGTTTGTTTTTGGCATTTCTTCGTTGCCGCCTCGCTATATGGATGCGCTAAAAGCAATTGGTGAACACATCGACGTGCATCTGATGTTCACCAACCCGTGTCGTTATTACTGGGGTGAAGTTCGAGATCGCAAATATCTGGCTCGTTTGGCGGCGAAACATCGTCAGCACGTTGTGTGGCAGGACGATCACTCGGAAGTGCAAGGTGAAACTGAGCAACTGAAAGGATCACTGGAAGATAATGTGATCGATGAGCTGCACACCGATGTGGTCGGAAACAGTCTGTTGGCATCCATGGGTAAACTCGGGCGCGACAATATGTATCTGTTGTCTCAGCTGGAATCTCATGAAATCGAAGCCTTTGTTGATGTTGAGCGCGACAGTCTGCTCCATCAATTGCAAGCGGATATTCTCAATCTTGAAGAACATCAAGATGATCAACAGATTGAAAACAGTCATCACAAACAAGTGGTTAGCTTGGGTGATAAATCACTGAGCCTACACGCTTGTCACAGCCCGATGCGCGAAGTTGAAGTGCTGCATGATCAACTGTTGGCGATGTTCGATGCTGACCCAACGTTAAAACCGCGCGATATTATCGTGATGGTCGCGGACATCAACGCTTACAGCCCTGCGATTCAGGCGGTCTTTGGTAACGCGCCGGGTGAGCGTTTTATTCCATATTCGATTTCTGACCGAACCGCCGATCAAGAGAGCCCAATTCTGGCTGCATTTATGCAGTTGGTGAACTTACCCAATACGCGCTGTTTGGCATCAGAACTACTCGAACTTCTGGAAACTCCAGCGATATTAAAGCGTTTTGAACTCAGCGAAGATGATTTCTTACAAGCCAAACAATGGGTTGAGGAATCGGGAATTCGCTGGGGGTTGGATGCCAATACCGGACGCGAATTTGAACTGC
This sequence comes from Vibrio sp. Vb1755, assembly GCF_033338635.1. Classification (NCBI taxonomy): domain Bacteria; kingdom Pseudomonadati; phylum Pseudomonadota; class Gammaproteobacteria; order Vibrionales; family Vibrionaceae; genus Vibrio; species Vibrio sp. Vb1755. Next base: position 126,593 of record NZ_JAWOTA010000006.1, on the reverse strand, counting down.
CGGAAACTCGTCAAAACACATGGCAATTTGGTATTCAACGCATGTTGCTTGGCTACGCGATGCCAGAATCCGCTGGTTTGTTTGAAACCGAGCAAGGCAGTTTGTCTCCGTACAACGAAGTGCAAGGCATGGGCGCAGAGCTGGCGGGCAAGTTGGCACACTTTATCCAACAAATTAGCACTTATCGAAGCAAACTTTCTCATGTTCAGACTATTGATGGTTGGCGAGAGACTTTAGTTTTACTGCTGGATGACTTCTTCTCAGTTGAGTTAGAAGGCGAAATGGCGCTCAAATCCATTCGCGATACGCTCAGCCAACTCAAAGAGCAATTAGCTGATGCCGCATTTGATGATGCGTTATCGCCGTCGATCATCAGCCAATACCTTCAAAACAAATTATCTGGCACACGAGTCAGCCAGCGCTTCCTTGCTGGTCAAGTGAACTTTTGTACCCTGATGCCGATGCGCTCTATTCCGTTTAGAATTGTTTGTCTGTTGGGGATGAATGACGGCGTGTATCCGCGCTCCATGCCGCCAGAAGGCTTTGACTTGATGACAGGAAGAACCAAACCGGGCGACCGTTCGCGCCGAGATGATGACCGTTACCTATTCCTCGAAGCGATGTTGTCTGCACAGCAAACGCTCTACATCAGTTATGTTGGCCGTTCAATCCAAGACAACACCGAGCGAGTGCCTTCGGTTCTGGTTTCTGAGCTGATGGAATACTGTCACCAAAACTATTGTTTAAGTGGTGATGAAGCGTTGCCCGTTGATGAGTCTGGCGACAACTTATTAAATGCGTTGGTGAATACCCACGCCATGGTGCCGTTTAGCCCAAGTGCGTTCCAAGGCATGCATGCTAGCTACGCGAAAGAGTGGATTCCAGCGGCATTGACTCAAAGCAGTCAATCGCAAGGCTATGTCCGTCGTGATTTTAATCGGGCATTAGACGACTATCTGTTGGGAGCGACGTTCCCGCTTGAGCTCGACTTAGTCGAGTTGCAACGTTTCTGGCGTTTACCAGTGCAGTATTTTTTCAATCGTCGTTTAAAAGTAATCTTTGAACCGCCACTACCGGTGATGGAAGACGACGAACCCTTTGTTTTAGGTGGTTTGGAAAGCTATCAAATGCGTGATGAGCTGTTAGAAACCTTGCTTGAAGCGACATTGATGCAGCCAGAGAAAAAAACAGAGGTGCTTAAACACTTTATGAGTCAACAGCGCGCGCAAGGCAAACTGCCGGTGGGGGCGTTTGGTGATATCGAATTTGAAACCAACCGAGTTCAGGCGGAAGAGCTGGTGTATAAACTGGCGTTTTTATCTGGTGCGCCTCAAGACGATTTGGAAATCGACCTGACGTTTGATTCCTTGTTTGAGCGAAATGAAGGCGAAGAGAAAAACGTTCGCCTAACAGGTTGGCTAACTCAATGCTACCAATCCGGTTTGATTCGCTATCGAAGCGGTAAGATTCGATCGCAGGATTACCTTGCAGCGTGGATCGATCACCTTGCCATGTCGGCGTCGGGTCATGCTAAGAAAACTCACATCATTGGTTACGATCGTAAAGAAGGCGCGCTGCATTTGATCTACCCAGAAATTGCCGATGCGCGGTATGCCAAACAGCTACTGACTGAATTAGTTCGCTTATTTTTCGAAGGCATGACTAAGCCTTTGCCTTATTTCCCGAAAACGGCGTTGGCTTGTGTTGAAGCGGGCTTTAGCCGTGGTCAGTGGGTCGATGACGAAGAGAAATCTTTGAAGAAAATGGCTGACGCATTCAATGATGGCTTCATGAGCCCGGGCGAAGGCAATAATGCGTACATCTCTCGAATTTGGCCTGCTTGGAATGATGAGTTGGCCTCAGAAGTTCGTGTGCTGACAGCATTAGTACTGCAAGGTGCGCGCTTAGCGGTTCAAGACGCTGATGATGTAAAAGCGTGATAAAGAAAGTTGGATAAAGAGAAGGAAGAGTAGGGTGGCCGCCAGAAAATCATTATTTTTTGTAGGGCGTTCGCTGTACGGCCACAAGGTCAGAGGGACCATGATACTTTTGTTTAATTCATTTGAGTTGTGCCGCCAAAAAGGTTTGGCTTATCTCGTGGGGCGCATACTAACGGTACGTCTTATGGATAACCGTGAGAAAGATCTCACAAAGCTCTAAATTATCCAACTTGTTAAACATATTAATAGAATTTTTAACTATAGATCACATTTATTAGGTGATACGTCCTAGTAAATAATCCGGAGAGATTCAGCGTTATGGATCAAATGTCAGGTGCAGAGTGTCCTCTACATACGTTAGACCGCACAGAGCAACCTCAACCAACGCCACTAGAACCGATGACGTTTCCTCTGCATGGCGCGAGGTTAATCGAGGCATCAGCAGGTACAGGTAAAACCTTCACTATTGCAGGTTTATATCTGCGCCTTTTGCTTGGTCACGGCTGCGAGGAAACTCGACATCGCGTACCGCTTACAGTCGACCAAATTCTGGTCGTAACCTTTACCGAAGCGGCAACTGCGGAATTACGCGATCGTATCAGGGCAAGGATCCATGACGCGCGAATCGCGTTTGCGCGTGGACAGAGTTCCGACCCGGTGATCCAACCTTTGCTTAATGAGTTTGACGATCACAAGCAAGCCGCAGAAATTTTATTGCAGGCAGAGCGTCAGATGGACGAGGCGGCGGTCTACACCATTCACGGTTTTTGCCAACGTATGCTAACGCAAAATGCGTTTGAATCTGGCAGCCGATTTAATAACGAGTTTGTGACCGATGAAAGTCACCTAAAAGCGCAAGTTGTAGCCGATTACTGGCGCCGCAATTTCTACCCGTTGCCATTTACCTTGGCTGGAGAAATTCGCCAGCTATGGGGCTCTCCATCTGCGTTGTTGTCTGACATCAGCAATTACTTAACTGGTGCGCCGTTAAGCCTTTCTGTTCCGGCAATGAAAGGCAGTTTGGCTGATCTTCATACTGAAAATCTGAAAAAAATTGATGAATTAAAAGCACAGTGGCGAGAAAGCCAAGATGACTTCTTAACGCTAATTTCAGATTCAGATATTAACAAACGTAGCTATACCAAAAAGTCTCTGCCGACGTGGTTGGAGGCGGTAAACGCTTGGGCAGCAACTGAAACCACAGGTTACGATTATCCAGACAAGCTGGAGAAATTCGCGCAAAACGTCTTGTTGGAAAAAACACCGAAAGGCAGTGCGCCGCAGCACGCGGTATTTGAAGCCATTGAAACATTTCTTGCTAACCCAATCAGCTTAAAAGCGCCACTGCTTGCTCATGCAATTGAACATTGTCGTGTGATGCTGGCTAACGCGAAAAATCAAAAACAGTGGCTCTCTTTTGATGATTTGCTGACGCAACTTTCTGCTTCTATCGATACGGACGAAAGCGAGCTTTTAGCGGCGCGTATTCGTACTTTGTATCCTGTCGCAATGATTGACGAGTTCCAAGATACCGACCCGCTTCAATACAGTATTTTCAGCCGTATTTATCTGAACAACCCAGAATGTGGTTTGTTTATGATCGGTGACCCCAAGCAGGCGATTTATGGCTTTCGTGGCGCAGACATTTTCACTTACATCAAAGCGCGTAACCAAGTAAGTGCCCACTACACGTTAGGAACCAACTGGCGTTCTAGCGCAGATATGGTGCAGGCGGTAAACCAAGTATTTGCTTTGCCAGACAGTCCATTTATCTATGATTCGGACATCCCGTTCTTACCCGTTAAGTACAGTCCCAATGCCGAAAAACGCATTTGGACTATCGGTGGCCAAAAGCAACCCGCGCTGACGTATTGGTTGCAAGAAGCGGACGATAAACCGCTACCAAAAGGCGAGTATTTGACTCGGATGGCGGAGGCGACCGCAAGCCAAATCCAAACCATTTTGACGCAGGCTCAACAGGGGCAAGCGTGTCTGGTGAATGGCGAAAAACAGAAAGCGGTTCAAGCGGGCGATATCGCGGTGTTGGTTCGAACAGGTAGTGAAGGTCGAATGATCAAACAAGCGCTGGCTGAACAAGGCATTGCCAGCGTGTACCTGTCTAACCGAGACAGTGTGTTTACCAGTTCAGTGGCGCAGGATCTACAGCGTTTGCTGCAAGCGGTGCTGACTCCAGAAAATGACCGTGCGCTGCGTGCAAGTCTTGCTTCTGAGCTGTTTGCCCTCGACGCAGCAAGTTTGGATGCACTTAATAACGATGAAGTGGTGTGGGAAAACGCCGTAAACGAATTCAAAGAATATCGCAAACTTTGGATTCAACGTGGTGTGCTGCCGATGTTGCGCGCGGTGATCAGCAAACGCCATATTGCCGAGCGATTACTAGAAGAAGGTGCGAGTTCACAGGGTGAAAATGGTGAGCGAGTACTTACCGATTTAATGCACATTGGTGAACTGCTTCAACACGCCAGTAATGAACTGGATAGCGACCACGGTCTGCTGCGTTGGCTCGCTCAGTCTATCAGTGATGCGGAAAACGGTTTGGGTGGCAGTGATGACCAAATCCAACGTTTAGAATCGGAACGTAACTTAGTGCAGATCGTAACTATTCACAAATCAAAAGGCTTGGAGTATGACCTCGTATTTCTGCCGTTTGTGTTCAGCTATCGAGAAGCCAGTGAAGCCAAATATTACGATGCAGCCAATGACCGCACGGTACTGGATATCACTGGCAACGATGCGTCCATGAAGCAAGCGGACAAAGAGCGTTTGGCGGAAGACTTACGCTTGATATACGTGGCACTAACGCGTGCTGTGTATGCGTGTTTTATTGGAGCCTCGCCTTTGCGCAATGGTCGTTCGACCAAAGAGCCAACTGGCGTACACCGCAGTGCGATTGGCTATTTGATTCAGAATGGTCAAGAAGGTGGCATCAACGATTTGCACCAAGGTTTAACAAAGCAACAAGACGAGCTTGATTGTGTCGTTGTGGCCGATCCGCCGCAGCAACTCGAAGACAAGTACGTAGCGCCACAAGAAGAAATACACGATCTTAGCGCGAAAGAGCTGCAAAACTCTATCGACAGAAACTGGCGCATCACCAGTTATTCTGGCTTGGTCAAGCAAGGCTCTCATCACGCCGAGCATGATGCCACGATTGAGATTACAGGTTTCGATATCGACTCATCTGAAGAACAAGACGAAGCGGATTTGGTGGAGCCAGAGCGTTCGATTTTTACCTTCCCTCGTGGTGCGCGTCCGGGTACGTTCCTGCACAGCCTGTTTGAGGAAGTTGAATTTACTCAGCCAGCCACGACGGAAGAGAATACACAAATCATCCTTGGCTTGATGGAAAGCGAACAGCTCGATGAAGAGTGGTTGCCCATTTTACAGCAATTGATTGATACCGTACTCGCAACGCCGTTGGATGGTAAGTCTTTGCTGCTGAATCAAAAAGCACCGTCGCAACGTTTGGTGGAGATGGAGTTTTTGCTGCCGATTGAAGTTTTGTCTGCACCGGCGTTAAACCGAGTCATTCAACGTCACGATCCGTTGTCGGCGAAAGCGGGGGATTTAGGTTTCCAAACCGTGCAAGGCATGCTCAAAGGTTTTATCGACTTGGTGTTTGAACATCAAGGTAAATACTACGTGCTTGACTGGAAATCGAATCATCTTGGCGACGATGTGACGAGCTACCATGGTGAGGCTCTGAAATCGGCGATGGCGGATCACCGCTACGATTTGCAGTACCAGATTTATGCGTTAGCACTGCATCGTTTCCTACGCAGCCGATTGGCGAATTATCAATATGAGCAGCACTTCGGTGGCGTGTATTACTTGTTCTTGCGCGGCATGGATGGGCAGAGTGACCACGGCATTTTTGCTGCGAAACCAACCTTAGACTTCTTACAAGAGATGGATCGTTTGATTGATGGTCAAGTACTTGAAACGCGCTCAACTCAAGCCGGGCAGATGGAGCTACTTTAATGACGACAAATCACAATCTTCATTCTGGCCAAGATAGTTTATTGGTAGTGCTGGAACGCTTGGCGCACAAAGGTGCTATTCGTCAGCTCGACTACCAATTCGCCTGTTTTATTGATTCTCAAACGCATGATGAACAGTCGGACAGTCAAGCATTGGCGTTTATCGCGGGTGTTGTCAGTAGTGAGCTTGGCAAAGGACATATCTGTCTGTCTCTGTTCGATGCACAAGGGCAATCTACGGATTTAGCCAGTAAGCTAGGGCTGTTTGGTGAGTCGGCATTGGCGCTTAATACACAGTTGCAAGGCATAGACTGGATTCAAGTATTACAAAATTCCAGCGTGGTCGGCGCGCAAGGAGAAGCCTTGCCTTTAATGTTCGATGGTGAGCGTCTGTATCTGCATCGCTATTGGCATTATGAAGTGACACTGGCGGAAAAGCTCAATCAGTTGGGCGCCGCAGTTAACTTGCAACCACAAGAGTTTGCGCGATTATCCGAGTTACTCAACCATTTGTTTGCACGTCAATACCATTTTCTGTTTAACGCGTTAGGCAAAGCAGTAGAAGCGGGAAGCAGCAACCAAGTGTTGCGTCAGCAATTGGTGTGTGACCACCTTGATGTGGTCGCAAGCGAATCGTTGGATTGGCACGCCATTGATTCCGTGCTTAGCAATGCGCGCAAGGTTCAAGATTTGCAAATACTGGATGAACTCGTGCCACTCTCGGCTTGCGTGAACTGGCAAAAAGTCGCGGCGGCAGTTGCGTTAACCCGTCGATTTGCTGTGATTTCTGGTGGCCCAGGTACGGGTAAAACGACGACAGTAACCAAATTGCTTGCTGCTTTGATTGAACAGGCGACGCAAGAGAAAAATCTAACCATCAAGCTGGTGGCCCCGACGGGGAAAGCGGCGGCGCGATTAACCGAGTCCATTGGTAAAGCAGTGCAAGAACTGCCAGCTTCTCCGGAGCTTAAAGCCAAAATTCCGACTGAGTCGAGTACCTTACATAGGTTGCTGGGCGCGATTCCTAATAGCGCAGAATTTCGTCACAACAAGCAAAATCCACTGCATTTGGATATTTTAGTTATCGACGAAGCGTCGATGGTTGATTTACCAATGATGTATAAAGTGGTCGATGCCTTACCGAAACATGCGCGGCTGATTTTGCTAGGTGATAAAGACCAACTTGCTTCAGTTGAAGCAGGGGCCGTGTTGGGTGATATCTGTTCGTTCCACGCATTGGGTTATGGAAAAGAGCAGGCGTCAGCCATTGCAAAACTGACGGGTTTCGATACTTTAGCCCATACAGGTACCAGTGCATCTAGCATTGCTGATAGTTTATGTATGCTGCAAAAGAGCTACCGATTTGACGCTCGCTCAGGCATTGGTCAGTTGGCAAAAGCGGTTAACTCAGGTTCTGCTGCGAGCGTAGATAACGTCTGGGCGCGTGACTTTTCCGATATCGAACATTTCGCGCTAAGTAGTCAACATTACAACCAAATGATGCAGACGTTGGTGCAGGAATACGGTCGTTACCTCAAACGCATTGGACAACAGGAAACTGATCCTAAAACCGGAGAGCCAGAGTCGCTAACGCACAAAGCCAAAGCGGTGTTAGATACCTTCAACCAATGCCGATTGCTGTGCGCGATCCGTGAGGGTGACTTCGGTGTGGCTGGGCTAAACCAACGCATCGAGAAAGCGCTCGCGGCGCGCAAGTTCATTCAAGTTCAGGATGAAATTTGGTATCACGGCAGACCCGTCATGGTTACGCGTAATGATCACGGTTTAGGTTTGTATAACGGTGATATTGGTATTTGCATGCGAGATGACACTGAAGAAGAACCGCGTTTGAAAGTCTTTTTCGAGTTACCTGACGGCAGTGTGAAATCGGTCTTGCCAAGCCGAGTACCTGAACATGAAACGGCTTACGCCATGACCATCCATAAATCGCAAGGCAGTGAATTTGATTACACCCTTATGATTTTGCCACCAGACTTTAGCCCGATATTAACCCGTGAGTTGATTTACACAGGCATTACCCGCGCGAAAAAGCGTTTAGCTCTTTACGCCGAACTCAATGTTCTGAAGCGAGGCATTAAGGTGAAAACCACTCGCGCGAGTGGGTTAGTAAAGCGGCTTACCAACTAAAACAAGAAGACCGAGCTTATGGCTCGGTCTTCTTTTATGCATGTTTTGCAAACGCATTGGTAAAAGACACGCTGCGTATTTTGTATTGCTGTTGATAAGCAAGAATAAAATCTCGGATAGCGTCATTTACGGGGAAAACACAGTGGACGTCTAGGCCTTCTAAAAACTGATTGTCAGCCATATCCCAGAAGCTTTGAAGCGAATTACAAATGATTGTTCTCATAACAGTGCTCGTCTCGGCTTATTTAAAGTCAGATTAACAACTGTCCTTGGTGTGCAATACGGAGCTAACTAGTTTTTCAATTGCCCAGTATTTTAGGGTGAAGGCTACATTACATCACCTAGATCCATTCGTATTGGTTAAAAACCAATCACTAGCGAGCAGAGTATAGCCAACCAAATGTATATTTAAAAGGTAAAATTGGAACGAAAATCAAGCAATGGTTTGCGTATTTCTAAGTTGGTGTTTATATGATGACTCGCTAGTCCGGAGTAGGGGTTTATGTGTGGCCTTACTCCTAAACAAACTCGTTCCTAAACAAGCTCGATGTGCAGGATTGAGCGTTAATGAGCTGAATCCCGCACCTTGAGGTTTTGGTATAGCGGAGCGTTAAATTTTGCTTCGTGATTTAAGGTTAAGCTACAAATCTAGCGCTAAGATTTTTGACTTACGCTGGAAGTTATATAGCCCTTGTTTGGCTCCGGGCAAATAGTCGACACTGACTTCGTAAAAACCTTGCTCTCTGAACCAATGCAGACTGTGTGTCGTGAGGACAAAAATCTGATCAATGGTTTCGGATTTAGAACGATGTTTCATGTAGTTGAGCAGTAACAAACCTCGGTTCCCATCACGATAGTCAGGGTGAATCGCTACGCAAGCCATCTCAGCTTTGCGCTCTTCTGGGTATGGATAAAGGGCAGCACAGCCAATAATCAAGCCGTCTTTTTCGATGATGGTAAATTTTCCAATCTCTTGCTCTAGCTGTTCTCGAGAGCGCCTAACCAGTACACCTTGTTCTTCTAACGGGCGAATGAGGTCTAAGATACCGCCAATATCGTCAATATTAGCTTGCCTCACTTGTTCAGCGCTCGCCATAACGACTTGGGTTCCGATACCGTCGAAAGAGAACAACTCCTGAATTAGGGCTCCATCCACTTTATAGCTGATCAAGTGGCTACGAGGCACTCCGGCACGACAAGCGGCAATAGATCCTTTAAGAAAGCGCAGTGTTCCAGTGTTGTAATCTAGGTCAGGAGACGTATTTTCAGAGAGCGTTTTGATGACATGCTCCGCTTCAATTGGCAGTAACTCGGCGACAGCATTGCCGTTGTCATCAATGACACCTTGTTCGGAGCAAAAACCAATCAGCTTATCCGCACCCAGCTTTATCGCTAGTTGGGTGGCGACTTCTTCCGATAATAAATTGAAGCACTCGCCAGTCACAGAGCTCGCAATGGGGCCAAGTAGCACAATAGAGCCTTGGTCGAGCGTGCGATTAATCGCGTCGGTGTCAATGCGGCGAATACGTCCACTATGGCAATAGTCCACACCATCATCAACGCCGAGTGGTTGGGCAATGATGTAGTTTCCGCTAACGACATTGAGCTGGGTACCTGCCATCGGAGTATTGTTGAGGCTCATTGATAGGCGCGCAGTAATCGCAAGCTGAAGTTGTCCGGCAGCTTGCATAACAACAGATAAAGCCGATTCATCCGTAATGCGGATATTTTTGTGGTAAGGCGTAGTGAGGTCTTGTTTTTCTAGCAGCTGATTAATTTGAGGACGTGCACCATACACCACCACGACTTTGATTCCGAGGCTGTGCATGAGTGCGATATCATTAATAATATTGCCAAAATTTTTGTGTGCGACGGCTTCTCCGCCCAGCATGATCACCATGGTTTTTCCGCGGTGAGCATTGACATAAGGTGTTGATTGACGGAATCCTTTTACGAGAGCAGTACTACGAATTTTCACTACAGCCATTCCTTTGTTTAATTATGTTAAAATAATGCCTTTTTATTCATTGAGTGGCAAGGCGAAATTTTGGAATAAAGCACAAACATATTGAGGTAGGTTCTTGGTCCCGTTAAGAGGGAAGGTTACAATGGTGGCGTCTTTCCTCAATACGTGAACCTCATGTCTTCTGCTGTTAATAAGAATGCTGCGATCACTGCTTCAAATCTGTCAAAAACGTCATCTAAATCAATGCTTCGTAAGTGGCTAGAGCGTTCTCTCATGCTTATAGCGATAGTTGGAACCGTTGTCGTGTGCATGCTGTATAGTGATTTGATTACTCGAACCATTAATCCGCCCATTCCCAAATCGACAATTTATGGTCGCTGGGTTGAGCAAGATGTTGCGCCTTATGCTCGTGAAGAATTTGTGTTGAGTGAGCGCGGTGTTACCGTAAATGGTTCTACAGTGGCGACCAGTTTTGAATTCGATGGGGATTCGTTTTCGTATCGAGTGGGTTCAAATGAGCGGCACTTCAATTTTGTGGGTAAGCAGCATGCAGAAATGAAGCTGGATGCCAATGCTCATTATCTACCTGTATTCCGTTTAGAGGGACGTGCAAGGATAGCGGTAAGATAGTCGTTTTTATTATTGTCTTTTAAGCAGAGCTCTCTTGCGTCTGTGAGCCATATGGATGATCACAATTTCATCTCTCAATCAGTAAATTTTACTTCCAAACATAATCCGGACAATTCCGTAATTCTTCCGCTGTTATCATGTTGCATTAACTGAATGAATTTACAACGAGTAAACGGATTGGCTTAGCGTTGAAACATTTTGTCGTTGCTTTTCAATTGCACCGTATGCATTTGTTTGCCATCCTTTTGCTATTCTCTTTTACGGAAAAGACACGTGTTAAAAAAACTCCTTCCTATTATCTCTTTGAGCCTACTCTTTGGCTGTGCTCAACAAAATGATCGTGCTCAGCAATATCTTGATGGTGAGTTTCCTCAGATCCTCAATCAAGTGGATGTGGTTGAGTCTAACAAACCACGCGATTTTACTGAATTTAACAAGCAAGCTGAGCAAGTGGTGATAAAGTCACCATCCATGGCGAAGATGTACCAACCGCTATATCAACGATTAAGTGAGTGGGCGCAACAGAGCGGAGATACCAGTGCGTTGAGTGCGTTTGGCATTCAAGCCGCGCAATTGGGTGGTGGTGATAAAAAAGGTAATGTGCTGTTTACCGGATACTTTTCTCCCGTGATGGAACTGCGTCATACACCAAACGACATTTTTAAGTACCCAGTTTATGGCAAGCCAAACTGCTCATCAGATTGTCCGACTCGCGCGGAGATCTACAACGGGGCATTAGATGGCCAAGGTTTAGTGCTAGGTTATGCACCTAACCGTATTGACCCGTTTATGATGGAAGTGCAGGGCAGTGGCTATGTGCATTTTGAAGATGATGATACGTTGGAGTACTTCGCGTACGCAGGGAAAAATAATAAAGCTTACGTTAGTATTGGCCGCATTTTGATTGAACGTGGTGAAGTGCCGCGTGAAAAAATGTCTCTCAAAGCGATTAAAGAATGGGTAATGGACAACGACGACGCAACAGTACGCGAGTTGTTGGAGCAAAACCCTTCTTACGTCTTCTTTGCGCCAAAAGCGGAAGCGCCAGTAACGGGATCGGCTGGTATTCCTTTGTTGCCAATGGCCGCGGTCGCGGGTGACCGTTCTATCTTACCAATGGGGACTCCAATCTTGGCGGAAGTGCCACTGCTGAATGCCGATGGTACGTGGAGTGGTGCGCATCAACTGCGAATGCTGATCGTTTTAGACACTGGTGGTGCTGTAAAACAGAACCATTTGGATCTGTATCATGGCATTGGTGCGAGAGCAGGAACGGAAGCAGGGCACTACAAGCATTTTGGTCGAGTTTGGAAACTTGGGCTGGAAAACTCACCAACTCAAGCGCCTTGGGCTTTGCCGCCAGAAAAGCTACAATAGCCATCCAAGAAAGAGGAACCGCCTCTTATCTAGACATTTCATCAAAGAGTGCGTATAAATCGCACTCTTTGTTTTTCTATCGATCATCTGGACTTCAATATGCGTGAACTCGATACCCCAGCATCTGACAGCTACAATCAACGCTTTGGCGGCACTCGTCGTCTTTATGGCAACAGTGAAGTGGACATTCTTCGCGCTGCACACGTTTGTGTTATTGGTATTGGTGGCGTGGGTTCATGGGCGGTCGAAGCGCTGGCCCGTACTGGGATCGGTGAGTTGACTCTGATTGATATGGATGATGTTTGTGTCACGAATATTAACCGCCAAATTCATGCGATGACGGGCACCGTTGGCCAAAGCAAAATTGAAGTGATGGCCGAGCGTGTCAAATTGATCAACCCAGAGTGTAAAGTCAATCTGATTGATGATTTCATCACGCCAGACAATCAACATGAGTACTTAAGCAAAGAGTTTGATTACGTGCTAGATGCGATTGACAGCGTAAAAGCGAAGGCGTCTTTGTTGGCGTATTGCCGCAGCAACAAGATCAAAGTGATCACCACGGGGGGCGCTGGTGGTCAGGTTGACCCAACGCAGATCATGGTCGCTGACTTAACGAAAACGATCCAAGATCCTCTAGCGAAGAAAATCAAAGACACCTTGCGTCGTCATCATAACTTCCCTAAGAATCCGGCTCGTAAGTTTGGTATTGATTGCGTGTTTTCAACCGAGCAGCTGAAGTACCCTCAAGCAGACGGTTCAGTGTGTGGTGTGAAGTCGACAGCGGAAGGTCCAAAACGTATGGATTGCGCTAGCGGTTTTGGTGCGGCGACTGTCGTAACTGCAACGTTTGGCTTTGTCGCGGTATCGCGAATCGTTGAGAAGTTGATTTCAAAATATAAGCAGTAAACTAGAAGAAGAGCGCATCATGACAGATTTTCCCGTTTCTCCATTTGGTACAGATATCACCAGCGAAGACATTGTAGCGACTATGCAGCAATTTCAAGGCTGGGAAGATCGTTACCGTCAGGTGATTCAGTGGGGTAAAAAGCTGCCACAAATGCCAGAAGAGCTGAAATCAGAACAAGTTACCGTTTCGGGTTGTGAAAGCTTGGTGTGGTTAGTGAGCCAAGAGCAAGATGGCGTTTGGCATTTTTGTGCGGACTCCGATGCGCGTATCGTCCGTGGATTGATTGCCTTGGTAATGGCAGCTTATGACGGTAAAACGGCCGATCAAATTCAAGCATTTGATATTGATGCTTATTTTGATCAGCTGGGGCTTGTCTCCCATTTAAGCCCGTCACGTGGTAATGGCTTGAAAGCTATTGTAGAGCAGATTAAGCAAGTCGCCGTGTAACGAGTTATTTTTCCAACTCTTAAAAAACGCCGAATAGCCTAGCTGTTTGGCGTTTTTTGTATCTGAGTTGAGATATTTTTTGCATATGGATAAAAAGTATGCAAATGGTCGACTATTTTAGCGTTAATTAACCATTCTATTGATCCTGGTTCATTATATTGCCCACCTGGTTTTTATAAACTCAATTGTATTTAAAATTTGTCTATATTAGATAATAGACATATGCCCCATCCGCTCCTATTCCCCAATGTGGAAACACACTTGGAAGCGATTGGGTTACTTAGATACAAATGCTAGGAACCTCCCTATATGCAATTCACCTTGGAACATGCGCAAGACGTGTTATCCGGAATGCCAGACCCCACTTTTATTCTGAGTGAAGATGGTATCTATATTGATGTTTTTGGAGGAACAGATAAAAAAGCCTATCACGATGGAAGCAATTTGATAGGTAAGACACTTCACGGTGTACTTGAAAAAGATAAAGCCGACTGGTTTATCGAGCAGATCAGTCGATCACTGAAACAAGACAGTATTGTGACGATCGAGTACAAGATGTGCGCCGACAGCATTCAGGGAATAGATGCCAACAGTGGACCAAGAGGCGACCTATACTACGAAGGCAAGATCTGCCCACTCGCTATAAAATACCGGGGTCGTCGCGTTGTCCTTATTCTTACACGCAACATCTCCAATCGCCACCGAGTTGAAACCCTTCTTCGCCATCAAAGCCAAATTGATGCTCTTACCAACATCTACAATCGACGTGTTTTTTTCGAAAAGCTCACAGAAGAAGTTATTAAATCCCAAGCTCCAGATTATCACTCCGCGTTGTTATTGTTTGATTTGGACTTTTTTAAAGTCATCAATGATAAACGTGGTCATGATGCGGGGGATTATGTCTTAGAGACCTTAGCTGATTTGGTTTCTCACTTACTCGTCAAAGACGAAATTTTTGCAAGAGTCGGAGGGGAGGAGTTTGCGATTATTTTGCCAGAAACTTCTCTGTCGGCGGCGAAAGAGGTAGGAGAGGAAGTACGTTCCCACATTCAAAATTGTCAGTTCGAATTTGAAAAGATTGAAATTCCGGTCACGGTGAGTGTAGGCGTGGTGGAAATAGGCAGAAATGAAACCACCAAACGTTTGTATGCGCATGCAGATAAAGCGCTTTATGCTGCGAAAAGAAATGGCAGAAATTGCGTGGCGACTCTGGATAGGCAGATGGAGTAACCTTGTTGGTTACTCCAAATCAAACCGTTGGCGTTATAGCATGTCGACGGCTTTTTCTACGGCGGCGATGAGTCTTTCCACATCGCTCGTCGTGTTATAAATACCAAAAGAGACGCGTACCGTGCCTTTCACATTTAGCGCATCCATCAATGGGTGAGCGCAGTGGTGTCCTGCTCGTACCGCAATGCCTTGTTGATCGAGCAGCGTCGCAATATCTTGGTGATGAACGCCGTCCATTACGAAGGTCAGTACAGAGGCATTCGGTTGATAGCCTAGAATATGGATGTCATCCAAAGCGCTTAGTGCTTGGTAGGCCTTATCCTGAAGCGCATGGAGATGAGTCTCTACTTCGTGATGGTCAAAACCTTGGTACCACTCAATGGCTTTCGCTAGAGCAATCGCGCCCGCAACGTTTGGTGTGCCCGCTTCAAATTTTCCAGGAAGTGCAGAAAACGTCGTTTTTTCGAAAGAAACGCGTTCAACCATTTTACCGCCGCCGTGCCATGGTGGCATGGCTTCCAAAAGTTCAAGCTTGCCGTATAAAACCCCAATGCCTGCTGGTGCATAAAGTTTGTGACCTGAGAAAACGTAGAAATCGATATCTGATGCCGATAAATCAAGTTGCTCATGTACGATGCCTTGCGCGCCATCAACTACAATAACCGCGCCAACGTTGTGCGCCAGTTCAGTGATTTTTTCTATAGGTTGGCGTGTGCCTGTTACGTTGGTTATTTGCGCGCAAGCAACAAGTTTACAGCGGTCAGACAGAAGCGCCTCAAATGCACTGATGTCGAACTGGCAATCTGATGTCATCGGAACTTTAATGACTTTAGCACCCGTTTGCTCTGCCACGATTTGCCAGGGCACGATGTTGGCGTGGTGCTCCATCTCGCTAATCAAGATCTCATCACCTGGTTGTAACGTGCTACGGGCGTAGGTTTGAGCAATTAAGTTCAGTGCTTCGGTTGCGCCCCGTGTCCAAATGATCTCTTTAGAGCTGTTTGCACCAATAAAGCTTGCCACTCGTTCTCGTGCCGCTTCAAATTGGCTGGTGGCATTAGCCGTTAAACTGTGGCTGCCACGGTGAACATTGGCATTTTGCGCACTGTAGTAATGACTGATGACATCAATCACACATTGCGGTTTTTGCGTTGTCGCTGCGCTATCTAGATACACTAAGGGCGTATCGTTGACGGATTGGTTTAGAGCAGGAAATTGCTCGCGTACAGCATTTACGTCAAACATTATTCTTCACCAAGCTTGTGGTAGTGCAGAGTAGGCAGAGGGATCATTGGTTCAGCAACTGACCATGCGTGTTTTTTACCTGAGAGTTGAATGATTACTTCCATCGCGAACTCTAAAGCTGTACCCGGACCTTGACTAGTGATCAGGTTGTGGTTGATATCAAAGGTCACGCGTTTGCTGCGCCACTTCTCTTCCGGGATATGTGACTGAAAGCTCGGGTGACAGGTCATCAGTGATTGTGGGAAAAGATCATGGTGTTGCAATACCAACGCCGGTGCTGCGCAGATAGCAGCGACCAATTTTCCCTCGTAGATGTGCTGCTTAAGGATTTCTATCATCACCGTGCTATCACGAAAAATTTCTGCACCACCAACACCACCAGAAAGCGCTATGGCGTCAAACTCATCATCAGCAATATCGACCAGTTTACAATCGGCTGTTAGTGTGACTCCGCGAGAAGCTTTCATCGTCAATGAGCCATCAAAAGCAGCACTCGCTACCGTAACGTCATAACCCGCGCGAACCATCATGTCGATAACGGTGACGGCTTCCATTTCTTCGGTGCCCGGAGCGATTGGCACTAAGATTTTCTTACTCATTGTTCTGTCCAGCTTTGTTCTATTTGTTTGATGCGTTGGTAAAGTTTTAAATTCTCAGGCGTATTGATGCGATGTTTCTCGGCAGCCTTTAACAAGTATCCGGTTATAAAATCAATTTCCGTTCGACGCTGATGGAATACGTCTTGTCTCATTGAAGAATAGTTCTCAGCTGTGGCGTTCACCACTTGCATTACCGTATCGAAAAGAGAGCGAAACTCGATAGCAATACCTTCTTTACTCATTACTTCAACCAGTTCTTGAGTGATGCTTTCGAGTTGTATCTTAAACTCGGGCTTCGCAAGTTCACCATTCTTACACTGGAGAATCGCAGTCAGTGGGTTAATCGCGCAGTTAATTGCTAACTTAGTCCATAACGCAGATTGGATGTGTGGATTCCAAATGGCCTCTGGAAGGGCATTATGCATAACATCTTTCAGAAAAGTGCACTGCATTCCTTTGTCATTATAACCACCCGCTTGCGTTGTTCCGTGACCGGTATGCAATACGTGTTGGTTATCTGGTTTGTATGCGCCGTGCGTCGTTGTTGCGAGCACTATCGGATTGTTTGGCACAACCTTCTCCAAGGCAGAGGCAGTACCCATACCATTGTGCATCAGCATGATAATCGTGTCTGTATTGATATGAGGGAGCAAAGGCTGAATGGCGTCTTCCACTTGCCAAGCTTTTACCGTGATCAAAATGAGATCCGCTTTATTTACGGAGGAAATATCTTGATTACTGAATGCGGTTGCGGGTGTGTCATCCAACTGAAGTGATTGTTGGCTTTCAGAACTTCTTCCCCACAATGAAACATTGTGCCCGGCAAGCTTAAATTTTGTTGCCCAGAGTGAGCCCACCGCACCTGGACCGAGGATAAGGATATTCACCAAACGCTCTCATTAAAAAGGTTTGCTGCAAGGATAATGAGGGAAAAAAGGAAAGCAAATAAAAATGGCGCCGAAAGGCGCCATTTTTGAGCAAACTTAGTGGTTCAATTAGAACTTGTAAGTTACAGCTAGGTAGTGGCTTACACCAGTCGATTCTAGCTCAACACCTGGAGCGACTTGTAGACCGTCTTTTACGCCATATACTTCTTTGTATGCTTTCAGGCCGTAACCAACCGCGAAGCGATCTGAGTGCCAGTAAATGCCGTTGAACATTGCACCACCGTTTGACGCGGTAGTACCAAATTTGTTACCAGCATCATCATCCATACCGAATTGGTAATCAATGTAACCTTGGTAAGAAATGAATGAACCATTGTCGAAGAAGTAGAATGGTTTGAACCAGTTAGTCGAGATTTGGAAACCGTTCCAACCTTTGTTGTTGCCATCGTAAGTGCTGTACAGGTTTAGGCCGATTTTACCTAACCAAGGAACCATTACATCAGAACCTAAACCGATTTTCTGGTTGTTTACACCACCGTTGTTACCGCCCCATTCCATTAGAGATGCAATGTATAGCTCTTGAACTGGACCGAAAGATAGGTCTTTACCAGTTACGGCATCTAGAGACATACGTGGTGCAAATTTCATGAACATCTTGTCAGGAGCGCCGTTCTCAATTGACTTATCTTGGTTATCTTTAGTCGCTAGGTTAAATACGTCTACGTAACCGTATAGGTCGAAAATACCAGAGCGACCGCCAAATTCCATTTCTAGGTAATCGTGAGCGTTGTCGTCAGCGCCTTTAACTCGTGGCATTTCATCAATTGAGTACATGTAGTTGAACTGCATCCACTTGTAATCGTTTTTGTGGATATCGCCGTCAGAGTAATCTGCCGCCATAACTGGAGCTGAAGTAGCCGCTAGAAGGCTAAGAGCTAAAAGTGATTTACGCATAAGGGGACTCTCTATGTTTGTAATGATTCAGAACACGCAATCTATGCTGCGCTTTCCAATTGGCGGGAATAATAGCGATAAAAATCCCAAATGAAAGTGATAAAGGGTGCAAAATTGAACGTTTTTGGTGAGTTGTGTCACGAAATTATCTTTATTTACGGAACTTTTTGTTTGTTGCATTTGATTGCAATAAATATGTGATTTGGATCGTTTGCGTAAGCGATTTTATGACTTTTTAAGCCAGTCGATTAACCAACATAAATCGTTAGTGATCGGAGTGATAAGGGATTCGTATGTATCCGTGAATCAAAGAGGACGTTTGAATGAAAGAAGTCATGTTATTCCCACTCACTTCAGTTGTACTCCCTGAAGGTAAAATGAATCTGCGCATTTTTGAGCCACGATATAAGCGAATGGTAAAGGAATGCAGCCTACAAAATGTGGGCTTTGGAGTTTGCCTAGTAGGAAGTGAAGGTGACCCTAAAGACGTGGGTAACGTTTCATCTATCGGAACTTTGGTCAGGATCGTTGATTTTGAAACACTCAGTGATGGCCTTCTTGGTATTACAGTTGCTGGTGAGCAACGCTTTGTTGTCAAACGCGTCCGTGCAGATGCGGATGGCTTACGTCATGCAGAGGTTGAATGGTTAGACAATTGGCAACATCTAGACAACTCACCAGATTTCTTCTTTTTAAGCCAGCAGTTATCCCATGTTTATGAAGAGTTTCCTCAACTTGGAAGCCTCTACCAGCATCGTTTTTACGATGACTCTGCTTGGGTTACTCAGCGTTGGCTTGAGTTACTACCCCTAGACTGCAATCTGTTCGAACAGCTAGTCGGCGCAGAGGACTGTATTCCTGCGTTGCAATTTCTGACAGAAGCCATAGAAGCCCCGACTAACAAAGAGGCAAGGATATGAAAGGATTTAATAAAGCTGCGCTAACTATTGTTGCGACATTAGGACTGGCGGCGTGTGGCTCCGACAGTGACACTATCGAGTATTCCAATTTACAAGCAGTGCACGCTTCTTCTGATGCGCCGCTTGCAAATGTGTGGATCAACGATAAACCATCATTAACGAATGTTGATTATGGTGTGGGATCTGGCTACGTTAAATTGCGAGAGGGGATGAATTCGATTCAGGTCGATGTACAGCTCCCAGGTAATGAAACCGCGACCGTAGTACCTAAAACAGAACTAGATCTTGATTCCGACCTCAATTATAACGTGTTCGTTGTTGGCGATGCCGATGGTTCGCCAAACCCAGTTGAGCCTTTAGTTGTGACTCGCAGCGCCGATTCAATGGCTGATGCCAATAGTCTAGATGTTCAAGTTGTTCATGCAGCTTCAGGCGTTCCTGCTGTTGATCTTTATGTCACTGAGCCAGGTGTTGCTCTTGCTAGCGCGACTCCAATAACTAACCTTGCTTACAAAGCTTCTACCGACGTATTGAACATCCCAGCTGGTGAGTATCAAGTTCGACTTGCCGTAGGAGACAGCGTTGCTTTTGACTCGGGCAAAGTATCTCTTGCGGCTAACTCCAACTTGACGATTGCCGCTATCGGCACAGGAGATTCGAATAGCACGTCACCTGTCAAACTCTTGGTGTTGGACGGTTCGGGCTCTTCTATAATTGAAGATATGGGCAGCCAAGCTGAAGTAAGAGTCGGACACCTTGTCGATGGAGCGCCAGTCGTCGATGTCAACGTTAACGGGGCGGCCTTCGCTCCTCTTGCCGACTTAGCGTTCAAAGAGATTCGTGGTTATTTGGATCTTGCTGCTGGCGATTACGATATTGACGTTTACGTGGATGGCACAACAACCAATCCGATCATAGATGTTGACGGGTTAATGGTTGCAGGTGGAATGGATTACAGTGTTTATGCAGTCGGTGTTGTCAGCCCAGCGATTGATATCGAAGCTCTGGTTGTTGAAGATATGAGACGCGCTGTGGCGACTAGCGCGACATTGAATGTGACACACGCGGCGGCTAATCCTATAGCGGAAATGGTGGATATCTACCTCACTACGAGTGCAGGAATAGATGGAAGTGATCCAACTATTGCTAATTTTGCGTATAAAAATAGCGTACAAGGATTATATGTCGCTGAAGGTACATATTATGTAACGGTAACAGTGGCTGGTAACCCAAGTATTGTTGCGGTTGACTCAGCACCAGTCAATGTAATGAACGGTGTTGTGTACCAAGTCGTTGCCATTGATGATGGGAACAACGGTGGTTTCAACTTGTTGGTCGATGACGTGACCGATTAGGACGAATGGGAGGAGGAGACTCCTCCCACAAATTAAGGCCGATTATGATGAGTGATAGCCCGAAAAAACTGGGGCGCAGTGATTGGAACGATTACATGGATAAAGTGAAGGATCGAGACAAAGATGCGTTCGCTTTTGTATTCCGTTTTTACGCACCCAAGCTGAAGCAATTCGCTTACAAACATGTTGGTAATGAGCAAGTTGCTATGGAGATGGTGCAAGAGACCATGGCGACAGTTTGGCAGAAAGCGCACCTCTATGATGGTGAAAAGAGCGCGTTATCGACTTGGATATATACCATAATCCGAAACCTTTGTTTTGATCTGCTGAGAAAACAGAAAGGTAAGGAATTACACATTCATTCTGATGACATTTGGCCGTCAGAGTATTATCCACCAGATCTTGTTGATCACTATTCACCAGAACAAGATATGTTGAAAGAACAGGTGGTTAAGTTTTTAGATATATTACCGAAAAACCAGAGAGATGTTTTACAAGCGGTATATCTTGAAGAGTTACCTCATCAACAGGTCGCGGAATTATTTGATATACCCCTCGGTACCGTAAAATCCAGGCTGAGGCTTGCAGTAGAAAAGCTAAGGCATTCAATGCATACGGAGCAACTATGAACAAACACCCAGATAACAGCTTGTTAGAAGCATACGCTTCGGGAAGCATTGATGCAGTTTCTGGTCTTGTGGTCGCAACCCATTTAGAAACATGCACCAAGTGCCGAGCTTATGTGAACCAAGTCGAAGCAAGTCAAGCGAACATCGTAAGTGACATACCTTCTGAGTATGTTTCTGAATTTGACGACATGTTCAATGACATCATCAACGCGGAGCCAGCGACTGATAACATCGTGATCCGCGACTCTGCTGCTGTTAATGTGGCAGGAAAAAGCTTCGCTCTTCCTAAAACCTTAGCGCGTTTCTCTGACCTCGTAGGGTCATGGAGAAGTTACGGAGGCAAGGTTTTCAGTGCTCAGATTGATCTAGGGGAAGACGCTCGTGTCAGCTTAATGTACATCGGGGAAGATGTGCAAATCCCTCAACATACGCACAAAGGCCTGGAGTCTACATTGATCCTACATGGTGGATTTAGTGACGAGGATGGCCAATATGAAGAGGGCGATTTGATGATTAGAGACGCATCAGTGAAGCACAGCCCTTACACTAAGGCCGGAGAAGACTGCTTGTGTTTAACCGTATTGACTGAGCCGATGATCTTTACTCAAGGCGTGGCACGTATATTTAATATGTTTGGTAAAGGGTTATACCCATAGACCTCTTATCTTATATCTCGCAAAACAAAAACCACCGAATTCGGTGGTTTTTTATATGTTTCGTTAATGCTTGTGACGTGCTTTTTCCAATAGAGCATCAAAGTAATGTCGTAGCGAGTACAACATAATCAAGCTTGGCACGACCATGACAGCGGTAAGCACGAAGAATGTGCTCCAATCATTGAGATAATCCACTAGCTCGCCACTGAAAGAAGCAAGAGTCGTCCGTCCGAAGTTTCCTAGAGAGGCAAGCAACGCATACTGAGTTGCCGAAAATGCTTGCCCGGTTAGAATCGTCAAAAATGAAACAAAAGCGACAGTTGAGAAAGCAGTCGTAAAGTTATCGACAATAATCGTGGCTAAGTACAAGTGCTCGTTTGGGCCTACCGAAGCAATCCAAGCAAACATCAAGTTACTGGCAGACATCGCAATACCGCCGATCATTAATCCACGTACAATACCAAACCTAACGTTGAACATGCTTCCGACAAAAGTAAAGAAGATGGTGGCTCCCCAACCGATCAGTTTGGAGTAATAGCCAATTTGTTCATTGCTAAAACCAATATCTTTATAGAACGCGATCGACATCCTGCCCAAAAACGCTTCGCCAATTTTAAATAGGAAAACGAACAGCAACAGAGTAATCGCGACACGGACGCCATTGCGATTAAAGAAATCAAGGAAAGGTTCTACAACAGTCACGGTAAACCAAGCTACGACTTTTGAACCAACCACTTCTTTGTGGCGTTGTTCTGCGGCAGACTGAAGTTGTTCGCGTTGAGTCTTCGGTTCACCGACTAAAATCGTAAAGACCATTAGAATGCCGACTATCACCGCCATCCCGTAATACACACCATTCCAACCGACACTGTCAGCATTAACAAACGCTAAATAACCCGGTAGTGAATAACCTGTCCACCAGCCAATGACCGCCATTGCAGAAGCTTGAGGCAGTTTAGACTCTTCTGACTTTGGGAAAGTATCAATACGAAAAGCATCAATTGCGATGTCTTGTGTCGCTGAAGCCGTTGCAATACACAAGGCGAGTAGTGACGCAAACACCAAGTTTTCCGCTGGATTAACACCGGCAATAAATAGGGTAGCGACGAGTACGATACTTTGACAAAAGAAAATCCAGCTACGTCTTTGCCCCAGCAGTCTAAAGAGGACTGGCAGCTTCACGCGGTCAACCAGAGGTGCCCACAGAAAGTTGATCGCATAGACCGCAAAAACGCTACCAAAATAGCCAATTGCGGAGAGGGTCAAGCCGGCATCTTTTAGCCAACCTGACATGTTTGAACCGATAAGAACCCACGGAAAGC
The DNA here is from genome assembly GCF_033338635.1 of Vibrio sp. Vb1755. Lineage (NCBI taxonomy): Bacteria > Pseudomonadati > Pseudomonadota > Gammaproteobacteria > Vibrionales > Vibrionaceae > Vibrio > Vibrio sp. Vb1755. The sequence continues at coordinate 103,377 of NZ_JAWOTA010000006.1, read as the reverse complement.
CGCTAGAGCAGCCCAGCATGAAAACCCACATGAGTCGTTTATCGAGGTAACTTTTTACCGTTTCCAACCAAGTGATGGAAGGTAATGAAGACATAAATCAATCCAATAAAATGAAGCCGTTGAAAGAGAAAGCCCTTCGATTATTCAAAGGGCTTATCGTTTTGGCTATTTAAGTAGTGTAGCTTTGGTGATGACGATTTGCGTCTCTGGTACATCACGCATTCGGCCTACTGTCGTGGTCGGCTGCTGAGCCATTTTCTGGATAACGTCGAACCCCTCAGTAACCTCACCAAATACAGCATAACCTGGTGGTCGAGCGCCATAGTTGAGAAAGTCATTGTCGACTAAGTTGACGAAAAACTGACGAGTTGCAGAGTTTGGTGCATTAGTTCGTGCCATGGCGATGGTAGCACGGTCATTGTTTAGACCATTATTTCCTTCGTTTTTGATTGGAGCGTATGTTTTCACCATCTGCATATCTTGGTTAAAGCCGCCACCTTGCGCCATAAAGCCTGGGATAATACGATGAAAAATAGTACCTTCGTAGCTCCCATCTTCTACATATTTCAGAAAATTAGCGACAGTGATAGGTGCTTTCTCTTCGTTTAACTCAACCGTAAATGAACCAAGGGTCGTTTCAAACGCTACTTTTGGCCCAGCCCAAACGCTGCAGCTGAGTAATGCTAAAGACAGAATCGCTTTGCGTAACATTAGAAACGCTCCTGCATGTATTGACGAAGCTCAGGGTCATTGGCAATCTCTTTAAGCGTCAATGTCACCACATCATTCAATGTCTCTTCAATATCGGCATCAGAAGCACTCAATGTGCCAGATCGCTTTGCTGTACCTGTATAAGTTTTGACTAGCTTGCCCTCAGGTGTCTCTGCTGTGATTTCCAGCACAACTTTAGCATCCATCTCATTTTCCATCACCGAATGCTTCACGTTGACCAACGCTTCTTGAACGCTCAATTCAATCGCGTTGTTGCTGTTTAGATCCGCATGGAAACCTTGAGATGAGAATTGCTTCTCTAATGCTTCTTCTAACGCGATACGTAAATTCTGTTTAGCATGAAGAGGAAGAATGTTCGAACGGCCGTTATCCACCAACGCCACGTACTGCGCTGCACGTACATCTTTGCTGGTCAAACTGTAAGTCTTGCCTTGAACAATTGGATTGGTGCTCAATGTGCTTTCTGGCATCAGGTTCAGCTGAGGTTGTTGAGGGGCTGAACACGCAGCAAGCAACGCAACCGAAGCCGCAAGTACCAATTTTCTCATTTTATTATTCCTTTTAACTATTTTGCTAAAGCTTATTTTGCGCTTAATTTAGCAGGATTTTTTGTAGCCTGTAAAATCACAAACTTATTGTTGGAAGCGATAAGTTTCACATTTTTATCGCCAAACAGACGTTTGAGTTTTGCGTCGTACCCGAGGTGACGATTTCCGATAACCAGTAAACGGCCATTTTCACTTAATACTTGTTTAGCATCGCAGAACATTTGCCAAGCAATATGATCGGTGATTGCCTGTTGTTGATGAAACGGTGGATTACACATAACCATAGAGCTGCTGCTGTGTTTAAAACCGTCCAAGCAATTGTTCGCTATGCACTGTATGTCTCTATTTTCACCAAGGTTGTCGCGTAGGTTCTGTTTTGCCGACTCAAGCGCCATAAAACTTTCATCAACACATGTTAGCCGAGCATTTGGATTCAACTGACCAAATTTAACAGACAGAACACCATTGCCGCAGCCGAGGTCGATGACATTGTCTATTGAAGGGTCTTGAGGCAGGTGCTGCAGCATAAAGCGTGCACCTAAATCTAAACTTTCTCCTGAATAGACATTTGGCATGTTCTTGAGTTCGATATCTTCGCCATCAACGCGCCAAGTCGTGAAAGGCATTACTTCAATCGTAGGCTCAACTGTTGCTTGAGAAAACACCAATCTGTGCTTTTTCCAGGCCAAAGATGTTTTTGTTTCGCCTAAGTATTTTTCAAACAGTTTTAGCGTCGAAGTATGAATGTCTTTCGCTTTATTGACTGCAATGACGGGGCAGGAAGCCGGTAGCGCCTTTCTTAATTGGCTTAGTATCCACACTAGATGGCGGTTACTTTTGGGCAGTTGCAGCAAGACGAGATCAATATTGGCAGGAACGAGGTCCATCGTGGTGGCAAACGCTACTTTATTGCACTGGTTTTGCTCGAGATTTTGCTGTGCACCTTTATGTGAGATGAATGAATCACTCATTAGCGTTACATGGTGCTTTTCCGAAAACCAGCAGGAGAGGGCACCAAAGCTGTCATTAATCACGAGGATGTTTTGATTGTCTGGCAAAGCAAGCTCTTCAACATGATTAATAAGATACTCATCACCGGCATCCCACGCTTGTAGCGTTTCGTTACTACGTTTTGGGAAACGATGAAGTGTTAAGCTTCGCTCGTGAAGGTTCAGTTCGGTTTTCATAGCTAAATGTAAGTTGATTTAGAAATTAAGTGTTATTGTCGCAAATGATGACGTGTCGAGATACAAAAAGCTGTCAAATTTTACGAGTTCAGTGATGGCTGCTCTTTAGACATGTTCGTGGAGTCAAGCGCCTTGAGACAATATGTCTACAAAGTGCGTCAATAATGAGAGTGACGTTTGAGTGATGCATGTCTGCTTTACTTAGGTATATACTTATGGAATTCGCATCAATGAGGAACGAATATGATCCAAGAAATCATAGAGAATAAACTACACAGTGAGCTGCAACCCAGCTATCTCAAAGTCATTAATGAGAGCTACATGCATAATGTGCCACCAGGCTCAGAGAGTCATTTCAAAGTGATTGTTGTGAGTGATTCGTTCGCGGGACAGCGTTTGATTGGGCGCCATCGTCAAGTTCATCAAATTTTGGCAGATGAACTGGACAACCACATTCATGCATTAGCTATTCATACATATACTGATGAAGAGTGGAAGCGTGAACAAGATGGCGCCCCTGATAGCCCGATGTGTATGGGTGGTGGTCACTAAAAACGCAAGATATAAAGGTGCAGAGAAAGGTGGCTTAAGGCCATCTTTTTTCGTTTTACATTCTTTAGGGACGTTAACGTGGCACAAATTCTGGTTAAAAAATGTGTTAACAGTGTTTCAACAAATGAATGGAAATTGCAGAATATTTCAGGCGATGAATATCACTTTTCCATAAGATATGTATGGAATATGGCATTTGTGCGATGGGTCAAAGTTATGACTATTCTTTGACCTTTTAGACCTGATTCTACCGAAATAACCCCTCTATTCTAATGATTGATCATGGCATCAAGTTCCTAAAAAATGCTAGACTACGGCACCTGATAAATCTCGCGTATTCCTTGTGACGAGATTTTTAATAGGATGTTGCGATTTTGATGTTTAAAACAACATCAAAACCGGACACTGATGTCGTGTCTAAAAGTTACGCAATCAAAAGAATCTTTTTCCCGATAAAAGTAGTGCAAGTGCGTATGATTACAATAAAGAAGGGCTTGGATCTTCCTATCGCAGGAACTCCATCCCAGGTGATTAATGATGGTAAGACCATCAAAAAAGTCGCCTTGCTTGGCGAAGAGTACGTTGGCATGCGACCTACCATGCATGTCCGCGTTGGTGATGAAGTGAAAAAAGCGCAAGTTCTTTTTGAAGATAAAAAGAACCCAGGCGTGAAATTTACTGCACCAGCAGCCGGTAAAGTGATCGAAGTTAACCGTGGCGCTAAACGTGTCCTTCAATCTGTAGTGATTGAAGTGGCAGGTGAAGAGCAGGTGACATTTGATAAGTTCGAAGCCGCTCAACTTTCAGGTCTAGATCGTGAAGTGATCAAGACTCAGTTGGTTGACTCTGGCTTATGGACCGCTTTACGTACTCGTCCGTTTAGCAAGGTTCCTGCAATCGAGTCTTCTACTAAGGCTATTTTCGTAACTGCAATGGATACTAATCCACTAGCAGCTAAGCCTGAGTTGATCATTAATGAGCAACAAGAAGCATTCATTGCTGGTCTAGACATTCTTTCAGCCCTGACAGAAGGCAAGGTTTACGTATGTAAATCTGGCACTAGCTTGCCACGCTCTTCACAGTCTAACGTAGAAGAACACGTCTTCGATGGCCCTCACCCAGCAGGTCTTGCTGGCACCCACATGCATTTCCTATACCCAGTAAATGCAGATAATGTGGCATGGAGCATCAACTACCAAGACGTTATCGCGTTCGGTAAGCTGTTCCTAACTGGTGAGCTATGCACAGATCGTGTTGTGTCTCTAGCTGGCCCAGTTGTGAATAACCCTCGTCTAGTTCGTACCGTAATGGGTGCAAGCTTAGATGACCTAACAGATAACGAGCTGATGCCTGGCGAAGTTCGTGTGATCTCTGGTTCAGTACTAACAGGTACACATGCAACTGGTCCACACGCATACCTTGGCCGTTACCATCAACAGGTTTCTGTATTACGTGAAGGCCGTGAAAAAGAACTATTTGGCTGGGCAATGCCTGGTAAGAATAAGTTCTCGGTAACTCGCTCTTTCCTTGGTCACGTATTCAAAGGTCAGTTGTTCAATATGACAACGACGACCAATGGTAGTGATCGTTCAATGGTTCCAATTGGCAACTACGAACGCGTAATGCCTCTAGATATGGAGCCTACTTTGCTGCTTCGTGATCTATGTGCCGGCGACACAGACAGTGCTCAAGCACTGGGTGCGCTTGAACTGGATGAAGAAGATCTAGCATTGTGTACCTTTGTATGTCCAGGTAAGTACGAGTACGGTACGTTACTTCGTGAATGCCTAGATACTATCGAGAAGGAAGGGTAATTTTCATGGCTCTTAAAAAGTTTCTTGAAGACATCGAGCATCATTTTGAGCCTGGAGGCAAACACGAAAAATGGTTTGCCCTGTACGAAGCTGTAGCAACAGTTTTTTACACGCCAGGTATCGTAACAAATAAAAGCTCGCACGTTCGTGATAGCGTTGACCTAAAACGTATCATGATCATGGTTTGGTTTGCGGTATTCCCAGCAATGTTCTGGGGTATGTACAACGCAGGTGGCCAAGCTATTGCAGCACTTAACCACATGTACGCTGGTGACCAACTAGCGACAGTTATCGCAGGTAACTGGCACTACTGGCTAACAGAAATGCTTGGCGGCACTATCGGTGCGGAAGCGGGTGTTGGCAGTAAGATGCTACTAGGTGCGACTTACTTCCTGCCAATCTACGCAACAGTATTTATTGTTGGTGGCTTCTGGGAAGTGTTGTTCTGTATGGTGCGTAAACACGAAGTTAACGAAGGTTTCTTTGTAACTTCTATCTTATTCGCACTTATCGTTCCACCAACGCTACCTCTATGGCAAGCGGCACTAGGTATCACATTTGGTGTTGTTGTAGCAAAAGAGATCTTCGGTGGTACAGGTCGTAACTTCCTTAACCCTGCACTTGCAGGTCGTGCATTTCTATTCTTCGCTTACCCAGCGCAAATTTCGGGTGACGTAGTATGGACTGCAGCTGACGGCTTCTCTGGTGCAACTGCTCTTAGCCAATGGGCTCAAGGTGGTAACGGTGCTCTAGTTAACACAGTAACTGGCGCTCCTATCACTTGGATGGACGCGTTCATCGGTAACATCCCTGGTTCAATTGGTGAAGTATCGACTCTAGCTCTAATGATCGGTGCAGCGATGATCGTTTACATGCGAATCGCTTCATGGCGCATCATTGCGGGTGTAATGATCGGTATGATCGCAGTATCGACTCTGTTTAACGTGATCGGTTCTGACACTAATCCAATGTTTAATATGCCATGGCACTGGCACCTTGTTCTAGGTGGTTTTGCATTCGGTATGTTCTTCATGGCAACGGACCCAGTATCAGCGTCATTTACTAGCAAAGGTAAATGGTGGTACGGCATCCTGATTGGTGCAATGTGTGTGATGATCCGTGTAGTTAACCCAGCGTACCCAGAAGGTATGATGCTGGCGATTCTATTCGCGAACCTATTCGCACCTCTGTTCGACCATGTAGTGATTGAGAAGAACATCAAGCGGAGACTAGCACGCTATGGCAAGTAATAACGACAGCATTAAAAAGACGCTGGGTGTTGTTATCGGGTTGAGCCTTGTTTGTTCAATCATCGTATCAACAGCAGCAGTAGGTCTGCGTGATAAGCAAAAAGCTAACGCTGTCCTAGATAAGCAATCAAAGATCGTTGAAGTTGCAGGCATTGACGCAAACGGTAAGAAAGTACCAGAGCTATTTGCTGAGTACATCGAACCTCGTCTAGTAGACCTTGAAACAGGTAACTTTACTGAGGGTAATGCATCTACGTACGATCAACGTGAAGCATCAAAAGATGCAGAACGTTCAATCGCATTGACACCAGAAGAAGACGTAGCTGATATCCGTCGTCGCGCGAATACAGCAGTGGTGTACCTTGTAAAAGATCAAGATGAAGTCCAAAAAGTTATCCTGCCTATGCACGGTAAAGGACTATGGTCGATGATGTATGCCTTTGTAGCCGTTGAAACTGATGGTAACACTGTGTCTGCTATTACTTACTACGAGCAAGGTGAAACTCCTGGACTTGGTGGTGAAGTAGAGAACCCTTCATGGCGCGATCAATTCATTGGCAAGAAATTGTACAATGAAGATCACCAGCCAGCGATTAAGGTCGTGAAAGGCGGCGCACCGCAAGGTTCTGAGCACGGTGTTGATGGCCTATCAGGAGCGACGCTCACTAGTAATGGTGTTCAACACACATTTGACTTCTGGTTAGGTGATATGGGCTTTGGTCCTTTCCTAGCAAAAGTTCGTGACGGAGAACTTAACTAATGTCTAGTGCACAAAACGTTAAAAAGAGCATTCTAGCGCCAGTATTGGATAACAACCCAATCGCGCTACAAGTTCTTGGTGTATGTTCTGCTCTTGCAGTAACAACTAAACTAGAAACAGCTTTTGTAATGACACTAGCGGTAACATTTGTAACTGCGTTGTCTAACTTCTCTGTTTCATTGATCCGTAACCACATTCCTAACAGTGTGCGTATCATCGTTCAGATGGCAATCATCGCATCGTTAGTAATCGTGGTAGACCAAGTGCTAAAAGCTTACCTATACGATATCTCTAAACAGCTATCTGTATTCGTTGGTCTGATTATCACTAACTGTATCGTAATGGGTCGTGCTGAAGCATTCGCAATGAAGTCTGCGCCAGTACCATCTCTTATTGACGGTATTGGTAATGGTCTAGGTTACGGCTTCGTTCTTATCACTGTAGGTTTCTTCCGTGAGCTATTTGGCTCAGGCAAACTATTTGGTCTAGAAGTTCTACCTCTAGTGAGCAACGGTGGTTGGTACCAGCCTAACGGCCTAATGCTACTAGCACCATCAGCATTCTTCCTAATCGGCTTCCTTATCTGGGTAATCCGTATTCTGAAACCAGAACAAGTAGAAGCGAAGGAGTAAGGACGTCATGGAACATTACATTAGTCTGTTAGTTAAATCGATTTTCATCGAAAACATGGCTCTGTCTTTCTTCCTAGGTATGTGTACTTTCCTTGCCGTATCTAAGAAGGTTAAGACCTCTTTCGGCCTAGGTGTTGCAGTTGTGGTAGTACTAACTATCGCTGTTCCTGTGAACAACCTGGTATACAACCTAGTTCTGAGAGAGAACGCGTTAGTTGAGGGCGTGGACCTTAGCTTCCTAAACTTCATCACCTTTATCGGTGTAATTGCAGCACTTGTACAGATTCTAGAGATGGTCCTAGACCGTTTCTTCCCACCTTTGTACAACGCGCTAGGCATCTTCCTACCGCTGATCACAGTAAACTGTGCAATCTTCGGTGGTGTATCTTTCATGGTACAACGTGACTACAACTTTGCTGAATCGATCGTTTACGGTTTCGGCTCTGGTGTGGGCTGGATGCTAGCAATCGTTGCTCTTGCAGGTATCCGTGAGAAGATGAAGTACTCTGACGTACCTCCAGGTCTACGTGGTCTTGGTATCACATTTATCACTGTAGGTCTTATGGCGTTAGGCTTTATGTCTTTCTCTGGTGTTCAACTGTAAGTCGGGTAAACCGCAACAATTAAGGAATAGTCAATGGACATTATTCTTGGTGTAGTGATGTTTACTCTGATCGTACTTGCACTAGTACTAGTGATTCTTTTCGCTAAGTCTAAGCTTGTACCAACAGGTGACATTACAATTTCTGTGAACGATGACCCTTCTCTGGCGATCGTTACACAACCAGGTGGTAAGCTACTGAGTGCTCTAGCAGGTGCTGGCGTATTCGTATCTTCTGCTTGTGGTGGCGGTGGCTCATGTGGTCAGTGTCGCGTAAAAGTTAAATCAGGTGGTGGCGACATCCTACCAACCGAGCTTGACCATATTACTAAAGGTGAAGCGCGTGAAGGTGAGCGTCTAGCGTGTCAGGTTGCAATGAAAACTGACATGGATATCGAGCTTCCTGAAGAAATCTTCGGCGTTAAGAAGTGGGAATGTACTGTTATCTCTAACGATAACAAAGCGACATTCATCAAAGAGCTTAAGCTACAAATTCCAGATGGCGAATCAGTACCTTTCCGTGCTGGTGGTTACATCCAGATTGAAGCTCCTGCTCACCACGTGAAATACGCAGACTACGATATTCCTGAGGAATACCGTGAAGACTGGGAGAAGTTCAACCTTTTCCGTTACGAGTCTAAAGTTAATGAAGAGACCATTCGTGCATACTCTATGGCTAACTACCCAGAAGAGCACGGTATCATCATGCTTAACGTTCGTATCGCAACTCCGCCGCCGAACAACCCAGACGTACCACCAGGCATCATGTCTTCGTACATCTGGTCTCTAAAAGAAGGCGACAAGTGTACTATTTCTGGTCCATTTGGTGAGTTCTTTGCGAAAGATACAGATGCAGAAATGGTATTCGTTGGTGGTGGTGCTGGTATGGCTCCAATGCGCTCACACATCTTCGACCAACTTAAGCGTCTGCACTCTAAGCGTAAGATGTCTTTCTGGTATGGCGCACGTTCTAAGCGTGAAATGTTCTACGTAGAAGATTTCGATATGCTACAAGCTGAGAATGACAACTTCGTATGGCACTGTGCACTGTCTGATCCACTTCCAGAAGATAACTGGGATGGTTACACTGGCTTTATTCACAACGTTCTTTACGAGAACTACCTACGTGATCACGAAGCGCCAGAAGACTGTGAATACTACATGTGTGGTCCACCTATGATGAACGCAGCTGTAATCGGCATGCTAAAAGATCTAGGTGTAGAGGATGAAAACATCCTACTAGATGACTTCGGTGGTTAATTCCTCCAAGTGATTGAATCTATGGCTAGCTCTCCAAGAGAGCTAGCCATTGTTTTTTATAGACATAAAACTGATACGCAACAGTTGATATAGGTAATCGGATTGAAAGGATTGGTCCTATTTCCCATATCAATTCAACAACATTGGGAGTTAACAAGTGAAAAAGTGGCTTGTTGCATTCGCTTCTCTATTGATTTTGGCTGGCTGTGAGCAGCCTGCAGATCAAATTCATTTAAGTGGCCCTACCATGGGGACTTCTTACAACATCAAGTATATCGAGCAAGATGGTATTCCAACGCCAAAAGCGATGCAGACAGAAATTGATCGCTTATTGGAAGAGGTTAATGACCAAATGTCGACCTATCGTGACGACTCAGAGTTAAGTCGTTTTAATCAGCATCAAACGAGCGAGCCATTTACAGTTTCGACACAAACAGCAACGGTAGTGAAAGAAGCAATTCGCCTTAACGGTCTTACTTTAGGTGCATTGGATGTGACGGTCGGCCCTCTAGTTAACCTGTGGGGGTTTGGTCCAGAAGCTCGTCCAGATGTAGTTCCAACCGATGAAGAACTCGCTGCTCGCAAAGCAAATACCGGTATTCACCACCTATCTGTTGATGGTAATACACTGTCCAAAGACCTTCCTAACTTGTACGTCGACCTATCGACGATTGCGAAAGGTTGGGGGGTTGACGTGGTTGCTGACTACCTTCAATCTGAAGGGGTACAGAACTTTATGGTCGAAGTTGGCGGTGAAATGCGTCTCAAAGGTGTCAATCGTGAAGGTGTGCCTTGGCGTATCGCAATTGAAAAACCGACCGTTGATGAACGTTCAATTCAAGAAATTATTGAACCAGGCGACATGGCAATTGCAACAAGTGGTGACTATCGTAATTACTTTGAGAGTAATGGTGTGAGATACTCTCATATTATTAATCCACGAACAGGCAAACCAATTCATCATAAAGTGGTGTCTGTAACGGTATTAGATAAATCGTCGATGACTGCTGATGGTCTTGCAACTGGTCTTATGGTGCTAGGTGAAGACAAAGGCATGGCAATTGCGAACGAAAATAATATTCCTGTTTTCATGATTGTGAAAACGGAAGATGGTTTTAAAGAGTTGGCTTCGGAAGCATACAAGCCATTCATGAAGAAATAACAACAGAAGTGAGCATGTTTTTATGAATACATTTCTAATTACCTTTGCTGTGTTTGTCGCGGTAATCACTGCAATGGCTGTCGGATACATTTTCCAAAAGAAAGTCGTGAAAGGTAGCTGTGGTGGCTTAGGGGCAGTTGGCATCGAAAAAGTGTGTAATTGTCCAGAACCCTGCGATGCGCGTAAAAAACGTGAAGCGCGTGAGGCTGCGCGTGCTGAGAAATTGGCGGCGTGGGAAAAAGATAGAATTGCTTAGTATTGGTTAATCGTACTAAGAAAGTGATAAAGCTCAGCGTTCTGCTGAGCTTTATTTTTAGGCAGCTAACCAAAGCTCAGATGTCCGAGAAAGAGCCCAATACCGTGTTTTGTTGTTTCTTTCTCTCATGTTATAGAGCAAGACTACATCGATAATCATTAGGACGAAGCAATGATTTGGTTACGTCCGTTCTCTTTGGCCATGTAAAGTCGCTCATCCGCCACTTTTATTTGTTGTTCCAGCTCCCCCTCGATGTTGCTTACACCAATACTCGCGGTCACAAGAATGTTTTTGTCCAAATAAGTTATTGGCGTTTTTTCTATGCGCTGTCTCATTTGTTCTAAGCGTGTTAGAAAGCCGTCATAGTCGCCACTGGCTTGAATACAAAACTCCTCGCCACCAAGCCTAGCGACAATATCATTTGGAAAATAGATTTTTAGAATATTCGCTATCATGACTAACACTGCATCGCCGCCCTCATGTCCGTGTGTATCATTTACTTGCTTAAAGAAATCGATATCAAGCATCGCGATGTTTCTTTGAGCGTTTTCTACATGGGGTTGCTCAAACAGAAAGCGGCGGTTCCATAAGCCCGTTAGCGCATCTTGATTTGCCATTTTAAACAGTTCAGATGTTGCGTCTTTGATATCTAACAGTTGGTGAATACGGCAAAAAAATTCTTCTTGATTAAATGGCTTGTATAAAAAGTCATTGGCCCCTGCTTTTAGAAACCTAGCCGTCATGGTCTTAGAGTTACTACCCGACAAGCCGAGAATGGCTAATTGATTTTTATCCCACTTCCGACGTAATTCACGCACCATAGTAATGCCATCTTTAACGGGCATATCATGGTCGGTTAAAACGAGAGTGATATCTGGATTTTGCTCGACAAGCTCTAGGGCTTTTTGCCCATTGTCAGCTTCCAACGTCTGAATATATTGATGCTCCAAAAGTTGGGCAATGTGTCTTCTTACGGTGTGTGAATCATCAACGACTAAACATTTGTGTTGTTGATTGTTGGTTAGTCGCTTGAGGAGTGGTAATAGATAGGAAACGGACGCCATGCTGTCTTTCAAAATATAGTCGAGGACACCTTTTGCAAGCATCTTTTCGCGAGTGTCTTCTTGAAATCGAGCCGTTAAAACAATGACACGATGACCATGTTCCAAAACGAGGTCAATAATCTCGCCATCTTGAGCATCCGGTAAACAATAGTCTAAAACCGCACAGAAGAGGTCCTGTGCTGAAGATAACAAGTTCTTTGCCTCCGCGTAGCTTTCCGCTGCGATGACCTCATAACCAGCTTGGCTTATTGTTTGGCAAAGAAAGTTTTTAAATGCACGACTATCTTCAACAACCAGAATCTTATTACTCAAGCGCAGTCCCCAAAATTAATTGTTTAAAATCAATGATAACTAAAATTAAACTTATCGCCATCAAAAAACACATGTCAACCAAAAGTAGAACAACTACTCAAATGTTTGACACGCATCCGTTAACATCACATCATTATTCCTGTCTTAGTTATATAATTATGTTTAGCTAACGTAGGGAGAAAGTAGTATGGAAATGCATCAACATGGTATGGCTGAGCTATTTCAACAACTGGGCCTCGGTAGCTCTCCTCAAGAAATGAAAGATTTTATTAATCAACATCGACACAAAAGAGATTCTGCGCCTTTACATGAAGCTAGCTTTTGGACGATGTCACAGGCGAACTTTCTAAAACAAGCCATCGAAGAAGATGCAGATTGGGCCGAATTAGTCGATCAATTGGACGTAATGCTTCGAGATTGACGTTCGCTTAAACACGCCCATTTCTCTTCAGGTAGATTTGATTTATACTGTTTTTTTGAACAGTGCTTTGATGGCTATGTCAGATCGAATTAGAAAAATTATTCATGTCGATATGGATTGTTTTTATGCTGCCGTAGAGATGAGAGATAACCCCAGTTACCGTGGCATTGCACTCGCTGTTGGCGGACATGAAAAGCAGCGTGGAGTGATTAGCACCTGTAATTATGATGCGCGTAAATATGGTGTTCGCAGTGCAATGTCAACGGCGCGCGCGCTGCAACTCTGTCCTCATTTGTTGGTTGTGCCCGGTAGAATGCATGTATATAAGCAAGTCTCTCAGCAGATTCGTGCTATTTTTGAGCGTTATACGCCTATCATTGAACCTCTCTCATTGGATGAAGCATACCTCGATGTCACGGACTCGACAGCTTGCCGTGGCTCCGCTACGTTGATCGCAGAGTCAATTCGCCGCGATATCTGGAGTGAACTTGGGTTGACGGCATCGGCGGGCATTGCTCCGATAAAGTTTCTTGCCAAGGTCGCGTCAGACATGAACAAGCCCAACGGTCAGTTTGTGATTCCGCCAGAGAAAGTCCAAGAGGTTATCGATAGTCTTCCGCTAGAGAACATTCCTGGTGTGGGGAAGGTGAGTCTTGAGAAGCTCCACCAAGCCGGTTTTTATCGATGTGAGGACATTAAAAACAGTGACTATCGAGAGTTGTTGAGGCAGTTTGGTCGTCAGGGTGCCTCCTTATGGCAGCGAAGCCATGGAATTGATAATCGAGAAGTCGTTGTTGAGCGCGAGAGAAAGTCCGTCGGTGTGGAAAGGACATTCAGCCAGAACATCGCAACCTATGATGAATGTTGGCAAGTGATTGAGGAGAAACTTTATCCTGAACTCGAGAAACGTTTAGAGCGTGCAAGCCCAGATAAGTCGATTATTAAACAAGGTATTAAAGTCAAATTTGCCGACTTTCAACTGACAACAATTGAGCACATCCATCCGCAATTAGAGCTTGAGGACTTCAAGATCTTGCTAAGAGATATTCTTAAACGCCAAAATGGACGGGAAATTCGCCTTTTAGGCTTGAACGTGATGCTCAAGCCCGAAGACCAAGCGCGTCAATTGAGCTTTTTTTAGGCCCTTACCGTTTCTACCTGCGTTAATACCTGCTCAAAACTTACATTTGCCATTGCACCATAACCTGCTAGCTTTGAGGCTTTTAGCTGGCTAATCAAAGGAGTGCTGATTCCGCACAAGAAGCGAGCAACGGCATCATTACTGATGGCCGATGGGGAAAGCTGAATAAACTCCCGCGCCCATATCGATACTTGAGATTGTTCAATATCTTCAGGTTCTGGTGCTGTGAATGTGGCGACGTGACCACGACACACGGAGCAGTGACCACATTGCTTTGGTGCATCGTGATCCGCAAAGTAGTTCGCCAATTGTGAGCTCAAACAGTGCTCGGACTGGAACAAGTGCAGCATGGTGTGGATTCTTTCGATATCTTTGCTTTCTTTGGATTGGAACAGTTCATACAGTTGTTGGATTAAAACATCCGAGCTCTGTTTGGTTGGCATAACTGAGTACACGTCCGTCAGTTGTTTGCTCTCTAGTTCTATCCAGCCGTTCTGGTGAAAATAGTCGAGCGCTGCGACAACTCGGCTGCGTTCCGATTGATAGTTCATCCATAGCGCTTCTAGATCAACTTGGCACCACACTTTGGCTTTTTGTGAGCAGGAAAAAATAGCCTCCACAAATTGACGTCGCTCGCCTTGAAATTGATTCACAATAAATTGCTGATCGTGCAAAAACTTAAACCGATATTCCGCAAAGTAACTGTACTTTGCTTCAATGACGTTATGTAGCTCCAAATAAACCAACAAGGTTTTGAGTGGCAATTGGCGGATATTACTTTCACGCGACAAACGCAGTGGCACTACCTCCCATTGTGGAGCATGTTCTTTCGCTTGCTCGACTACATAGTTAATTGACGTAAATTCTGGTGTGTCACCATAGACAAAATTCTCCAACACCGTTAGGCCGGACGTATTGCCTAGCAGAATGCACTCCGAGCGTTGCCCGTCCCTGCCTGCACGTCCAATCTCTTGTGCGTAGTTCTCGATTGATTTGGGTAAGTCGAAGTGAATGACGCGTCGAATATCAGATTTATCGACCCCCATACCAAATGCAATCGTTGCAACAATACAGTCAATTTGGCCATCCATGAACTGCTGTTGGATTTGTTCACGAACGTCGCTTTTCATGCCAGCGTGGTATGCGTGAGCGTTAATGCCAATATGGATTAATGACTTTGCTACTCGTTCTGCTGTTTGCTGCTGCGTCACGTATACGATGGTCGGAAGCTTAGGTGAAGAGGCGATGATCTCACTGAGCTGTTCTTGTTTCTTTGTTTCCTCACACGGGATCACTGAGATATCCAGATTAGAGCGGTAGAAGCCTGTAACGGTAATATGTTCACTGGAAATATCGAACTTTTTTTGCATGTCTTCAATAACTGCAGGCGTTGCCGTTGCGGTGAGAAGTAAAGACTGTGGGATGTTCAGTTCACGTTGATATTGCGGTAGTTTGAGATAATCTGGACGAAAGTTATGCCCCCATTCGGAAATACAGTGCGCTTCATCAATGACCATCAAAGAAATCGGTACTTGGCGAATGAATTCACGAAAACGCTCATTTTTTAGTCGCTCAACAGAAATCATCAAGATTTTGATTTGTCCATTCTTCACGCCAGCCATGACCTGTTGTGCTTCTTCTCTACTTTGACTGCTATCGATAGAAGCGGCCGCGATTCCTTTACTTTGTAAAAAGCTCAGTTGATCCTTCATTAACGCCAACAACGGAGAGATCACCAACGTAAGGTTGGGTAATATGGTTGCAGGTAGTTGATAACAGAGTGACTTCCCCGAGCCTGTAGGAAAGATTGCCGCAGCAGAGTAACCATTCATAACGGCTTCAATAACGGGTTGCTGACCTTGGCGTAATGAGTCAAAACCAAATACAGATTGAAGTGTTTGATGCAGCGAGTCACTTTGCATAATAGGGAAACCTTTCTTTGATGGTAAACTTGGCTACATTAACACACCCCGAATACTAAACGCGCGTCCTAAAAGTATGAACAAAGCTGACTTAGTCCAAATTATCATCCAACATCTGGAAGAAAAACTTCAAGTTGCCCATTCATCGGCTCAGCGAGCTATCGATGCCGCCACAGATGAAGAAACTGTTCCCGAGCACAAGTACGATACATTGGCACTTGAAGCCGCGTATCTTGCTCATGGACAAGCCATGCGAATTCAAGATAGTGAAGAGGAGTTGCGTCAATATCGTTCTTTAGTGACTCGTAACTTTAAGAATGCGCCTGTTGGTGTTGGTGCTTACGTTGTTCTCGCAGATGAGAATTTGATCGAAAAGCACTTCTTTGTAGGCCCTTGCTCTGGTGGTTTGACTGTTCAATATCAGACTCTGGAAGTCTTTGTCTTAACAGCCAAATCTCCTCTGGGTCGAGCGTTGTTCGGGAAAGAAGAGGGTGATGAGGTTGACGTGAAAATAGGAGATAAAACAACTTGTTACGAAGTCGTGACGATTTGCTGACATCTCATGTATCACTCAGTGTTATGTTTAACACGAGTAATGTTAAATAAAAGAGAATGACATGAAAAAGCTTTTTACACTCTCATTGCTGATGGTCAGTGCTACTGGTTATGCAGCGCAGTGTCGTGTGGACATCAATAATGAAGTCCGTATGGATGGGCAAAGCTTGGAAATTCGCCAAACGACAGGTGATAAAGCTGTCGTGGATGAGGATAACAACCTCTTCATCAAAGGTGAGCTAATTGAACTCAATGCCGACCAAAAAGCGGCAATTGAAGACTATCGCGAAAAAATGAACGCGTATATTCCACAAGCAAAGCAATTGGCGAGTGATGGTTTAGCGCTTGCGAATGATATTATTGATGATGTTGCGGAAAGCCTCGATGCACCTGGTGCGTTTGATAATGTAAAAGTCGCAGTAAAGGACTTTTTCGCTGATGTTGAATCACGTTACTACAAAGATGGTGATTTCATCCTGCCTGCGGAGAGTTTTGAGTCTATGACACAAGGGTGGACTGAAGACTTTGCAAAAGCACAAGAGATCTTCAATAAAGAGTTTTTAGCCAGTTCGTTGGATGCTTTATCGAAAAAAATGAAGGAAGAGGGAGGGATAAACCTCACTGCATTATCAGAGAGTATGGCTGAACTCAGCGCGAAAGTAGAAGAGCGTTTAGCCGAGCATTCAAAAGAGGTAGAACAACAAGCAGAAGACTTGTGCGATTCGCTGGATGACATGGCAGGGCAAGAAAACGATCTGTTGAAGAAAATCCCTGAGCTAAAAGATTACCGAGTATTTACGATTTAATTACTCATTAAAAAGCAAAAACTCGATGAGATAAAGAAAGAGAGCACTATTGTGCTCTCTTTGCGTTTTACTCGCTTATTCTTTGATAGCTTATTGCGCATTCATCTCGGTGAGTTTATCGCCGACAGGTTTTGAGAAGTTAAAGCCATCATGCTGATCCCAGTTGATAGACCATGTCATTACTCCTGCATAATTCGGGTAATGGTACGCTGGTTTTACGGTGCCACATGAAGTGCCTTTGGTTAAACAATCTAGTGCGTTGATAATATTCTGTGTTGGAGCCTGCCCTGAATTTGCCGAGCTAGGACCTGAAGGTAAACCGATTGCGACTTGATCATCGCGCAATGGTGCAAATTGAGTGCCGTCGGCCAACTCAAAACCTTCGATAAGCATTTTAGATTGCGCTACCATCATATCCACAGAGCCTTCTGGTGCACTGCCTGGCAGGTATGGGTTTGGCAAACCGCCGTTGTTATATAACTGGACGTGAAGCAAGTCGAGCGTGCTGCGTGTCTCGTTTATCACAGGAATGTAAGCTCCCCAAATACCGCTGTAAGCCACATAGCCGCCTTGAACATAAGGGTGCTCAGGCGCCATGGTTAGGTACATATCTCCACCCATGTTTTGCTCTATTTGAAGCAAAGCACGACCAAGGCGAGCTTGAATTTGCGAGCCATGAACTAAGTTAGAACCACTCTCTAAATCCACATCTAGACCATCAAAGCCCCACTCAGCGATAAGACCTGTTAGGCTAGAGACAAAGTTGGCTTCATCTTGGTCGGTATTCAGCGTAATCGTGCCTTCTGCGCCGCCAAGAGAGAGAACAAACTTCTTACCTTTAGCTTGAAGCGCTGCCATGTCCTGCTTGAATTGTGTTGGATCGAGTGCTGGACAATCGCTGTAAATATCGCCTGAATATAGATTAAAGTGCACAGTGCCATCACTGTTGCGATCATTTTCAGCAAAGGCAATATCAATCACATCCCAAGCATCTGCCATATCTGCTAGACGAATTGGACAGCCCGCACCATTTACAAAATTGTGCCAGTAACCGATGAGGTTATGGCGTTTCTCTACTTGCTCAACCACCGTTATTGCTGCGGCGTCAGACAGTGCATTGCTTCCTGACAAATCCACAGCTTGGGCGCTAACTGTAAAGTTACCAAGTGCAGTTGGTGTCCAGTTGGCTGTGTAAGGTGCTGTGGTATCGGTTGCAACAATAGAGCCGTTGATCATGAAATCAACGTGTTTAATGCCTGAAGTTAAAGACGTTGCATCGGCGCTTAATGCGAGACTTTTGCCTAATCCGACGGTTTGACCGCTGCTTGGTGAAGTCAGAGAGACGACCAAATCTTTATCGCTGACTTCCACACCAACCAGGGACTCTGACGTGTTGTTATCATTATCGGTTGCGACGGCTTTAAGCTGGTTAGCGCCAATAAGTGTGGCGTTCCAAGTAACGGAATATGGCGCTTGAGTGGTGACCCCTAAGCTGGTGTTGTTCGCAAAAAACTCAACTTGCGTGACTGTGCCATCAGCATCGCTTGCGTTTGCCGTGATTTCGTTATTGCTGCCAGCGAGCACGACTTGTCCATCCGTTGGTGCCGTAATGGTAACTTGCGGTGGTGTCGAACAAGCACCTAGGCCACTCCAAGCATCTTGCCAGTATAGCCCTTCACCAGGCTCGTAAGCCCATGTCGCATCCGAGGAGCACCAACCAGCAACATCACAACGATATTTTTGGTTGAAGTGAGAAATCAGGTCGCCAGCTTGATAACTTGTGCCTGCCACATAAGGTACTGCATCTGCACATCCGCCCGTTCCGGTTTCTGAATTACTAATAACCAGCGCTACTTCTTGGCTCATCGTTGCGAGGTTTGTATCATCAGTCGCTTGTGCTTTGAACGAGTATGTACCTGGACTAGCGGTCCATTGATATTCGTAAGGTGCGCTAGTATCAATGGCGACAGATTGATTGTTTACGAAGAACTCAACTTGTGTGACCACACCATCAATATCGTCAGCTTGAGCGGCTACGGTTAGGTTATCGCCTACATTAAGCACTTCTGTGCCTACTGGGCTTGTCAATGAAATGCTTGGTGGCGGTAATTCGACTTGTGGTTGAACTTGGATAGAAATCGTCGTGGTGCTAACAGCTCCCTCATTATCTGTCGCAATTGCGGTCAATTGCGAGATCCCTTCAATAGCGGTCCAAGAAGCTTCGAATGGTGCTTGAGTTACCACAGCAACGGTTTGGTTGCCTGCAACAAACTCAATTTGTGTGATTTGGCCATCTTCGTCAGTTGCGTTGGCTAACAAAGTGATCGCACTGCCTTCGGGAATTTGTGCGTTGTTTATTGGAGAGGAGAACGACACCGTTGGTGATAAATTGTTGCTTCCACCATCACATTGCCCTAACGCTTTCCATGCTTCCCAAGATCCTGAGTTGGTCACGGGATCATTGCCTTGCGTCCAATATGCAGCCTCATAAGCGGCTCCTTGCGTTTTTACTAAAGCGCCCGATGTATAAGTCGCAGTGCTGTCCCAGTCGGGTAAACTTTGACAGTTATAGGCTTGAGCTTGGTAGCTGGCGCTGAGTGCTACAACCATCGCTCCGTGAAGTAGGGTGACCTTCATTTTCCTCTCCTTGAATCATGGGTATAAATGAGAACAGAGTAATAACTAGCTGATAAATAGACATTAGGGGGAAAAAGCGAAGCACAATATTCTGCTTTTCGACACAGTATCACGAGGAACAGTTCGTCCCTTACACCAGAGCTCATTATTTTTCGGCTCACTTCACGGCAGAAGGATTGGTAAAATTCAGCCACGTAAAACGAACAACAGTCGCGAGGCTTTTGAGCGATGAATATGAGATGTACGTTAAAATTTACAAGCTGAATGACTACAAATTGTTTCAACTGTCGAGGATTTAACCGAGGTGCTCTTGTTGAATAGTGAATATTGCTATAGTGTACTAGTTAGCTAGTTCAATGATATTTTTGTGTGAGTAGTATGACACAGCAAACCTCTTCTCAGCCTCGCGAGCATTTTGGCTCTCGTCTCGGGTTCATCTTAGCTGCCGCAGGTGCCGCAGTTGGCCTTGGCAATATTTGGGGCTTCCCAACTCAAGCAGCCAGTAATGGTGGCGGTGCTTTCCTGTTAGTTTATTTGGTGATGATTCTTATCGTCGCATTTCCGATGCTGGTGGTTGAAATGGCGATTGGTCGCCATGGTCAAGCCAACCCTGTAGACAGTATGCGTGCAATCACAGATAACCCTGCCGGTAAAAAGCTCGGCGGCATTGTGGGTTGGATTGGTTTAAGCGTACCAAGCGCTGTCTTAGCGTTTTATTCAATTGTTGGTGGTTGGTTGATCTGCTTTTTACTGGGTGCAATCACAGATCTAATGGGGTTAGAAGCTGCAACTCAATGGCTAAAGGGCTTTAGTGTTGAACGTAACTTGTTCGGAACCATTACTTTTTATGTACTGACGATTCTCATCGTACAAGGTGGCGTAAAACAAGGTATTGAGAAGTGGTCCACACGTTTGATGCCAGCATTGTTTGTTTTGTTTGCTCTGCTATTTGCTTACATCATGACGCAAAACGGTGCGATGGAAGGTCTGAAACATTACCTAGTGCCGGATTTTGAAAAGGTATGGGACCGCAAGTTGATTCTTGCTGCAATGGGACAGGGCTTCTTCTCGCTTACGATCGGTGGCTGTTCAATGCTGATTTATGGCTCTTACTTGAGTAAGAAAGAGAACCTACCAAAGATGGCGATGAACGTGACCATGGTAGATACTGCCGTTGCTTTCATTGCAGGGTTAGTGGTGATGCCAGCGATGTTTGTAGCAATGCAAAAGGGCGTTCAAATCTATGCAGAAGATGGCTCTCTCTTAAGCTCAGATACGTTAGTGTTTACGGTATTGCCACTAATGTTTGATAGTTTAGGTTTGCTTGGTCAATTATTCTCTATTGTGTTCTTCTTATTGTTGACGATTGCGGCGCTAACGTCTTCCATTTCAATGTTAGAGTGTCCAGTGGCTTTAGTGAGTGAGCGCTTCAATACTAAGCGCAGCGCAACGAGCTGGGTTTTAGGTGGTCTCATTGCTTTGTTCAGTGTGGTGATTGTTTATAATTTTGGTGCTCTATTTGGTATGGTCGCGACGGTTGCTACTCAGTATCTACAACCAACCGCTGCGCTCTTATTCTGCTTATTTGGTGGTTGGGTATGGAATCGCAACTCAAAAATCAAAGAGCTTGAGCAAGGTTGCCCGGAGTTTACGCAAGGTTGGTTTGGTAAGTTATGGCCTGCGTATGTGAAGTTTGTATGTCCAATTCTTGTGGCGACAGTCATCTGGGCTTCATTTGGCTAACCGAGACGTCTATCGAATAAAAGAAAAGGGCTTGATGGTAACTCATCAAGCCCTTTTTCATATTGGTTATTCTCGTTTCGGTTATCCGCCAAGCATGGTGTGGATTAACGGAATTGTCCTGCTTCTGGAAGAAAGTCAAAACCAGCAGAAGCCAGTTTTGTCTCCAGTGCTGTGCGCTCGATATCGAAGAAAGCCACCAGTTTGTCCAGATCACCTCCGAAGTCATCGCGTAGCTTCATATTCACAATGCTCATCAGCATGACAGGGTCCATGGATTCAAAGTTCGCTAGATTCATTACTTATCCTCAAAATCTGAAATCAGTAGGTTTGCCGCAGCAAATGCCGCTTTTTCACGCACTTCTTTAGGCAGGGACTCATCCGCTGCAACATCGTTCAGTGCTTTAACTGCACATGAAATTGCTTGGGGAATATAAGCTTGATCGCCACTACCAATCTGAGCATAAAGCTCACGAACCAGTTCACAACAGCCGTATACTTGCATGTTTTCTTTCCACTAAATGATAACTTATCTCAATATACACACAGCGGATTTGAAACTCAAAGTACAGAGTTGTTTTGGCTCAAGTTGAAGGTTTGCTTGAGCGAGATTTAATCACTGCATTTGTGCTTCTAACTGCTGAGTGACTTCTGGTGAAAGTTGAAGTTGTTTTGCTAGTTCTTGCAGATACGCTTTTTCCATAAAGTTTTGTTCATCAGCGACGATCAAAGACGCCAGGTAAATTTCTGACGCTTGTTGAGGAGAGGTCGCCTGATTAGCAATTTCAGCAGGATCAAGCGGTTTGTTTAACTCTTGCTGAACGAGGTGACGAACGTGCTCATCTGCGCCCATATCCGCGAGAGCTTGTTCAATGCGCGCCATTTCCTCTTCATCAACGTGACCATCAGCTTTTGCAGCTCCAATCATTGCTTTTAAAATTAAGACACTGTGTTTACTGTCATCGGGGTCAAAGGTTTCTTGAACACCTTGACCGGATTGCTTGGCTTGCCAGTCGTTATACACTTTGTAGGCCAAGGCTCCAAGCGCAGCTGCGCCACCGACTTTTAATGCGCTTGACCCTATTTTTTTAGTCATTTTTTTACTTTTCTTTGAGCCCATCAGCATACCGATGAGGCCTCCGCCTACAGCACCTGCTCCTAGCGTTTTTAGGCTACTTGAATTTGATGAGGATTTGATGTTGTTGGTTTGTTTGCCCAATGCATCTGCACCTTGCTTAAGTAAGTCTGATTTGAGTGCTTGGTTTAGAAGACTTTTTAAATCCATAACTGACCTCCTTTAGATGATGAAATCAGTTTAATAGCAAGAAGCTGAACCAAAGATTAACAAAGTGAATAGTTCGAAAAAGGTGGAGGGGGGCGTTGAGCTGTAATAAAAAGGGCTGACCGAAGCCAACCCTTTTTAACTATTTGAAACTACCTCAAATGCGAACTCGTCTAGTGCTTACTTTAGTTGAGCTTTTACGTGCTCAACAATGTCAGTCATTGCGACTGCTGTTTTCTCACCAGTAGCACGGTTCTTGTATTCGAAGTTGCCTTCTTTCATTGAGCGGTCACCGATAATAATGGTATGCGGTACACCAATAAGCTCCATGTCAGAGAACATTACGCCTGGGCGTTCTTTACGGTCGTCAAATAGCACTTCGATGCCCATTGCTGTTAGCTCAGCGTACAATTTCTCAGCGGCTTCTTTCACTTCTTCTGACTTGTGCATGTTCATTGGAACGATCGCTACCTGGAATGGTGCGATTGCATCTGGCCAGATGATGCCGTATTTGTCGTGGTTTTGTTCAATAGCAGCCGCTACTACGCGAGTGATACCGATACCGTAACAACCCATTTCTAGGATGACGTTCTTACCATCAGGACCCAGTACACCACAGTTCATCGCTGCGGAGTAAGCGTTACCTAGTTGGAAGATATGGCCAACTTCGATACCACGCTTAAGCTGGATAATGCCCTTGCCACATGGGCTTGGGTCACCTTCCACAACGTTACGTAGGTCTTCAACTTGACCAAGCTCTACATCACGACCCCAGTTAATACCGAAGTAGTGTTTGCCATCGATGTTCGCGCCCGCACCGAAGTCGCTCATTACCGCAACGCTGCGGTCAACAATGAACGGCAGTTTAAGGCCAACAGGGCCAAGTGAACCAGGGCCTGCACCGATAAGCTCACGAATTTCTTCTTCAGATGCCATTTCCAGTGGAGCTGCAATCTGAGGAAGGTTTTCTGCTTTCACTTCGTTCAGTTCATGATCACCACGAATAATAAGCGCGATGATTGGCGCATCAACTTCGTCAGATGCTTTCACAAACAGTGTTTTCACTGTTTTTTCAATTGGTAGTTCGAACTGCTCAACCAATTCAGCGATTGTTTTCGCGTTTGGCGTATCAACCAACGTCATTTCTTGTGTTGGTGCCGCAGCCTCAGAGGCTGGAGCTAGTGCTTCTGCTTTTTCAATGTTTGCCGCGTAATCTGACTCGCTAGAGAATGCGATGATATCCTCGCCGCTTTCAGCCAGTACGTGGAACTCTTGAGAGCCGCTACCACCGATAGCACCGCTATCTGCAAGTACAGGACGGTAATCCAGACCCATGCGATCGAATGCTTTACAGTAAGCATCGTGCATTGCGTCGTATGACTTTTGTAGGCCGTCTTTATCAATGTCAAAGCTGTACGCATCCATCATTGAGAATTCACGTGAACGCATTACGCCAAAACGTGGGCGTCGTTCGTCACGAAATTTAGTTTGGATTTGGTACAGGTTTAGCGGAAGCTGTTTGTAAGAGCTCACTTCATTGCGAACAAGGCTAGTGATCACTTCTTCAGCGGTTGGGCTAAGTACAAACGGACGAACATGACGGTCAGTAAAGCGAAGTAGCTCAGGGCCCATCTTTTCGCTGCGGCCTGTCTCTTCCCATAGTTCAAACGGCTGAACAACGGGCATCAAAGTTTCGACTGCGCCTGCATTGTCGATTTCTTGACGAACGATGTTTTCGACTTTACGCAGTACACGTAGACCAGTAGGTAGCCAGGTGTATAAACCTGAAGCCAGCTTACGGATCATACCTGCACGTAGCATGAGCTGGTGGCTCACTACTTCTGCGTCGTTTGGAGTCTCCTTCAGAGTAGAAAGAAGATAATTACTGGTACGCATTAAATTTATCCGTTTATTTAAGTTAGATACTCAAGCTTGAATAAGCAGGAGTATGGGAGTTCCCTAAAGGGAAATTTGTTAGCCGTCTATAATATCAGCCAATTGCGTTTGTCAAAAGCTTTCAATAGCGGTAACCGTTATTAAGTTGCTTGTTGCTGTGAACTTTACGTTCAAGTCGAACAAATTTACCGCATATTCTTTGTCGTCCGGCTTGTTTTTCTTATATGCAGGGCGAGGATCTTGTGCCAGAACTTGTTCAATGACTGATCTTACATAGTCAGTATCGGGTCGATTTTCTATCGTTGCTAATGCTTGAGCAGAAAAGGTGACTTGTGACTTTTCTGGTTCTTGGTCTGCGTATCCGCCTTGTGCTTCCGAAATAGAATCCGAATAGGGAATATAAGGCTTAATATCCACAATCGGTGTCCCATCCACGAGATCTACACTGCCTAAATCAAGATAGATTTGATCGCCTTGCTTAGTGACTCCTTTCACTTCAACGGCTGACATTCCGATTCCGTTTGGACGGAAAGTCGAGCGCGAGGCAAAGACACCAATTCGTTCATTGCCGCCTAATCGTGGCGGACGTACAGTTGGTTTCCAACCAGCTTCCAGATTCTGATCAAATAGAAACAACAACCAAACGTGAGAGAACTGTTCTAGCCCACGCACTGCTTCAGGGCTATTTGCTGCACCTAACAGTTTTACGCGTGCTTTAGCCTCTGGTACTAAGCGTGGTTGGCGCGGAACTGCAAACTTTTCTTTGTACGGTGTCTCAATGACGCCGATGGGTTCGATGGAATACATGGTGGACATCTTTAAGAATTCATTGAGATGAAAAGTATCACAAATTTCTCTTGCTTTTCTTGTTGATAATGATTATTAATTAAAATGTTATAACATAACAATTTAATTAAAAGGAAAAGTATTATGAAACCAGGAATCCACCCTGAATATCGTCCTGTGGTGTTCCACGACACCAGTGTAGATAAGTACTTTGTCGTTGGTTCTACGTTGAAAACGGAGAGAACCATCGAATGGAAAGATGGCAAAACTTACCCTTACTTTACGTTAGATGTGTCGTCAGCTTCTCACCCGTATTACACCGGTAAACAGCGCGTTGTACAAACCGAAGGTCGCATTGCGAACTTCAACCGTCGTTTTGGTCAATTTAAGAGCGAAAAGGAATAAATCATGAAGGTAGTAAAATCATTAAAAAGTGCAAAAAGTCGTCATCCGGATTGCCAGATTGTAAAACGGAGAGGGCGTCTTTATGTCATTTGTAAAACGAACCCGAGATTCAAAGCTGTGCAAAAGTAATCAACCTGCATATATCTAACTTATGGTTTTGTTTAATTGATAATGTTGAGTTAATTATCTTACATGGATGAAATATCTACATTTTTATTCAATGTTGGTTATAAATGCCTCTGTTCGTCACAGTTTGTAACATTTAGGGCTTTTATTTGACCTTCTACTCAAGTACCCTTCGCACGCTTTTTGACATTTTTGTCACATTTGCATAGGAATAAAAACAAGGAGGGAACAGATGAGTTCATCTGATTCAATTAAACAAAACTCGCCTAAGAAGCCGCTGTTTACGCGCTTTTTGGATACTGTCGAATATTTGGGGAACTTATTACCCCACCCGATCACACTATTTGCCATTTTCTGTTTAGCCATTCTGGTGATGTCGGGTATTGCAGGATACTTCGAAGTTTCCGTAGTTGATCCTCGTCCTGAGGGTGCAAAAGGTCGTGCCGCGGATGGCATGATTCATGTCGTTAGCTTGCTTAACGCTGATGGCCTTGAACTAATCGTTACCAATCTAGTGAAAAACTTTGTCGGCTTTGCACCTTTGGGTACGGTATTGGTTGCGATGTTGGGTGTTGCTATTGCTGAATACTCAGGCTTGCTATCTGCAGCAATGCGTGGCTTAGTCATGGGTGCATCACAACGCATGGTAACAGTGACGGTCGTTTTCGCGGGTATCATTTCAAATACGGCATCAGAGCTTGGCTATGTGGTACTTATTCCACTGGCTGCAATGCTGTTCCATTCTTTAGGTCGTCACCCACTTGCCGGTCTTGCTGCGGCGTTCGCTGGTGTATCTGGTGGTTACTCAGCAAACCTACTTATTGGTACGGTTGACCCGCTGTTGTCAGGCATTACTGAAACGGCGGCGCAAATGATCGACCCAACTTACACTGTTGGTCCAGAAGTTAACTGGTACTTCATGTTTGTGTCGACATTCTTCATTGCAATCACAGGTGCGTTTGTTACTGAAAAAATTGTTGAGCCAAAGCTTGGCAAATACAGTGAAGAAGAAGCCTCAGAAGATTTGTCGAACGACAAAATGGGTGGCTTAACAGACATTGAGAAGAAAGGCCTAAAACTAGCAGGTGTTGCTGTACTGGTTGTTTCAGCGCTGCTTGCTTGGACGGTTGTTCCAGAAGACGGCATCCTACGTTCTGATGCAGGTACAATTGCAGGTTCACCATTCCTGAAAAGTATCGTGGCATTCATCTTTGTGTTCTTTGCTATTCCAGGCTTTGTGTTTGGTAAAGTTGTTGGCACGATGAAGACGGATCGCGATGTAATTGATGCAATGGCGAAATCTATGTCTTCTATGGGCATGTACATTGTATTAGTTTTCTTTGCGGCTCAGTTCGTTGCTTTCTTTAAATGGACTAACTTCGGTCAGGTATTCGCGGTTGCTGGCGCTAGCTTCCTGCAAGAAATTGGCTTAACTGGTCCAATGTTGTTCTTTGCCTTCATCCTGATGTGTGGCTTTATTAACCTAATGATTGGTTCGGCATCGGCACAGTGGGCAGTAACGGCTCCGATTTTTGTTCCTATGTTGATGCTTGTTGGTTATGCACCGGAAACGATTCAGGCTGCTTACCGAATTGGTGACTCGACGACAAACATCATTACTCCAATGATGAGCTACTTTGGTTTGATTCTTGCCGTAGCGACTCGTTACATGAAGAACTTAGGTATCGGTACGCTGATCGCGACCATGCTACCTTACTCAATCTGCTTCATTGTAGGTTGGAGTGTGCTCTTCTACCTATGGGTATTCGTATTTGGTTTACCAGTAGGCCCTGGCGCAGCAACATACTACACACCGTAGAAAACGGTTACCTCACACAGCTCCATTATAAAAAGCCTGCGAACGTCGCAGGCTTTTTTATCGATTGAGACTGTGTACGCAGGCTTACCTGATTATAGATGTCGGTTTATAGCTGAAAACGCATCAACAAAGGGCGATAAAAGTGCTGAGTGAGCCAGCATAAGCTTTTCCAAATTATGCGTTTATACCAAGGTAAGTGCGCAATATACACATAGCTAAATTCAATTTCTGGCCGGGCTTTTCTGTTGCGTTTAAAAGCCGGAGCGCCTGAGCTCATATTAAAGCGACGCTGGTATATCATTGCATGGCGGATGGTATAGGCCGATATTCGACGATACAATGCGAGGCGTTGTGGCTTATTGGTATCGTAGCCAAAAATTGGGCAAGTCATATCATTATCAATTTCTACAATGCCTAACGTAGCCAGCATCTCTTCTTGATAAAACAGTCCCACTAAATGTACTAATTTGTTCTGGCTCGCCTGTTTTAAATATTGGCTTGAAAACTGGATGTTATTGAGACTGTATTTATCAAGGTAAAGCATGTCATATAACTCTTTGGCACGCTGAAACTCTTCATCAGTGGTCAGTGGCCTAAACTGCCAATCTTTATCATTAAGCAGTTTGAAGTCTTTCGTTAAATCTCGGTTGAAGCTGAACGCTTGCCAATCATCAAGTAAATACACTTGTCGTGTTACCAAGCTTTGCCATTTTGGCTGCTTCAATCGCTGAATTAAGTGTGAATGCTGACGCTGGTTGAGGGATCGAAGCACCAAGGGAAAGGTGGGGTATTGATCGAGTGCGACGCGACGCAGTTCATCGAGATTTAAGGCTGCCCATTGTTCGCTATACATATTGGTGGACAAGCACTGATTGTTGAGCGTTTGGACTTGATCCAATCCAGCCAATGATAAGATTGGTTTAGTCATATTAATAAGTAACTTACATACCCATCGAACAGCCACATTTTTGACTTTGTGAAGCTCTTCTTCGGCGTAGCCACTAAGTAGTGTCATAGGGGACACGGCATAACAGTTGTTTGGTATTTTTGGTGTTACGGAGTAGGGAATGGCAACATCATCGATATAGTAGCAACCAAAGCTTGCTGTGCATTCATCAATGGGATTCGACTGCATAAGAGTGATAAAGGTTTTATGCCATTCTTGAGAGGAAAGTGTCATGAGTTCAATGCCTCTCCATTCCACTCAATATCAACGGTAGAAGCGTTGCTCCACTTCGTCTTGTTCTGCCTAGCTAACCGGAGTAATTCAAACACACTCCGGATTTGGCTCCCTACCGGCAAGTTATGCTGTTGCATTACATTCACTCCAGACCACCAATCTTGCCAAGTTCGAGCCTTGAACAGGGATAACCCTCCTTCAGCGATGAGTGTTATTGGCCCTAAATGATGCAGTCGCTGTTTGGAAGGGGCAGTAAATGCCATATTAGGGAGCAGTTGACTGCATCTAGACGAGAGTAGGTGCAAACCACTGGTGGCTCTTGGGTTACATTCAATCACGTAGAGTTCATCTTGTGATTTGATGAAGTCAAACGACACTTGCCCATGATAAGTATGACGTTTACCAAAAGTTGCGATAAATCTATCTAGTCGTTCGCACGAGATCGGCTGAAAAGCACTGGCGGCCGAGCTGTTTACACAGTATTTCGGTACATAAGCTTGGTGTGCTTTAAGTTCACCATGTTCAAAAATGGCATAGTTACACACCGGAGTCCCTTGGATTTTTTGTTGCTGAACCCAAGGGAAAAGGGGCGATATCGTGGCGGCAGAAATAGACTGAGTCGTCACATCTCTTATGACTTGCCCGCCAAACCGAGAGTAAACGGGCTTTAGAACGGTCCTCTTATTAATTTCAATCTCACTTTTATCAGCGACCAAACGAGTTTTTGGAAGTGTGATTTCTGGCAAACCCTGAAGCTGTTCAAAGACGGTCAACTTGTTGTGCAGGGCATTGAGTAGTCCCACATTGGGCAGAAAAAAATCTACTTCTGGGCATTGTTTGGCAACATGAGCCAAGTAATAAACTTCTTCACAAGTGGGTATCACTATATCAATACGCATCTGAGTAATGATTTTTAGGATCTGCTGTTGATAGGTGGGAAACGCAAATCGAGGTGAAGCGGTGGGTATATAAGACTCGATACCTCGCAAAAACGATCCCAGAGGCTTTTTTAGCGAATCGGTGAGAATTACTTCATGCCCATGATGCATACACATGGTTGCCCACTCTAGTGCAACTGGTGCTCGGGCTCCGGTGATTAAGACCCGCATATGTTCACCACACGTCGTTGTTTATTCATTGGCGTCCAAATAGGCGCAGGGCGGTAACTAAATCTGACAGGATCAAGCCGCAATTGGTCAAACAACTTTATCAAGGCTTGGTGTATAACCCGATGGTGGTGAACATCCGCTTCAATTTGAATGGCTTGTGACCCTGTTTGGGTGATTCGGTAATCCACGCGACCTTTGGCAGATAGTGTTATAGCGCGGTAGATGAGATCTGGTAACACCGTAACTGGGACGTGGTTTGCGTTTAGCGTGAGGCGATCACCACATCGTCCGGCAATCGCGCCAAGAGGTTCAAATACGCCATTATCCTGTTTATTCTCAATAATATCGTCGAGCTGATAACGAATAATGGGCTGAGTTTTACGACGAAAATCGGTGATAATTGGGCTGTAATGAGTACGTTCGGTATTCAGCCAATGTTTTTCGATGTAAATAACATCCTGATTCCAGCGCATTTGTCCATGCTGATCAGTACATGCAAGAAAACCTTCGGTACATTGATAGACTTCATGGAGTTCGCTGTCGAACCGTTGAGAAATAAAGTGACGGTCACTCTCAGTTAGGACTTCTGCACCAGAAATGATCCGCTGTGGTTGAATTTCGGGTTGACCAAATTGACCGCTGAACTGGGCGCAGAGCTGAAGAGCTTGCGCACTACCAACTAAAAGCGTGGGTTGGAACTCATCTAGCTCTTTTATCCATTCTTGGTAAGGTTTAGTTAAATCCGCATAAAAGAATGTGACAGGGCCTTTCGCGACGGATTTATACAGTGGGCTGTTGGCGCGCAAGGCTAGCGCAATTCGGTGCTTTTGCCATAGGTTGGGCAACAGGCGAGCCAATATATTGCCAGCCCACAGTTGCGTTTCCTGTTTGTCAGCAAGAAACAACCCGCGTATGCCTGATGTGCCCGAAGAAAGCCCAACAGTAACATCGCCAACTTTCGAAGCGGCGAAGTTGCGTGACTGTTCTGCTTCGAGTGCTTGTTGCATTAGCTGTTCAGCATCTAAGCCTTTCGTATTCAACTCTGAAAGGTTCTCCATCATGGTTTGCTTATTCATGATAGGGAAATCACTGAGTGGTGCACCTTGAAGTGAGCGGTAATACGGTGAATGACGGCATACCCAATCCAAGTGTTGCGTTAAGTGTTGTTGCTGCCATGTTTCGACTTGTTCCCTTGAGCCGAAGGGGCGGTAGCGGGTTCGCCAGAATTCTGAGATAAGCGTTCTCACTTCATCCATCCTTCTTTGATTAGCTGCTGGATAGTTTCCTGACAATGTGAAGGCACGAAGCGAACAAAGTGGTGGGTTTGTTGGTAGCAACTTCTCAACTCGGAGAGGGTGTTTTTATAGGCTTTTGTATCATCGCAAAGCATGTTCGCCAGCCAATGTTGATCGATATTTTCACTCAAGCTCTCGATTAACCAGCATGCATCGGCGAGTAAGAACAGCCAACTTTGGTCTCTTTTAACTAGCAAGCCCACTTGACCCGCAGCATGGCCTGGCAAGCTAACCATATAAATGAATCCGTCGTCGAACATGTCTTTACAGAGCAAATTAACACCTTGGCACTGAGGAATAATTTGGCTGATTGGTACGGAAAAGTCACTATGAATGAATAAGTTAGATTCAAGTTGTGGAGGAAGTAGAGCTTTTAGGTATCCTTTTCTTACGCCTCCAATTCGACCACTCTTAGTAATTGCATCCACCCCTTTTTGTTGGCAATGCAATTGAGAGTGGGAAAACTCAGACACGGCAGCAATGTGATCAGCATGGAAGTGGGAGAGTACTAAGTGTTCAATATCATGAGGTTTGAGACTTTCTTTTGCTAACTGCGCAACAATTCCGTGTTCTTTGTTATAGCGACAAGGTGTTGTCCAAGCATAAAAACGTTCAGGGAAGGGACGAGTCGCGCTAAAAAAATGCTCGTGATATCCCGTGTCAAACAGGATGTTGCCTTGTGTTGGGTGCTGAATTAACGCAACGGCTGCCGGAAATGCTCTAGGCTTGATACCAGAACCTGGTTTGACAACAAAGCCTGGGTGTACGCAGTGTCCAACCTCAAAGATTTTTATTTTTAGACCAGTTTGCATACTGCTGTATTCCTTCTTGAATTGAAAAAAGCGGTTGGTAATTCAGTGTTTGTTTCGCCTTGCTGATATCCAGAGTTTGATGATAGTTAAACAATCCTGCGCTGTATGAGGTGAGCCTTGGTTCTGGCTGATGTGGTAAGTGCCTTCGTATTTGCTCACTGAGCTTTAATAATGGTGATACAACGCCATATGGTAATGATTGTAACGTTACTTTTAGGTTTAACCCCTCACATAAAGCTTGCAGAACAGTCTCAATTGGCATTGGTTCGTTGTTGGAAATGTTGAACACATCACCATGCTGAAGTCGGTCTGCCTGAGTGCAAGCGAGCATCGCTGCATGGGCAACGTTATCGACATAAGTCAGATCAACCACAGGATTTCTACCCGATGGCAGAAGCAGAGTGTTGTTTTTTATCGCCTTAAGCACTCTTGGGATAATAGCGCGATCATTGGGTCCAAAAATGCCACGCGGTCTTAAAATGATCGCTTTGCTTTGGCCTTTTACGGCTTCAATTTCCGATAGGTATTTTGTGTGTGCGTAATCATTACACCAGTATGAAGCTATGGCGTCGGTTTCTCGAATATTCCAACGGTCTTGATGGTCAAAGTAGACGCTGGTGGAGGAAATATGGATAAAACGCGAGATTTGATAGGTATTAGCCGCATTGACGAGGTTTTTGGTGGCATCTACATTGGCTTGATAAAACGCCTGCCACTTTCCCCATGGGCTTGAGAGAGCGGCACAATGGATGATTGCATCCATACCTTGGCATACCGCATGAACTGCTGAGTGGTCTCTTAAATCGACTATATGTGGGATAACATCGAATTGCTCGGCGAGTTGTTTAGCGATGACTGTGTTTCGTGCTGTAAAGTGCAGTTCATGTTGCTGGTGAAACATTCTCAGAATTGCGCTACCCAACATCCCGCTGCCACCAGTGACCAATATCTTCATAGTTTTAGCACTCCCATCCCTAGCGACAACCCTGCGGCGGTGCCAGCTAATAACACATGTTTTCCTGCGGTTTCTGGCTGATTACGCAGCCAGTGTAAGTTAATTGGGAGTGAGGCGGCGACTTGGTTTCCCAAAGTCGAAAAGTGATTAACGGTTTTCTCTGTTGGTAGCCCGGTGAGTGAAGGCAGTTTTTTTAATCCGTGCGCGCTGGCTTGATGAGGAAGAAAATAATCAATATCGCCGAGTGTTACCGGAGAGGCGTCAAACCCTTTTTTTAGAAACGCTGGTAAGGCTTTACGCACATGCTTAAAGAGTGCTTTGCCCTCCATCTCAAACTGGCAACTTTTTAAATAGGCTTGATGCTCGGAGGTATGCGGATTGATATGACTACCTCCGCCCTTAATTTGACAAAATGAATACCCGGTATGATGCGTTTCAAAGTGACTGGTGAGCAATCCATCATCGTTGTGTTCTTCGAGCAAAAATGCGGCGGCACCGTCCGCGAATAAGGTTGCAACTTCTGGTTTGAGCGTAAAATTTCGATTCAGTGTGATGCCAGTGGCGAGTTCGCTGGTGACAATAAGAATCCGACGGTACCGTTTTGCTAAGAATAGACTCTGAGCAAGATCAAGCGCAGAGAGAAAGGATAAACAGGTGCTGTTCAAATCAAAGCTTTCTAGCCATGTTGGAGCGTCTAACGCGGCGAGAACCGCTGAAGCGTCGTAGGGTAGAGACTGGTGGTGTGTACCGCTAGCGTAGATAAGGAGATCAACGGAGCTTAAGGTATGTGTGTTTCCTAAACACTGCTCTATTGCCTGCACCGCCATGTAAATAGCGGTCTCTTTTGTATTGGCTACATGACGATATTCAACGTCGAATTTATTTCGGCAGGTCCCTGGCGCTAATTTTAGGAAGTGATCCATCTCTCGATCAGACCATTGATTCGTTGGCAGGTAGCTTCCACTGGAAACGATGTTAAAGCCCATTATTCTCTATACACTTATTAAAAACGTCGTTCAAAATAAACCACGTTGCATATTGAAGCTATGGTGAGCGAGATGAAAAATAAACAGAACAAAACAAATGGGAGTAAGAGCACGCTTTGGGTGCAATGCTGAGAATGAATTTTCAGGAATGAGCCAGGCTTTTATTTGCTGGCTCAATATGAATAGAGTGAGGGTTACTTCTTAAATTTCGCCAAAATACGATCCAAATGGTTTGCAAATTCGCGTCGATCGGTTTGAGAAAGCGCGGCGGGCCCACCTGTCTGAATTCCGCTTGAACGCATGGTTTCCATAAAGTCGCGGATATTTAGGCGAGCTTTGATGGTGTCTTTTGTATAGAGCTCGCCACGAGAACTGAGGGCTTGAGCGCCTTTAGAGATAACCTCATCTGCAAGCGGAATATCTGACGTGATCACCAAATCGTTGGCTTCTACACGCTTGACGATTTCGTTGTCTGCGATGTCAAATCCCGCAGGGACTTGTAGCGAGTGGATGTTGTCTCTTTTCGGCACAGGGACAACGTGGTTAGCGACAAACGTACATTCAATCCCCGTACGCTCGGCGGCACGCACAATGGTTTCGCGAATAACTTTCGGACACGCGTCTGCATCTACCCATAACTTCATGATGATTTCTCACTGAGTTTCGCTTCTAACTCTTCAATACGAATGGCTAGCATTTTTACGGTGTGTTCTAGGGCTTCAAGACGATCATTATCGGTGTGGTGTTGTGCTGCGATTTCAACCTTGGGTACGCGTTGAGCACTCTTCCAACTTTTTATTGCGGTGATTAACGCTGGCATTGGAACTGGCGTTTTCAATCGTGCTTTCACTAACGCTACGGTTGGCTCTTTTCCTTGTTGTTGCAACTGTTCCATTGCCGCTTCTAATTCTTTAGTAACGTCTTGAGTTAACATTTTTAATCCTTAACAACGATATATCTATCATCATACGTTGAGTGCGCTAATTTGGCGAATGGCATTTTGGAGAGTGTAGTGTGAGAGATCTCTTACATAGGTTGTGAGAGAAAACGATTTCGTAAGCGGAAAAAGAGAAGCTGAAGAGCTTAAGTTTCTGATAAATAATGATTTAACAACTTGTTAACCAATGTGGGAGCCAAATATTTATCTTAGATAGATTGTCTATTTTTGGAAAAGGCGTAAATTGAGAGTTGTCAGCAGGAAGCAGACATGGAACAGGAAAGCACCAAGGATTTGGTTATCGTCAGGAAGACGATTTGGTTGGTCAGGATGATTAATCAAGCATGGAGCGTAGGACATTGTAAGGATACGATCATCAATAGGATGTTGATGACTAAGGATAGACAATGGACCCCTCTAGGATTGAGGTTATGGACAGCATCAGGAAGATGCAAGGGACACCGCTCAAGGAACAAGTGACGTGTGCTAACGAGGAATGTTAGCAGTCAGGATGATAAGGACACCGCTAGGACGGCGACGTAAGGAATAAGCTGACGGAATCAGCCACTATTATGGATGATGCATGGAGCACTTTTAGTAGCCGGACTGCTGCGAGTAAGACCATGACCCCGATACTTATGTGTCGGGGTCTTTCTTATATAAAAACGATATCCAGTGTTCTCATTGAATTAAGCATCTCGATGTTATTTGGGGATATCAATATCACAAAATATATAAATTCCTAATAACACTTAATAAAAAACAACTCAGATCAATATCCTTTCCAACCAGTTGGTTTAACTTTCGGCTTCTCTACAAGGTGTTAGCCCGCAATCATTGAGCATGTTCAGCTCATCGAGTTTGTGATCTGCGGATAGATTAAGTTTGTTGTAATCAAGGAACAGATGTGGCCATAGTAACCAGAAGAATGCTTCTTCTACCCTACAATGAGTCGTTGCAACTAGAATTCGTCATGCTGAATTGCTGTGCGAAAAACCGTGCTGAATTGAATGGTCCGTATACAGTTGCGTCTGCCAAACAGATGTTTGAGAAAATACTGGATGATGAGAACATTTATAGTATGGCAGTGCTAGAGAGCACCAGTCGTGACTATATGGGGCACGTGTTTATTGCTAATCTCGATTCCGAACCTGAATTAGGGTTTATTTTTGATAAATCATATTGGGGTAAAGGGTTAGCAACAGAAGCACTAAAAGCATTTTTCCCCAAAGCGTGCCGTGAGTTGGGCTTGAATAAGGTGAAAGCTAACGTGAATAGCAATCATCAGGCTTCTATGGCGGTACTGAAAAAGCTGGGATTTGTTAAAACAAAAGAAAGTAAGGATGTATATGGTCCTTACTTTGAAATGGAATTTACAAGCGATGCGGTGGTAGGTGAAAGTTCTGCGGCCTGAAACCGACCATGGTTAACTCTCCTTGGTAGCAATCATCACCAAGAGATGAAAACTCAAATTGATACACCGTATGCCAACGCCAGACTCCGTCTGGCGTTTTTAGTTTATGGGCACCAAAGGCGATGCTGATTAATTGGAGATCCAATTGCTCACATTTACGCGTGATGGCCGCTTTTGCGAGTTCGGCTTGGCGACGCTGTTGCCAAAACAGGTAACAGAAAAAGCAGAGCCCTAAAATTGCTAAAAGATCACCAATCATTCCTGAACCTTTCTTAGCTTTTTGTTGCTTGTTGTAAGCTGACTAGCGCATTTGCTAGTTCCTCTGATGGGTTTGAATGCAGCAAAGGCAATAACACCATTCTTAACTCTGGCAGCATCACTAAATCGGCAAATAACTGATTAAATAGGGATTGATTACCGGTTTGAGCTAAACGCAGCAAAAACTGTTCCGCTACCTTTTCATTGGCGAGTAAGTGCCAAGCGCGGCCCGCCACACCAATCAATACCTCCTGATGGCTTAAACGAGGGCTATGCAATATCGCATCTAATACTGGAGAGGCGACTTCTGTTGGTGCACCAGCAAGGGCTCGGATAAGTACTGAAAGTAGGAAGAGATCAGGTTCGCTACTTGCGATTTCTTGCTGTGCCTTTTCTGCGATACGTTCTGCTAAACGCTCTTGTAGCTCTACATGCTCAAGCGCACCTAATAGGGCATAAAGTGGCTCATTTGGTAGGTGGTTCAACGCTTTGCGTATCATTACTCCGTTTTGCTCTTTGTCCAGGCGAGCGGCTATGTCTGTGATCCCTTGCAGACCTACAGTTTGCCAATTATCCCAGCCTAAACCTCCAGAGAAGTAATGCTGGGTATGCTCGTAATATTGGCTGGTAGGAAGATTGAGGTTTGCGCGGACCTGGCTATGAAACACGGCCATTTTATCTTCGGAAGGTTTGAAAGTGTATGGGTTGTTAGACAGCTTTTGCTGTTGCTCTTCAGTGATATCATCATTGAGGCGTGTTCCCATAGCCTCCACTACGTATTTAATGAAATTGCCGATATCCGCTTGCTTTAACAAACCGCGCTCGTCCAATTCAAACTTTAGAAACCAAATCCAAGGTTGCTTTTGTTCATTCCAGTACGCGATGGCTAGGTGTGCTTTACGTTGCATTGGAAATGGGTAAGGTGCTTGACCTTTTTCTACATCGGTAAACTCTTTCTTAGCGATGGTTTTGATACGGCGACCAAGATCGAAGATTTGATAATCACAGTGGCTGTTGTTCAACAGTTGAGTGAGGGTTTGAATGTTTTCCATTAAATACGACGTCCTAACGTTCTTTTCACAAGAAATGGTATCATTCTCGGCTAATTCAAGGTTCGAGATAGAATTAATGGTAACAAATACTCAATTGGTCGACTTACTTCACCAACTTGAAACGCAGCTTAGAGAGCATAAATTGTGGCAATACACTATGCCTTCAGAGCAAGCCTTACAAAGTGCGGAGCCATTTGCGATTGATACGTTGCACCCTCATGAGTGGTTGCAGTGGATTTTTATAGCCAGAATGCACGCACTAGTGAAAAATAACCAACCACTGCCAAGAGGGTTTTCTCTCGAGCCCTATTTTTCAGAAGCGTGGAAGCAGGAACCGCAGTTCGCCGAGCTGCTCGTTACAATCCGAACCATTGACGAACTGTGTAAGTAAATTAATGCTAGAACAAAAAATAGCGCGATCTTCAGAACCAGTTGAGCTGGAGATCGTTTATCAGGATGAATATTTTGTAGCGGTCAACAAGCCTGCCGGCATGTTAGTGCATCGCAGTTGGTTAGATAAGCACGAAACTCAATTTGTCATGCAAACTTTGCGCGACCAAATTGGTCAGCATGTGTTCCCATTGCATCGTCTGGATCGTCCAACATCTGGTGTGCTCGTGTTTGCTTTGTCGAGTGAAGTCGCATCACAAGTCATGCCGATGTTTGCTGAACATAAAATGGAAAAGACATACCACGCGATAGTACGCGGTTGGATTGAGGAAGAGGGCGTCTTGGATTACGCACTCAAAGTGGAGTTAGACAAGATTGCTGATAAGTTCGCTTCACAAGAAAAAGAAGCGCAAGAAGCGGTGACGGAATATAAGCCGTTGGCTAAAGTGGAGGTTCCCTATTCGACGGGTAAATTTCCTACAACGCGTTATTGCTTAGTTGAGATGAAACCTAAAACGGGGCGTAAGCACCAACTTCGTCGTCATATGGCACATCTACGCCATCCGATCGTGGGTGATACAACGCACGGGGATGGAAAGCACAACAAGCTGTATCGCACAGAGTTTGATTCTCATCGTTTGCTACTGCATGCTTCAGAGTTACGGTTTGTCCATCCATTTACCGATCAAGAGATTGTCATGACGGCCAATCTTGATGAAACTTGGCAGCAATTGTTTACTCGATTTGAGTGGGATGAACCGATAATCGGCGCAGTTAGATCTAGATAATGATTGAGTACAAATAAAAAGGGTTAGCATCAATGCTAACCCTTTTTAATATTTATGTGCCGTCCTAAATAAGGTTGACACTTTCCACCCCCAAAATTGGAGAGTGTTATGAAATCAACAACTAAAAGAACTCAGCGCGATTACTCCCTCGCTTTTAAACTCACTGTAGTTGATGAGGTTGAAAAAGGAAGCCTCACTTACAAACAAGCCCAAGAGAAGTATGGCATCCAAGGTTGCTCTACGGTTTTGGTTTGGCTTCGTAAGCATGGTCGACTAGATTGGTCTAAAGGGACACCTAACTTTATGTCCAAAGGAGACTCTATGGCCGAGTTCAATTCACCTCCTACACCAGAGCAACGTATTAAAGAGCTTGAGAAGCAGCTCGAAGATGCTCAACTCAAAGCCGACTTCTTTGAAGCTGTCGTGAACGTTATGGAACGTGACTATGGTGTTAGAGTGACAAAAAAGCACAAAGAAGCGTTGTCCAAGAGAAAACCATAGTAGGTTTGAGCGTTACGAAGTTTTGTCAGTTAGTACAAATCTCTCGCCAAGCTTATTATAAGCAATGCCAAACTCAATCTCGTTGTGAACATCATGAGCATGCTGTCATTGGCTTTGTCCGTGAAGTCAGGCTGAAGCAGCCACGCATTGGCACGCGTAAACTGAAGTTCTTAGCAGCAACAAAGGGCATTCAAATAGGTCGCGATAAGCTCTTTGAACTTCTCAGAAAGCATCGGCTGTTAGTGAGAGCAAGACGAGCCTATCACCGAACGACTGACAGCCGTCATCGATTTTTCTGTCACCCAAACAAAGTGAAAGATGGGCTGACACCAACGAAGCCAGAACAACTGTGGGTTGCTGATATTACTTACTTGCCAACTCAAAATGGAGAGAGTTATCTCAGCTTGGTTACAGACGCTTATTCAAGGAAGATTGTTGGTTTTTATGTGGATGACAACATGAAAACTCAATCAGTTAAGCGGGCATTTATCTCAGCTCTCAGGCAACGGCAGAGTGAAGAAAAGCTAATACCCCACTCAGATAGAGGCTCACAATACTGTTCGAAGGAATATCAAGATATCCATAAGAAACATAGAGTGACTTGCTCAATGACTGACGGGTATGACTGTTATCAGAATGCTTTAGCTGAGCGTGTAAATGGGATACTCAAAATGGAGCTCTTGCTGAAGAAACCGAAAGATCTGAAAGAAGCAAGGACGATGGTAGCAGAGTCCGTAGATATCTATAATCAAATGAGGCCTCATACGGCTTTAAAATACAAAACGCCCGATGAAGTACATCGAGCGTTTTAGTTAAAAAGTGTCAACCCATATCAGGACGGGTCATTAAGACTTAACGTTTTACTTTAGTTTTTCAAGATCCGCTTCGATCTCTGCGATCTTGCTCGAAACGACTTTTTCTAAATGACGAAGGTCTGAAAGAATTTTCTCTTTTACATCAACCTCAGGTTGTTTCGTTGGCTTAGTGATTTTATTCAGTTCATCAATGACTAATGTGAGGTTACGGTTGATTTCCGTTACTTCTTTATATTTGTGACTGCCACTGTCCACAAGAACATTTTTGATTTGGCGCGGGTATTTGAATTTAACGCTTTTAGCGAACAGTTCGCCTTTTTGCTTGTGGAAATAGATCTTGAGTACGTCTTTGTGTGCTTCTTGGCGTAGGGAATAACGTTCAATCTGCTTAGGGTCGTGAATACCCAAACCAGTGAGGTGGGGATACATAGGCTACCTCTATTACATCGAATTGATATTGATATAACTGTAGCAGCCTATGTATGAGCTAGATAGCTGATATTTAGCCAAAATGCTTAACTTGTGGGCAAGATCGCTCTCGCCCTGAACCGAAAAGATTGGCAGGTTTGATCTAAGCTGCGACCTCATCAGATAACTTTTCGATCAATCTCTCTCTTAGCTCATCCTGTTGTTCTTCACTTAATCTTCCCCCTGCATCACTGGTTAAAATAAACAAGTCTTCTGCTCGCTCACCAATGGTGGTGATTTTTGCACCATGAAGGTTGATATTTAAATCAGCAAACGTACGGCCTACTTTGGCCAACAGCCCTGGTGTGTCTAGCGCGACAAACTCCATTAAAGTGTGTTTTTTACCTTTGGTTGGTAAGAAGTCGACTTTGGTTTTCACGTTAAAGTGCTGAAGTTTGTTCGGAGTACGGCGCGTTTTAATCTTGGTTGGTCGGCCTGCCTCCAGTACATGAGTGAGGTGTTTAATCACCGCGGCGTGACGAGACTCATCGATCGCTTCGCCATGTTGATCGAGTACCATAAAGGTATCAATCACGTGCCCATCTTTGCTGGTCATGATTTGCGCGTCGTGTACATTAAAATTACGCCTATCTAACTCCGCCACGACTGTCGCAAATAAAGCAGGCTGGTCTTTCGTATATACAAACACCTCAGTGCCGCCACGAGTGGCTTTTTTACTGATCAACACCAAAGGCTTAGTCGGATCTTCCATGCGAAGTAAGTGTTCGCAGTGCCACGCGATTTGCGTATGGGTATGACGAAGGAAGTAGTCAGCTTTGAAGCGTTGCCACAATACTTCAATTTCGCGCGCGGCAAACCCCTCTTTGCGCAGCATTGCGGAGGCCATTTGTTGATTGTGGCGAATTCGCTCACGCACATCGACAGGGTTCTCTAGGCCTCTACGTAAAGCACGTTGTGTGGAGTAATACAGCTCCGCAAGTAAAGTTCGTTTCCAAGCATTCCAAAGTTCTGGGTTGGTTGCACAAATATCTGCAACTGTCAGGCATACAAGATAATCGAGAGATTCTTCGTCTCTGACTTTTTTGGCAAACTCGGTAATGACATCAGGATCATAAATATCTCGGCGCTGTGCGGTGACAGACATTAATAGATGATGTCTTACCAACCAAGCGACAAGTTTCGCTTCGGGCTTCGATAAACCATGCTCAATGCAGAAGTCGTACGCTTCTCCTTCACCGATAATCGAGTGATCGCCGCCACGACCTTTCCCGATATCGTGGAAAATAGCGGCAATAATCAGCAGCTCTTTCTTTTGCATCCGAGGGTAGACGTCACAGCAAATAGGGTGCTTCGCATGATTTTCTGGGTCACTAAAAGTGTTGATGTGTTTAAGTAAGCGAATACTGTGTTCATCAACGGTGTAGGCATGGAATAAGTCAAACTGCATTTGACCAACAATCTGACTCCATTGCGGTAAATAGGCCGCCATAACCCCTAATCGGTGCATGAGGCTGAATGCTTTGTGAAGAGCATTAGGGTGACGACATAACGCCATGAACTTTTCACGCGCAGCAGGAATGGTGTGCAAAAACTTGTTGAGCCGACGCCGAGCGGTGCGCAGTTGACGCAGCGTTGGTGGGCTCACCCCTTCAATAGTTGAGTCGTTAGCAATATGTAAGAACATATCCAGAATAGTTTCTGGGCGAGCTTGGAACAATGCGGGTTTCCGCGCTTCAATTAAAGAACCGCGACGTTGAAAGTCCGTATCGAGAATCTCGGCACTTTCTGTCGCCCCACCATTAATGATCGCTTGGTCAAAGAGTTTGAGTAGCATTTTATTGAGCTCTGCCACACGACGAAGCGTGCGGTAGAACTCTTTCATCATCATTTCTACGCCTCGGTTGCCTTCTCCGACGTAGCCTAGATTTTCCGCAACTTGTGCTTGATGAGCAAAGGTCAAGCGGTTGTCATAGCGGCGAAGCTCCATGTGCAGAGCGAAACGTACTCGCCAAAGGAAGTCCTGACATTCAACCAATTCTCGGTATTCTGCGTCAGTTAAAAATCCGTATCGGCTCATTTCCAACAATGAAGTAGCACCAAAGTGACGTCGAGCGACCCAGCTTAATGTATGAATATCGCGCAGCCCGCCAGGGGTTGATTTAATGTCCGGTTCTAAGTTGTAGGTCGTGTCGTGGTAACGTGCATGGCGTTCGCGCTGCTCTTGAATTTTAGCGCGGTAAAACGTCTCACTTGGCCAGAAGGAGTCTGATAACACGACTTTCTTCAGTGCCTGAAAGGTGTCCTCGCTTCCACACAGCAGTCGCGCTTCTTGCAGGTTTGTCGCGACCGTTAGATCGGCTTTACCAATTTCAGCACATTCAGTAACGGTGCGAACAGCGTGTCCGACCTCGAGTTTTAAATCCCACAACAGCGTAATGAATTCGCTGATTTTTGCTTCTAACGCGGTTGGCAGTTTATTGTTCGACAGAATCAAAATATCGATATCGGAGAGCGGATGCAGCTCGCCTCGTCCGTAGCCACCAACGGCAACTAGGGAAATGTTGTAAATATCCTTGAAACCAAAATGTTGCCACAAACGATTGAGAAGCAGATCCATATATTCAGCTCTGGCTAAAACCAAGCTTGTTACCGGATGATGATTGAGAAACTCTTGGTTTTGATTAGAGCTAAACTTCTCTAATTCTTGTTTGAGTTCACCGATATTGATTTGTTCATCGGAAAAGGTAAGAGGGGACTGAAGTGTCATATTTGCCATCCGTGCAAGCTAATCTAATAACAATCTAACAAATTTGCGGCAGATAAAAAATATCCCCGCCGAAGCAGGGATATAGTAAACAACGAGTGGTCGTCAGCTTTACGCGTTTTTCATTAGGCGAGGAATCGTATCGTCGCTACGAAGCGTCAGTACTTCACAACCTTCTTTTGTTACAACAATGGTATG
This sequence comes from Vibrio sp. Vb1755, assembly GCF_033338635.1. Classification (NCBI taxonomy): domain Bacteria; kingdom Pseudomonadati; phylum Pseudomonadota; class Gammaproteobacteria; order Vibrionales; family Vibrionaceae; genus Vibrio; species Vibrio sp. Vb1755. The sequence goes on along the minus strand of NZ_JAWOTA010000006.1, from coordinate 59,828 downwards.
TTCCCATTGCGCAGAGTTCTTGCCGTCGCCCGTGTAAACAGTCCAGTCATCTTGTGCATCAACAGAGCAACCAAATTTACCTGCGTTAATCATCGGCTCAATAGTAAAGCACATGCCTTCTTTTAATACGCGGCGGTCTTTGTTCTTGTAATGAACCACTTGTGGTTCTTCATGGAACTCATCGCCGATACCGTGGCCACAGAAGTCTTTCACAATAGAAAACTTGTTGCGAGGATTGTTCTTGTTATTCTCTTTGATGTACTTCTCGATAGCTGTACCGATGTCACCAACCGTTGAACCTGGCTTAACGGTACGCATACCAACGTACAGTGCTTCTTGAGCTACCATGCACAGACGTTTGTTTGCAGGCGAAACATCACCGACTAGGAACATCTTAGAAGTGTCACCATGGTAACCCTGAGGACGCACGCTCAGATCGGCATTCTCATCATTTGGAACGATTACGGTAATATCAACGTTTAAGATGTCACCATCTTTTAGTACCGCCGGCTTCATTTGGCCGTTGCTACCGATTTCGTCTTTTTCCGCTGGAATACCGTGGCATACGATATGGTTGATTGAAGTACAGATCGACTTAGGGAAACCATGGTAATCAAGCGGAGCAGAGTATGCGCCTTTTTCTAGAGCGTACTCATGACAGATTTTGTTTAACTCTTCTGTCGTCACACCAACTTTGATGTGTGGTTCGATCATTTCTAGAATCTCTGCGGCTAGCTTGCCCGCAATGCGCATGCGTTCTATTTCTTCAGCAGTTTTAATCTTGATTGACATTGGCTTTCTCTACTTATTCCTAAGCACGTAAACGTGCGAATGGCCGCATTCTATCAGACATCGGGGCGTTAACCCAAGTTAGATAGGAATATGCATCATTCTTAATTCGATCATATGTTTAAAGTTTTGCTTATAAATAGGAGAAAGTGGCTCGGTGAAGAAATAATTTTTACTAGCCACAGTGAGCTAAAATATGGTATAAAGCGCGCCGGAATAGAGGACTGTTCTCTTCGTTTAGCAAAGTTAAGCGGCGAAGCAAGCTTCATCCGAATAACCTTTTATCTTTAAATCACACACATTCCGTCACATATTCCGGGGTGCTGAGCAGAAGCTTGGTCGGGGTTATGGGGAATGTGGAGGCCTAACCCCATAGAGGATTTTAAAATGGCAACTGTATCAATGCGCGATATGCTAAAAGCTGGTGTTCACTTCGGTCACCAGACTCGTTACTGGAACCCAAAAATGAAGCCATTCATCTTTGGCGCTCGTAACAAAGTTCATATCATCAACCTAGAAAAAACTGTACCAATGTTCAACGACGCTCTAGCTGAACTAGCTAAAGTTGGCGAGAAGAAAGGTAAGGTTCTATTCGTAGGTACTAAGCGCGCTGCATCTGAAGCTGTTAAAGAAGCTGCAATCGCAAGCAACCAGTTTTACGTAAACAACCGCTGGTTAGGCGGTATGCTTACAAACTACAAAACAGTTCGTCAGTCTATCAAGCGTCTAAAAGAACTAGAGACTCAATCTCAAGACGGTACTTTTGACAAACTAACTAAGAAAGAAGCTCTAATGCGTACTCGCGAAATGGAGAAGCTAGAGAAATCTCTTGGTGGTATCAAAGACATGGGCGGCCTACCAGACGCTCTATTCGTAATCGACGCTGATCACGAACACATTGCAATTAAAGAAGCTAACAACCTAGGTATTCCAGTATACGCTGTGGTAGATACTAACTCTAACCCAGACGGCGTTGACTACGTAATCCCAGGTAACGACGACGCGATCCGCGCTGTACAGCTATACCTGAACGCTGCTGCTTCAGCAGTATCTGAAGGTCGTAACAAAGACGTAGCTGCAGTTGCTGAAAAAGACGGTTTCGTAGAAGCTGAATAATAGCGGCTCTGTGTCACACTTGGTCTATGTGAAACCTTTGTGTAGCATAAACTAAGTTATAGTTAGCAATGGGGGCCGACAATGTTAGGCCCCTGTTTTTTACCTTATTTCGAATCAAACGAGGAAGACAGAATGGCAACTGTAACTGCTGCTCTAGTTAAAGAACTTCGCGAGCGTACTGGCGCTGGCATGATGGAATGTAAGAAAGCGCTTGTAGAAGCAAACGCTGACATCGAACTAGCAATTGAAAACATGCGTAAATCTGGCGCAGCGAAAGCAGCTAAGAAAGCTGGTAACGTTGCAGCTGAAGGCGCAATCATCATCAAAGAAGAAAACGGCGTTGCTGTTCTTCTTGAAGTTAACTGCCAAACTGACTTCGTTGCTAAAGACGGTAACTTCACTGCATTCGCAGAAGAAGTTGCAGCTGCAGCTCTAGCTTCAAAAGCTTCTGTTGAAGAACTACAAGCACAATTCGAAGACGCACGTGTAGCTCTAGTAGCTAAAATCGGTGAAAACATCACTATCCGTCGCGTAGAATACGTTCAAGGCACTGCAATCGCTTCTTACCGTCACGGTGAGAAAATCGGTGTTGTTGTTGCTGGTGAAGGCGACGCAGAAACTCTTAAGCACGTTGCAATGCACGTTGCTGCTTCTAAGCCTGAGTTCGTTAACCCAGAAGACGTACCAGCTGACGTAGTAGAAAAAGAGAAAGCGGTTCAAGTTGAAATCGCAATGAACGAAGGCAAGCCTGCTGAAATCGCTGAGAAGATGGTTGTTGGCCGCATGAAGAAATTCACTGGCGAGATCTCTCTAACAGGTCAAGCTTTCATCATGGAGCCTAAGAAAACTGTAGGCGAAATGCTGAAAGAAAAAGGTGCTTCAGTTTCTACGTTCGTTCGCCTAGAAGTAGGTGAAGGTATCGAGAAGAAAGAAGAAATGAGCTTCGCTGAAGAAGTTGCAGCAGCTCAAAAAGGTTAATCCTTAGAGACTGTATAAAGATTAGACCGTAGCCAAGGCTGCGGTCTTTTTATGAGCAGTGAACGATTAGCCGTGATGAATAGCCATAACTGAAGTTGTGTCTATTCATGACTGTTAATCAACAACTCTCTTTGGAAGGTAAACTCCATGACTACGAACCCTAAACCAGCGTATCAACGTATTCTATTAAAACTGAGTGGTGAAGCTCTTCAAGGTGAAGACGGTTTTGGTATTGATCCTGCGGTCCTTGATCGTATGGCACAAGAAGTTAAAGAACTGGTTGAACTGGGTGTTCAGGTTGGTGTAGTTATCGGTGGCGGTAACTTGTTCCGTGGTGCAGGCCTAGCTGAAGCTGGTATGAACCGCGTAGTTGGTGACCACATGGGTATGCTTGCTACAGTAATGAATGGCCTAGCGATGCGTGATGCTCTTCACCGTGCATACGTAAATGCGCGCGTTATGTCTGCAATCCCTCTAAAAGGCGTATGTGACGACTATAATTGGGCTGATGCGATCCGTGAGCTTCGCCAAGGCCGAGTTGTCATCTTCTCTGCTGGTACTGGTAACCCGTTCTTTACAACGGATTCTGCTGCTTGTTTACGTGGTATCGAAATTGAAGCGGATGTCGTACTAAAAGCGACGAAAGTTGATGGTGTATTTACTGCTGACCCTGTAGCAAACCCAGACGCAGAGCTGTATGATAAGCTATCTTATGCGGAAGTTCTGGATAAAGAGCTGAAAGTTATGGACTTGGCGGCGTTTACGCTAGCTCGTGACCACAAAATGCCAATCCGCGTATTTAATATGAACAAGCCAGGCGCACTACGTCGCGTGGTTATGGGCGAAGCAGAAGGCACGCTCATCAACGAATAAGCTTGGCTTAAGGTGCCACTCCAAAGCGTTAGGGTGGTGCTTGCTTTGCTCAACCGTTTTAGGCTTTCTTCAGGAAAGATGACATTTTTAAGGTGAAACTGTGATTAACGAAATCAAAAAAGACGCGCAAGAGCGCATGGATAAAAGCGTTGAAGCGCTTAAGAACAACCTTTCTAAAATTCGTACAGGTCGTGCACACCCAAGCCTACTATCTGGTATTTCTGTAGAATACTACGGTGCAGCAACACCTCTAAACCAAGTAGCAAACGTTATTGCTGAAGATGCACGCACACTTGCAATCACGGTTTTTGATAAAGAGCTGACGCCGAAAGTAGAAAAAGCGATCATGACGTCTGACCTTGGTCTAAACCCTATGTCAGCTGGCACTATCATCCGCGTTCCACTTCCACCGCTAACGGAAGAACGTCGTAAAGACCTAGTTAAGATCGTCCGTGGTGAAGCTGAAGGTGGTCGTGTTGCTGTTCGTAACATCCGTCGTGACGCAAACAACGATCTTAAAGCGCTTCTAAAAGATAAAGAAATCTCTGAAGATGAAGACCGTAAAGCACAAGACGAAATTCAAAAGCTAACTGACGTTGCAGTTAAGAAGATCGATGAAGTTCTTGCTGCAAAAGAAAAAGAGTTGATGGAAGTTTAATACTCCCACACACATCACTGTTGGAAAACGCTGTGCTCACAGCTCAGCGTTTTTTTATGTTAGTCTATCCAACTGATGGAACTCAATTAACTCCCTATGCAAAATTCTCAAGCCTTCTCTGATTCCCTTCCTAAGCATATTGCCATCATTATGGACGGTAATGGCCGTTGGGCTAAGTCCAAAGGAAAACCTCGCGTATTTGGTCATAAAAAAGGCGTTAGTGCCGTTCGTAAGACCGTGGCTGCTGCTTCAAAACTAGGCATTAGAGCCATGACGCTGTTTGCTTTTAGTAGTGAAAACTGGCGTCGTCCGGAGGAAGAAGTGGGTCTTTTGATGGAACTGTTTATCACGGTCCTGTCTAGTGAAGTAAAAAAACTACACAAAAATAACTTACGGTTGCGCGTGATCGGTGATACCAGTCGATTTAGTGAGCGTCTACAAAAGAAAATTGTAGAAGCAGAAAACCTAACGGCAGATAACACGGGTATGGTGATCAACATTGCAGCCAACTATGGCGGTAAATGGGACATCACAGAAGCTGCTAAAACGTTAGCGCTAAAAGCACGTAACGGTGAAATTCGTGTAGAGGATATCAATGAGCAGCTAATCACTGAGCATTTGACCATGGCAGACCTACCGGAAGTGGATCTTTTAATTCGCACCAGTGGAGAGTGCCGCATCAGCAACTTTATGTTGTGGCAAATGGCTTATGCAGAAATGTACTTTACACCAGAGTACTGGCCAGAATTCGATGAAGACAGTTTGGTAGAAGCTGTGACTTGGTTTATCAACCGAGAACGTCGTTTTGGCTGTACAGGTGAACAAATAAAGGCATTGATGGCAGCTCAATAAGGACTAGTTAGTTTGAAACAGAGAATAATAACAGCACTAATTTTAGCTCCCCTGGTTATTTTAGGCATTTTTAAATTACCGCTAATGGGCTTTATTGCCGCTTTAACTGCAATAACGCTATTAGGTTTTTGGGAGTGGACTCAGTTTACAGGAAGCAACTCTCGCATTGCTGCCCTTGTGCCGGCAATCATTATTACCGGACTTAGTTTTCTATACATCTCGCCTGATGCATATAGCCTCAATCACTTAACGACACCTCATTATGTCGTCTTGGGTATTGGTTTTGTTTGGTGGATTATTGCTAGCTTAATGGCGATTACTTACCCCAAAACGACGAAATCTTGGCAAAGTAATTTTGTTTTACGTCATGTATTTGGTTTTCTGACATTAATCCCATTCCTTTGGAGTGTGATTATTCTCAGAGCGTATGACATCACTGTAGATCCATACCACGGCGCAAAGCTTGTGTTGTACGTTTGTTTCTTGGTATGGGCTGCAGATAGCGGCGCCTACTTTGCAGGCAAAAGCTTAGGCAAACGTAAGATGGCTCCTCATGTAAGCCCCAATAAAACCATTGAAGGGTTAATTGGTGGCATTATCACGGCATTAATCGTAGCGTGGGCATTTGCTGATTGGTTCGATATCCAGTTCACTAGCCCTGTCCATATGGTGCTGATTACGCTGGTTACTGTCGTTGTTTCAGTGCTTGGTGATCTGGTTGAAAGTATGTTCAAACGTGTCTCAGGCATTAAAGACAGCAGTAACATTATCCCAGGGCACGGTGGTGTGCTAGATCGTATCGACAGCCTAACCGCAGCATTCCCAGTTTTTGCTCTTCTTTACTACGTATTCTAATTTATCAGGAGCGGCGTCGTCGCTCCTGAGCTTTCTAACGGTCTTACAACATGCAAAAGTTAACGATTCTTGGTGCTACTGGATCAATTGGTGCAAGCACGCTTAAAGTGGTCGAACAAAACCCAGATCTGTTTTCTGTCGTTGCCTTAGCGGCAAGCACTAACGTTGAAAAGATGATCGGTTTATGTCGTCAGTGGCAACCTAAGTATGCGGTCATGGCAGATAAAGCTGCGGCGTCTCAACTTCAAGCTGAGCTACACTCAGTTTCGCCAGGTACCGAAGTGCTAGGTGGTGTTGATGCGCTATGCCATATTGCTTCGCTGGACGAGGTCGACAGTGTAATGGCTGCTATTGTAGGAGCCGCTGGCTTATTGCCTACCATGGCTGCCGTGAAAGCAGGTAAGCGAGTCTTGTTGGCAAATAAAGAAGCACTTGTAATGTCAGGCCAGCTATTTATTGATGCCGTTGAAGAATTTGGCGCAGAGCTACTTCCCGTCGATAGTGAACACAACGCCATTTTCCAATGTTTACCACAGCAAGTACAAACCAGTCTAGGTCGTTGCAATTTACAAGAACATGGCATTTCTCATATTTTGTTGACTGGATCTGGTGGTCCTTTCCGTTACACTGACATCGCAGAACTGGAGCAGGTGACACCCGCGCAGGCGATTGCTCATCCAAACTGGTCGATGGGGCCAAAAATTTCTGTTGACTCTGCCACGATGATGAATAAAGGCCTTGAGTATATCGAAGCTAAGTGGCTATTTAATGCTGATCGCGAACAACTGAAGGTGGTTATTCATCCTCAATCGGTAATTCATTCTATGGTTCAGTATCGTGATGGTTCGGTCTTGGCACAAATGGGAGAAGCGGATATGGCGACGCCAATTGCGCTCACCATGTCATACCCGTCAAGAGTGGAAGCTGGGGTTAAGCCGCTAGACTTCACGAAAGTTGGTGAGCTGACGTTTTTGCAGCCTGATTTTGCTCGTTACCCATGTTTAAAACTCGCAATTGATGCCTGTTATGAAGGTCAACACGCAACAACAGCATTGAATGCAGCTAATGAAGTCGCTGTTGATGCATTTTTAAATAACAGACTAGGTTTTACCGATATTGCTCGCATCAATGAGTCTGTGTTGAATAAAATCAACGCAAGCTGCAAAGCTGAGAATGCGAATAGCTTGGAAAGCTTGCTCGAGCTAGATAGAATGGCACGAACTATTGCCCTAGAAACCATACGCGAGCGTAGCTGATGACTGGTATATTGTGGAATCTCATTTCTTTTATCGTCGCACTGGGCATTCTTGTTGCCGTGCACGAATTTGGGCATTTTTGGGTTGCTCGCCGTTGCGGCGTTAAAGTTGAAAAGTTTTCAATCGGTTTCGGCAAGTCTATTTGGAGTAAAGTAGGCAAAGACGGAACGGAGTACAGCATCTCAATGATCCCTCTCGGCGGCTATGTGAAAATGGTTGATAGCCGTGTCGATGAGGTGCCAGAGCATGAGAAGCACCTAGCGTTTGATAAGAAGCCGTTATGGAAGCGAACCTCTATTGTTGCGGCTGGCCCCATCTTTAATTTTCTTTTCGCAATTTTTGCCTATTGGCTGGTATTTCTAATTGGTATCCCAGCTGTTAAGCCTGTAATTGGTGAAGTTACGCCCAATTCGATTGTTGCGGAAGCTGGAATTGAATCTGGAATGGAACTTAAATCGATATCTGGTATCAAAACTCCGGATTGGGAATCAGTAAATATGGGATTGATTTCTCATATTGGCGATGATTTGATGACGGTAACACTAACGTCAGCGAATGAAGTTGGTTCAGAAGTAACGAAAACGCTCGATTTACGTGAGTGGAAGTTCGACCCAGAAACTCAGTCAGCGATGCAGTCGTTAGGTTTTGCTCCGTATACACCGGAGGTGTATCGAGTTATCGAGCAGGTCTCGCAAGGTGGAGCGGCGGAAAAAGCCGGTGTGCTTCCAGGTGATGAGGTTGTCGCAATTGGTCAACAACGCGTAACCGAATGGAAGCAAGTGGTTGAAGCGGTTCGTTCTAATCCTGATACACCGCTTGAATTGACGGTGTTGCGTCAGGGTTATGAGCAAACATTGACGCTGACGCCCGGTAGCCGTGAGCTAGCTAACAAAGAAGTCGTTGGTTTTGCAGGTATTGCACCTAAAGTCGCAGAATGGCCAGAAAGTTATCGCTTCGATCTTCAGTTTGGTGTATTCGAGTCAATAGGTAAAGCAGTAGACAAAACTGGCCAAGTCATTGGTTTGACAATCAGCATGCTTAAGAAGCTGATTGTTGGAGACGTTGGTCTGAATAATCTGAGTGGACCAATATCAATAGCCAAAGGCGCAGGCGCGACAGCAGATTATGGTTTGGTCTACTTTTTAGGTTTTCTCGCTCTAATTAGTGTTAACCTAGGTATTATTAATCTCGTTCCTTTACCAATGTTGGATGGCGGTCATTTGTTGTTTTTTGCAATTGAAGCTGTCATTCGACGTCCTGTTCCTGAGAAAGTGCAGGAAATGGGTTTTAGAATTGGTGGTGCGATCATCTTCTCGCTCATGGCGTTAGCGCTATTTAATGATTTTACTCGTCTGTGATAGTTCAGAGACAAAAGCAGTAGCAAGGAATAATTAGAACAAGTATGGCGATTAAGCGAATTCTATTTGCAAGTTTACTGGCGACCAGTGTATCTGCAAATGGAGCAGAGAACTTCGTAGTTCAAGATATTGAAATCGATGGATTGCAGCGTGTAGCACTGGGTGCTGCATTGTTGAAAATGCCTGTACGTGTCGGTGATACCATTGGCCAAGGCGATGTTGCAGAAATTATCCGCGCCCTGTATGCATCTGGTAACTTTGAAGATGTGAAAGTGTTGCGTGACGGTGGTGTTCTGATGGTTCAAGTCAAAGAACGTCCTACCATTGCAAGCATCTCTTTTTCAGGTAACAAAGCAATCAAGGACGAGCAGCTACAAGAAAACCTGAACGCGTCTGGCGTTCGTGAAGGTGAAGCGCTTGACCGCACCACGCTAAGCAACATTGAAAAAGGCTTAGAAGACTTTTACTACAGCGTAGGTAAATACAACGCAACAGTAAAAGCGGTGGTGACTCCACTACCACGTAATCGTTCTGATCTTAAGTTTGTCTTTACTGAAGGTGTGTCGGCAAAAATTCAGCAAATCAACTTTATCGGTAATGAAGTGTTCAGTGATGAAGAACTGCTTTCGCGCTTTAACTTAAATGTTGATGTGCCGTGGTGGAATTTCCTTTCTGATGAAAAGTATCAAAAGCAAGTTCTTGCAGGTGATATTGAAGCACTCAAATCATTCTACCTGGATCGTGGTTACTTAAAATTTAACGTTGATTCGACACAAGTTGCAATCTCTCCTGACAAGAAAGGGGTATACATTACTCTTGGTCTAGAAGAGGGCGAGGTTTACACCGTTAAGGACGTGAAGTTCCGTGGTGATTTGATTGGTGAGGAAGCGACGTTCGAAAGACTTGTGCCATTTGAAGACAATGAGACATACAACGGCTCGTTGGTGACTTCAATGGAAGAAGGGATTAAGCGTGTGCTTGGTGAGTCCGGTTATGCTTATCCTCAAGTGAATACCATTCCAGAGTTTGACGACGAGAATCAAGAAGTTTCTTTGGTCGTTAACGTAGACCCGGGTAACCGAATTTATGTTCGTGATATTCGCTTCACGGGTAATAACTCAACCAAAGATGAAGTCCTTCGTCGTGAAATGCGTCAGATGGAAGGCAGTTGGTTGAACTCGAAATCGATTGAAACGGGTAAAACTCGTCTAAATCGTTTGGGCTACTTTGAAAATGTTGAAGTACAGACGGTTCGAGTTCCTGGTAGTGATGATCAAGTTGACCTAGTTTACTCTGTCAAAGAAGCGAACTCTGGTAGCGTTAACTTCGGTGTTGGCTACGGTACAGAATCGGGTGTGAGCTTCCAGGTTGGCCTGCAACAAGATAACTTTATTGGTAGCGGTAACCGTGTTGGTATCAACGCGATGATGAATGACTACCAGAAAAACATCAGTCTTGATTACCGTGATCCGTACTGGAACTTAGACGGTGTAAGCTTAGGTGGTAAGGTTTTCTATAACGAATTTGAAGCTAAAGAAGCCAATATCGTTGACTATACCAACGAAAGCTATGGCGCGAGCTTAACGTGGGGCTTCCCATTCGATGAGTTGAACCGTTTTGAATTCGGTGTCGGTTATACGCACAACAAGATCGGTAACTTATCGCCTTACTTGCAGGTAGAGCAGTTCTTAGAAGCGCAAAAAGATAATATAGATTCAAGTGGGGCATTGAATACGAACGACTTCGACTTCAATATCTCTTGGACACGTAATAACTTAAACCGTGGCTATTTCCCTACGGCAGGTAACCATCAGCGTGCATTCTATAAAATGACCGTACCTGGCTCTGACGTTCAATACTTCAAAATGCAGTACGATGTTCGCCAGTATGTGCCATTGACTAAAAAGCACGAGTTTACCCTCTTGTTCCGTGGCCGCTTAGGTTACGGTAATGGTTACGGTCAAACGGATGGTAACGATAACTTGTTCCCATTCTACGAAAACTACTACGCCGGTGGCTTTACATCGCTTCGTGGCTTTGGCTCAAACTCTGTTGGCCCTAAAGCGGTTTACCGCGATACATCCGGCTCTAACAATGGTACAGATATTGCGACAGATGATTCAGTGGGTGGTAACGCAGTCGCATTAGCAAGTATTGAGTTGATCGTTCCAACGCCGTTCGCATCAGAGGAAGTACAAAACCAAATTCGTACCAGTATCTTCTTTGATATGGCAAGTGTTTGGGATACCGAGTTTGATTATCGAGAAAATAGCAACATTTCGGGTGCTAACTACTACTACGATTACTCAGATCCAACCAACTACCGCTCTTCTTACGGTGCGGCGTTGCAGTGGATGTCTCCAATGGGGCCACTAGTATTCTCACTAGCGAAACCAATTAAGAAATTTGATGGCGATGATGAAGAGTTCTTCACATTCACTATCGGTAGAACTTTCTAAAGAGGAAAATATTTTGAATAAAATGATCAAAGCGGCTGGGATTGGCCTTCTTGTACTGAGCTCTTCAATGTTTGCAAATGCGGCAGAAGCTGCACAGAAAATTGCTTACGTAAATACAGCTCAAGTTTTTCAAGCTCTTCCTCAACGTGAAGTTGTACTACAAAAAATGCAGAAAGACTTCAAAAGCAAAGCTGATGAACTGAAGTCAATCCAAGCACAAGCTAAAACAAAGATTGAGAAGCTACAACGTGACGGCGAGCTTTTGGGTCAAGACGAAGTTGAAAAGCTACGTATCGATATCGCGAAGCTAGACAGCGAGTACAAAGTGAAAGCACAAGCACTTGAAAAAGCAAGTGCGCGTCGTGAAGCTGAAGAAAAAGCGAAGCTTTTCAAAACGATTCAAGATGCAGTTAAGAAAGTCGCAGACAAAAATGGTTACGATCTTGTGATTGACATCTCTGCTTTGCAGTACGGCAAGCCAGAATACAATATCTCTGAAGACGTAATTAAAGCTCTAAAATAAGAAGTTATGAAGACATTAACATTAGCCGAATTGGCGACAATTACCGGGGGTGAGCTGTTTGGTGACGAGTCTCTCGTTGTAAGCCGTGTTGCTCCAATGGATAAAGCACAAGAAGGTGACGTAACCTTCTTGTCTAACCCAAAATACGCAAAACACCTTTCTGAGTGCCAAGCTACCGTTGTTATGGTAAAGGCTGAGCATAAAGATCAATGCGTTGGAAATGCGCTAGTGGTTTCAGACCCTTATGTCGCATTTGCTCGTGTGGTCCAAGCGATGGATACCACACCAAAACCGGCAGACGATATTGCACCAAGTGCTGTGATTGCCGCTGACGTTAAGATGGGTGAGAACGTTACAATCGGCGCTAACGCTGTGATTGAAACGGGCGTGGAACTCGGCGACAACGTAAGTGTTGGTGCTGGTTGTTTTATCGGTAAGAACGCCAAGCTAGGGAATAACACCAAGCTTTGGGCTAATGTCACTATCTACCATGAAGTGTCATTGGGTGATGACTGTCTCGTTCAATCGGGTACCGTCATTGGCTCTGATGGCTTCGGTTACGCGAATGACAAAGGCGAGTGGATTAAAATTCCTCAGCTTGGTTCAGTGCGTATCGGTAACCGCGTTGAGATTGGTGCTTGTACTACGATTGACCGCGGTGCACTCGAAGATACTATCATTGAAGACAATGTCATTCTGGATAACCAACTTCAAATCGCGCACAACGTGCAGATCGGATATGGTACCGTGATGCCTGGTGGTACTATTGTCGCGGGCAGTACAAAAATTGGTAAGTACTGCCAGATTGGCGGCGCGTCTGTTCTGAATGGCCATATCACTATCGCAGATGGTGTGGCGATTACAGGTATGGGCATGGTAATGCGCAGTATCGAAGAAAAAGGCCTTTACTCATCAGGTATTCCACTACAAACGAACAGAGAGTGGCGTAAAACTGCAACTCGAGTTCACCGTATTGATGAGATGAATAAGCGCCTGAAAGCGGTTGAAAAACAGCTGGAACAGAAAGAAGAAATTTAGAACAAGTTATCTTTCGCTCTGTATTTAACGTGAAAGCTAACAGGCTCTAGTTCCATATTCTGTACGAAGACTCGCGAAATGCGGGTCTTTTTCTTCTATAATGACGCGCTCTAAGTAGATTTAACTCCAAGATGGTGCGTATTTTGCTAGTATATTGCAAAGCGATTCGGCTTTACGACCTGTTGCCACGTTTGCCATCTTGGCGGCAAAAAATTGATATAGGAAGACGACTTTGACTACTGAAAAGAAAACGATGAACATCTCTGAAATTCAAGAGCTACTACCTCATCGCTACCCATTCTTATTGATCGACCGAGTGATAGACTTCCAAGAAGAGAAGTACCTTCACGCGATTAAAAACGTGTCGGTTAACGAACCTCAGTTCACAGGTCACTTTCCTCAACTACCAGTATTCCCAGGTGTTTTGATTTTAGAAGCAATGGCTCAGGCAACAGGCTTACTTGCATTTAAATCATTTGGTGCACCAACAGAAAATGAACTGTACTACTTTGCAAGCGTAGACGGCGCGAAATTCCGTAAACCAGTGGTTCCGGGCGACCAATTGGTTATTGAGGTAGAATTTCTGAAAGAACGTCGCGGCATTGCTGCATTTAGCGGTGTAGCAAAAGTTGACGGCGAAGTGGTATGTTCTGCAGAACTGAAGTGTGCTCGTCGAGAGTTTTAATATGATTCATGAAACCGCTAAAATCCACCCGGCAGCGGTGGTAGAAGAGGGCGCCAAAATTGGTGCTAACGTAACAGTAGGTCCTTTTACGTACATCACCTCTACGGTTGAAATTGGTGAAGGCACAGAAGTGATGTCTCACGTTGTGATCAAAGGTCACACAACTATTGGCAAAGATAACCGTATTTTCCCACATGCTGTCATTGGTGAAGAAAACCAAGACAAAAAATACGGTGGTGAAGACACAACTGTGGTTATCGGTGACCGTAACGTCATTCGTGAAGCGGTCCAAGTTCACCGCGGCACAGTGCAAGACAAAGCAACCACGATCATTGGTGATGACAACTTATTGTGTGTGAATGCACACGTTGCGCATGATGTTGTTATTGGTAACCACACTCATATCGGTAATAACTCGATTCTTGGTGGTCACGTTACTGTTGATGATTATGCCGGTGTGATGGCACTGTCTGCGATTCATCCGTTTTGTACAGTGGGCGCTTACGCATACATTGGCGGCTGTTCAGCTGTGGTGCAAGATGTCCCAGCTTATGTACTCGCGCAAGGTAACCACGCTACTCCATTCGGCTTGAACCTTGTTGGCTTGAAGCGTAATGGCTTTGAGAAACCAGAGATTCGTGCGCTACAAAAAGCGTATAAAGAAATCTACCGTTCAGGTAAGACGCTAGAAGAAGTGAAGCCTATTCTGGCTGAAATGGCTCAAGAGTGGCCGGCTGTGAAGCGTTTCTCAGATATTCTGGAAACGACGGAACGTGGCATTATTCGTTAATTGGCGAATGAACCAATAAATAAAAAGATCGTGACCAAATTTGAGGTTACGATCTTTTTGTGTTTTATGGATAAGGCAAACCGTTATCCATAGCGCACAGGAAAAATAGCGAAGTAGATATGGAAAGACCATTACGTATTGGCATCATTGCCGGAGAATTGTCTGGCGATACGCTAGGTGAAGGCTTTATCAAAGCAGTAAAGCAACAATATCCAGACGCAGAGTTCGTAGGCATTGGTGGTCCGAAAATGATAGCCCAAGGTTGCGAGTCTCTGTTTGATATGGAAGAGCTTGCGGTGATGGGATTAGTCGAGGTTTTAGGCCGCTTACCGAGACTTCTTAAAGTGAAAGCTGAGCTCGTTCAGTATTTTACTCAGAATCCGCCTGATGTTTTCATCGGGATCGATGCTCCTGACTTCAACTTACGCCTGGAGCTTGACCTCAAGCAAGCGGGCATTAAAACCGTTCATTACGTGAGTCCGTCTGTTTGGGCTTGGCGTCAGAAGCGCATCTTTAAAATAGAAGCGGCAACGAACTTGGTACTAGCATTTCTTCCGTTTGAGAAAGCGTTCTACGACAAATTTAATGTACCTTGCGAGTTCATTGGTCATACCTTGGCTGATGCCATCCCACTAGAATCAGAACAAGCGCCTGCACGTGAGTTGCTTGGTTTAGAACAAGATAAAAAGTGGCTTGCTGTCCTGCCAGGCAGTCGTGGTAGCGAGTTAAAAATGCTCTCAGAGCCATTTATTGAAACCTGCAAGTTACTCCATAAAAAATTTCCAGAAATGGGGTTTGTTGTCGCGCTTGTTAATCAAAAACGCCGTGAGCAGTTTGAACAAGCATGGAAAGAGCTAGCGCCAGAGTTGGACTTCAAGTTAGTTGATGACACCGCACGCAACGTCATCACCGCATCCGATGCCGTGATGTTGGCCTCCGGTACCGTAGCGTTGGAGTGTATGCTTCTCAAGCGTCCAATGGTGGTGGGTTATCGTGTGAATGCATTTACTGCTTTCTTAGCTAAACGTCTATTGAAAACGAAGTATGTGTCATTGCCGAATATCTTGGCGGATGATGAGCTCGTCAAAGAATATCTACAAGATGAGTGCACACCAGACAATTTGTTTACTGAGGTTTCTCGCTTATTGGAAAGCGACAATAAACCGATGTTAGATAAGTTTACGGAAATGCATCATTGGATTCGTAAAGATGCGGACCAACAAGCCGCAAACGCAGTTCTAAAACTGATTGAAAAATAGAGATTTATCATGGCTGTTAAACCAAAAGCGACCAAAACCAAAGTTGAACTCCCTCCGTTTGAATATCCGCAAGGTTATCAGCTTGTGGCCGGAGTCGACGAGGTCGGACGTGGCCCTTTGGTGGGAGACGTCGTCACCGCTGCGGTTATCCTTGATCCTAACAATCCTATTGAAGGGTTGAACGATTCGAAAAAATTGACCGAAAAGAAACGCATGGCGTTGCTTCCTGAAATCAAAGAAAAAGCATTGGCGTGGGCGGTCGGGCGTTGTTCTCCTGAAGAAATCGATCAACTGAATATTTTGCAGGCGACTATGGTTGCGATGCAGCGTGCAGTGGCGGGGTTACAGGTTCAACCTGATTTGGTGTTGATTGATGGTAACCGTTGTCCGGAGCTGCCAATGGATGCTCAAGCTGTAGTAAAAGGCGATCTACGTGTTGCCGAAATCAGTGCGGCTTCAATTATTGCCAAAGTCGTGCGTGACCAAGAGATGGAAGAGTTGGATAAACTTCATCCACAATTTGGCTTCGCGAAGCACAAAGGTTACCCAACTAAAGCGCACTTTGAAGCGATTGAGCAACACGGAGTGATCAGTGAACACCGCAAGAGTTTCAAGCCAGTAAAAAAAGCGTTAGGCATAGAATAATCAAACGATCTAATTGGTGTTATAAACCCAACCTCTTTAGGTTAGAATCCCCAACAAAATAGAGTTACACGGTACCTGTTAATGTCAGATCCCAAATTCATCCACCTGCGTGTTCATAGTGACTTCTCGATGGTGGATGGCCTCAACAAAGTTCCGCCAATCGTGAAGAAAGTTGCTGAGCTCGGTATGCCCGCAATGGCGTTGACCGACTTTACCAACCTATGTGGTTTGGTGAAGTTTTACGGTACAGCACATGGCAGTGGTGTTAAACCGATCATTGGTGCTGACTTTAAAATGCAGTCGGACGAGTTTGGTGAAGAGCTGACTCAAGTGACTTTGCTTGCGGCGGATAATGTGGGTTATAAGAACCTGACGTTATTGATATCAAAAGCGTACTTACGTGGACATGTTCAACACCACCCTGTGATTGATAAAGCCTGGTTGGCTGAAATGTCTGAAGGCTTGATTGTATTATCCGGCGGTAAAAGCGGGGAAATTGGTCGCGGCCTTTTGAAAGGCAACCGTCAACTAGTGCAGGGGTGTGTTGATTTTTATAAACAGCATTTTCCAGATCGCTTTTATCTTGAGTTACTTCGTACCGGTCGTCCAGATGAAGAAACTTATCTTCACTTTGCAGTTGAATTGGCAGAGCAGCAAGACTTGCCAGTAGTGGCGACCAATGAAGTTGTATTCCTGAGTCCTGACCTATTTGATGCTCATGAAATACGCGTAGCGATTCACGATGGTTACACATTAGAAGATCCGCGCAGGCCAAAAAACTACAGTCCGCAGCAATATCTTCGTACAGAAGAAGAAATGTGTGAGCTGTTTGCTGATATTCCTGAAGCGTTAGAAAACAGTGTCGAGATAGCGAAGCGTTGTAACGTGACTGTGCGCTTAGGTGAGTACTTCCTACCAGCTTTCCCAACCGAAGGGATGAAAGAGACTGAGTTCCTAGTCATGAAATCCCGAGAGGGGTTGGAAGAGCGTTTAGAGTTCCTATTTCCAGATGAGGAAGAGAGAAAACGTCGCCGACCTGAATATGATGAACGTCTTCAGATAGAGCTAGATGTTATCAACCAAATGGGATTTCCTGGTTACTTCTTGATCGTAATGGAGTTCATCCAGTGGTCAAAAGATAATGGAATTCCTGTCGGTCCTGGACGTGGTTCCGGTGCTGGTTCTTTGGTGGCTTACGCACTAAAAATCACCGATCTGGATCCACTAGAATATGACTTGCTGTTCGAACGTTTCTTGAACCCAGAACGTGTTTCGATGCCCGATTTCGACGTCGATTTCTGTATGGATAAACGTGACCAGGTTATTGACCACGTTGCGGAAATGTACGGTCGCGACGCGGTATCTCAGATCATCACGTTTGGTACCATGGCGGCAAAAGCGGTAATCCGTGACGTTGGCCGCGTATTGGGCCACCCATTTGGTTTTGTTGATCGTATTTCAAAGCTGATCCCGCCCGATCCAGGCATGACGCTAGATAAAGCGTTTAAAGCTGAACCTGCACTACCTGAATTGTATGAGGCCGATGAGGAAGTTAAAGAACTCATCGACATGTGTCATATTTTGGAAGGCTGTACGCGAAACGCCGGTAAACACGCTGGTGGTGTTGTAATTTCACCTACAACAATTACCGATTTTGCGCCAATTTATGCAGACGCTGAAGGTCACTTTCCGGTTACTCAATTTGATAAAAACGATGTTGAGACCGCTGGCCTAGTTAAGTTTGACTTCTTGGGTTTACGTACCTTAACCATTATTGACTGGGCGTTAGGACTGATTAACCCACGCCTAGAGCGAGAAGGGAAAGAACCGGTTCAAATTGAATCCATACCGTTAGAAGACCCTGCCTCTTTCCGTTTGTTGCAAAACTCTGAAACGACAGCAGTATTCCAGCTTGAATCTCGAGGCATGAAAGAGCTGATCAAACGACTTCAGCCAGACTGTTTCGAAGACATTATCGCATTGGTAGCACTCTTCCGTCCGGGTCCTTTGCAATCGGGCATGGTAGATAACTTTATCGACCGTAAACATGGTCGAGAAGCGATCTCTTATCCAGATGAAAAGTGGCAACACGAGTCGCTAAAAGAGACGCTTGATCCAACCTACGGCATCATCCTGTACCAAGAGCAGGTAATGCAGATTGCGCAGATCTTAGCAGGTTACACGCTAGGTGGTGCGGACATGCTTCGTCGTGCAATGGGTAAGAAAAAGCCAGAAGAGATGGCAAAACAACGTGCTATCTTTGAAGAAGGTGCGATAAAGAACGGTATCGATGGCGAGTTGGCGATGAAAATCTTCGACTTGGTAGAGAAGTTCGCCGGTTATGGTTTTAACAAATCGCACTCTGCTGCTTATGCATTGGTTTCTTATCAGACTCTTTGGCTGAAAACACATTACCCTGCCGAATTTATGGCTGCGGTAATGACAGCCGATATGGATAACACGGAAAAAGTCGTTGGCTTGGTCGATGAGTGTTTCCGTATGAAGCTCACCGTGCTGCCACCAGACATCAACTCTGGCTTATATCGCTTTAATGTTGATGAAAATGGCGCAATTGTTTACGGTATTGGTGCGATAAAAGGGGTAGGTGAGGGTCCTATCGATGCGATTCTTGAGGCGAGAAATAAAGGTGGTCACTTTAAAGACCTATTTGATTTCTGTGCTCGAGTTGATCTAAAACGCGTCAATAAACGAGTGATAGAGAAGCTGATTTACGCGGGCGCGTTGGATCGACTAGGCCCACACCGCGCGGCGATGATGGCGTCACTCAATGATGCGGTAAAAGCAGCAAGTCAACATCACCAAGCTGAAGCGTTTGGTCAAACGGATATGTTTGGTGTGCTAACGGATGCACCTGAAGAAGTAGAGCATAAGTATACGCAGGTTCCGCCTTGGCCAGAAAAAGTGTGGTTAGAGGGCGAGCGTGATACCCTAGGTCTATATTTGACAGGGCACCCAATTAACGCCTACGTAAAGGAACTAAACAAATACACCAGTTGTCGACTAAAAGACGCAACGCCCACTCGCCGCGACCAATCTGTCACGGTGGCAGGTCTGGTTATTGCCGCTCGTGTAATGACGACTAAGCGTGGTACACGAATTGGCATTATGACACTGGATGACCGAAGTGGTCGCATGGAAGTGATGTTGTTCTCAGATGCACTGGATCGATACGCTGAACTTCTCGAAAAAGACAGAATTTTGGTCGTTTCTGGACAGGTCAGCTTTGATGACTTCAACGGTGGCCTTAAAATGTCGGCGCGTGAAGTTATGGATCTCGGCAGTGCGCGCGAGAAATACGCTCGTGGTTTGTCGGTATCGATAGATGCAAATCAGATCAACGATCAGTTTTTTGAGCAGTTCAGCCGTATTTTAGAACCGCACAAAGCCGGAACCGTACCCGTCAATGTATACTACCAGCGTGCCGACGCCAGAGCGCGGTTAACATTGGGCACCGAGTGGCGAGTTACGCCAAGTGATACATTACTCGACGATTTAAAACAGTTGCTTGGCAAAAGCCAGGTAGAACTCGAATTTAACTAAAAATTCAGCGCAATATGTTAGACGCTGAGTAAACAAGGATTCATAGATGAGCCTAAACTTTCTTGAATTTGAAAAGCCAATTGCAGAACTAGAAGCGAAAATTGAAGCATTACGTGATGTCTCTCGTCACGGTGGTGATTCTGCGATTGACCTGGATAAAGAAATCGAACAGCTTGAGAAGAAAAGCTTAGAGCTGAAGAAAAAAACCTTCAGTGACCTAGGTGCATGGGAAACAGCTCAACTGGCTCGTCACCCACTACGTCCTTACACGCTGGATTACATCCAACACGCTTTTGAGGAGTTTGATGAATTAGCGGGTGACCGCGCGTTTGCAGACGACAAAGCGATTGTGGGTGGCATGGCTCGCCTTGAAGGCCGCCCTGTGATGATCATTGGTCACCAAAAAGGTCGTGAGACCAAAGAAAAGGTGAAACGTAACTTTGGTATGCCGAAACCAGAAGGCTACCGTAAGGCTCTACGCTTGATGGAAATGGCAGAGCGTTTCAACATGCCGATCATCACATTTATTGACACGGCTGGCGCATACCCAGGTGTGGGCGCAGAAGAACGTGGTCAATCTGAAGCTATCGCGAAAAACCTAAAAGTGATGTCTGGTCTTAAAGTACCAGTAATCTGTAACGTTGTCGGTGAAGGCGGTTCTGGTGGTGCATTAGCAATCGGTGTAGGCGACTACGTGAACATGCTTCAGTACTCTACGTACTCAGTAATTTCTCCTGAGGGTTGTGCTTCAATCTTATGGCGTGATTCAGACAAAGCGCCACAAGCGGCAGAGGCAATGGGCCTAACTGCTCCGCGTCTTAAAGAGCTTGAACTGATCGACGAAATCATCGAAGAGCCACTAGGCGGCGCTCATCGCGATCATGTTCAAATGGCAGCGAATATGAAAGCGACACTACTTCGTCAGCTCGAAGATCTAGAACAACTGGATGAAGAGACGCTACGCGAACGTCGTTACCAGCGCCTAATGAGCTACGGTTACTGTTAATTTCGGTGATTGCTGTTAAGCGTTAGCTGATATCTCAATTGATAACAGTTAAAATAGAAAGGGTTGGATGAGAGTCCAGCCCTTTTTTGCACCTATCGGATCGTTTATGGAATCGCTTTACCTGCATTTTGCTCAAGTTCTCGGCCGCTACTATCAATCAGGCACTAAGGTTGTCTTGGCGTTTAGCGGAGGGGTGGATTCACGTCTTTTACTCGAATTACTCAGTCGCTACCAACAAGCGCACTCTGTAGAGTGTCACGCTGTGTATGTGCACCATGGTTTAAGCTCGAATGCCGATAATTGGGCCGATAAATGCTTACTTTGGGCACAACAAGTGGGGATATCGTGCTCGATCGAGCGAGTGAGCTTAGACATCAACAATGGTGAAAGTATTGAACTTCTTGCTCGTGAAGCTCGCTACCAAGCCTTAACTAAGTACATTCAAGAAGGCGATATACTGTTGACTGGTCAACATGCCGACGATCAAATAGAGACTTTTCTCCTTGCTCTTAAGCGCGGTAGCGGGCCAAAAGGGTTATCTTCGATGGCGGAGAGTATGCCGTTTTCTTGCGGATCTCTAGTTCGACCATTGCTTACTATCAAGCGGAAGACCATCGAAGACGCCGCTACTAAATTAGGCTTGGAGTGGGTGGAAGACGAAAGCAATCAAGATACCCGTTATGATCGTAACTTTCTTCGTCATTGTGTTGTTCCTGAATTGTCTGGTCGTTGGCCGAGTATCCATCAAGCGGTTCAGCGCAGTGCAAGCTTATGTGCTCAACAAGAAGCGCTATTGGATGAACTATTGAGCGCGGTGTTTGAACGCGCTTTACAAACGGATCTAAGTTTGAGTATTGAAGAACTGGCTAAGCACAGTGAATTAGCACGTGCGCGCTTGATTCGTATGTGGCTAGCTAAGCTTAATACTAGTATGCCGACTCAGGTACAACTCAATCTTATCTGGAATGAAGTGGCATTAGCTCAGCAAGATGCCAACCCCAAACTACAACTTAAACAAGGTGAAGTGCGCCGTTTTCGAAATCGTCTCTATTGGGTAACGGAAACGGCTGATGTCACTAAGTGGCAAAGTACGATTCAAGTTGATGCGACTTTGTCGCTGCCTGAGGGACTCGGGGAGCTGACCTTAACGACGAGTTCTAGTAACGCAACGATTGCGCTACCGAGTCAGCCAGAATTGCTTCGCGTGACCTTCAATCCGGAAGGTTTATCAGCGCATCCAACCACGCGTAATCACAGTCGAAAACTGAAGAAGTTATTCCAAGAATACAATGTGCCAAGCTGGCTGCGTCGTCAAATTCCGATTTTAATGTACCAAGACCGAGTCGTTGCTGTGGCAGATCTGTTCGTTGATCAGGCGTTTAATGGTCAAGATTGTGAACTTATTTGGCGCAGGTAATGAAAATTCATGCCACAATGTCGATTATAATATATAAAAATCCTTAAATAATAATTGATTAGGTGAAGCAATGAAGAAAACAATCATGGGCGCAATGGTGGCGCTAACCATGTTCAGTGGGCAAGCTCTAGCTGCGGGAGATGCTGCAGCAGGTCAAGCAAAGTCGGGAGTATGCGCGGCGTGTCATGGCGCTGATGGTATTGCTGTCATTCCGGGTTACCCAAATCTGAAAGGGCAAAATGAGCAATATATTATCAGTTCAATTAAAGCTTATAAAAATAAAGAGCGAACAGGTGGGCTTGCTGCTGTGATGCAAGCTCAAGCTTCATTGTTGTCTGATGAAGATATCGCTAACCTAGCGGCTTACTACGCAAGTTTGAAGTAAACGCGAGTCTGAAAAAGCTTGGACGATTGGGCATTGAGCAGTCCTCATTGGGTTTTATCAACTCACGATATTCGCTATGTTAATTTGCTCAGCCTGGATTTTCGCTGGTGGATCAGAGACAAACATTGAATGTTGCGAAACGCTAAACGATAATAAGCGCAATCGATTGAAGCTTAAGGGATGAACATGAAAAAAATTGAAGCGATTATCAAGCCATTTAAACTGGATGATGTTCGAGAAGCGCTAGCTGAAGTTGGCATTACAGGGATGACCGTCTCTGAAGTGAAAGGCTTTGGTCGCCAAAAAGGTCACACCGAGCTTTACCGTGGTGCAGAGTACATGGTGGACTTTCTACCTAAAGTGAAGCTCGAAATCGTTGTAACGGAAGATGTGGCTGATAAATGCGTAGAGACAATCATTGAAACCGCGCAAACTGGTAAGATTGGTGATGGTAAAATATTCGTCACTGATATTGAGCGTGTGGTTCGTATTCGTACTGGTGAAGAAGACGAAGACGCGATCTAAGGTTTCTTGTCACTTGTTTCGTATTTATTATGCTAAAAGGGAGCCAAGTGGCTCCTTTTTTGTTGTTTGCTTATTAGTGAAATCATTTAACCCGAGATTGGTTGTTCTAGATTTCGGGTGCCTACATTCAGGTTTGTCGTATGTTTAAGCGTTTTTTTCTGGCGTTAGCTTTTCTCGTAATGGCGGTATTGGTTGGCTTCCAGGTTATTTTCACCGTACCAGATCAGCCGCAAATTATTACTCAAACAGGTACCGAGCTGACACAAGATATCAGGTGCATCGAATTTAGCGATTCAAAAGCTCTCGATCATGACGGCAAAATCAATGTGCTTGTCTGGAATATCTACAAACAGAACCGGGCTAATTGGCAACGTGCACTCGATGAGTTTTCTGCTGATAAGCAGTTACTGTTATTGCAAGAAGCCAGCATGACACCATCATTTAAACAGTGGTTGGTGGATGGTCGCTGGGTTAGTAATCAAGTGAGTGCTTTTAAGGCGCTGGGTAGCGGTGCCGGTGTAATTAGTATTGCTCAAGGGCAACCAGAAAAAGCCTGCGCTTACACCTCTAAAGAGCCGTGGCTTCGCTTACCTAAGTCTGCATTATATAGCCAGTATCACTTGAGTAATGGCGAGAAACTCGCAGTGGTGAATGTACATGCGATTAACTTCACCGTGGGTACAAAAGAGTATGTATCTCAGTTAACGGCGCTTGAAATGCTTTTAAAGCATCATGTGGGGCCAATTCTATTTGCTGGAGACTTCAATAGCTGGAGTGAATCTCGCGTTAATGCGATGAGGCAGGCCTTAAAGGCTGCGGACTTACAAGAGGTGACGTTCTTGCCGGATCATCGAGTCCAATTTATAACAGGGTTACCACTGGACCATGTGTTTTACCGAGGTCTGACGCTTAAGTACGCAAAAGCGCCGCAGAGCGACGCTTCCGATCATAACCCATTGTTATTGTCATTTACGTTAAATAACTAGCTTAGGTTACCACAATATAAAGTGCCCAAATAACGTAGAAGAATACCCATGGCAGGCTTGCTATCACCAAAGCTTGGCCACGTTCAAACTCCGTCCACGTCAGTACAACGCCGTAGCCGAGCACAATGTACCAAGGCAGAAGCAAAGGTAACGAGCTAGCGAAATGAGACCATTCGTTAGTAAGAGGCAGCTTTAATAGACCATTGAGGCTATTTAAATCGGCAGCGTAAGTCATTACCTGACCATGCTTGAGTAGCAAGCTCGCGTAGCTTGCTACATCGCCCAATACTGCTGGGAATAAGATAGCACACGATGCGGCAAACCATTTCCAGTAACCGTATTGTTGTTTGCTTGCCTTTGTTGCAAGAAAGAACCAAAGCGCGAGCAATAGTAAGGTGGCAAAGCGGTTGAATACATCATTGATGATCGCGCTTGCCATTAGCGTGTTTGGTTCTAATAGCTCAATCTGCTTCGGGTCGATTTGCTGAAATTGCGCAGCAAGTTGGTCACTGAGCCACGTGAAATCGACATTCGAAAAGTAAGCACCCCAGAATAAAAACGGACTAAGCATCAGGAAGATGAACGGTTGCCATCCCCATCCACCGCGTTGATAAAGCGCAAGAAAACAAGATGTTGGAGAACGAAAAATGTCCAACAGCATCACAAGTGGATTGCTTGATGGGTTCATACACTTACCTTCGTTACGTCAACGTACAACTTAAGCTTTTGACCTGGTTGTAAGTATTTTTTCTTGTGTAGCGAGTTCCATTTCACGATGTCGTTCGTTTTTACTTTGAACTTGCTTGCAATGCCGCTAATGGTGTCGCCAGAGCGAACGTTGTAGAAAACGGTACGGATCACAGAACCTTTGTCTGAGTCTTTCCAAATCACTAGCTTTTGACCCACACGCAATGGATCTTTAGGGCCCATACCATTCCATTTAGCTAACGATTTATACGACACTTTATTGTTACGTGCGATTGACCACAAACTTTCTCCAGACTGAACGACATGGGTGAGCTTGAGTTGACCACGAGCACGAGATTGAGTCTTGTTTAATCGGTTTTGTGCCGTTAATGCATATTTTGCATCGTCTTTTGTTGATGTCGGAATCAATAGGTATTGACCAATACGAATGTTGTTATTCGATAGGCCGTTGGCACGTCGAATGACTTTCGTGGTTGTGCCGTATTTATTAGCTAGCACGCTTAAAGAGTCACCAGATTTCACCTTGTAGCGAGCGACCTTCATCCCTTTACCGCGATTTTTCTCCACCTTGGTGAGAAAAGTCTCTTTTTTCTCTACGGGAATCAAAAGTTGGTGCGGCCCCTCAGGCGCTGTCGACCACTGGTTGTATGCTGGGTTGTAACTCTGCAACTCTTTTACGCTAATGCCGGCATAATCTGCGGCAATAGCCAGATCTAACTGCTCTTCTGGATCAACAAGCGTTAGAACAGGCTTGTTTGGAATTGCAGGAATATTAAGTCCGTACTTGTCTTGGTTTGCGATAACGTCAGCCAAGGCCAATAGCTTAGGAACGTAACTGCTGGTCTCTTTTGGTAAGTCTAATGAGAAGAAATCGATAGGTTTACCGAGCTTTTTATTCTTACGAATTGCGCTAGAAACTCGGCCTCCACCGCTGTTATAAGCGGCGATTGCATGTTCCCAGTTACCATCAAAACGCTCGTTTAGTTGTACTAGGTAGTCCAGCGCTGCATCCGTTGCTGCTGCCACATCTCTGCGACCGTCATACCAGTAGTTTTGCTCTAATCCCATCATTTTTCCGGTGCCTGGGACAAATTGCCACAACCCAGCCGCGCTACCATGTGAGTAGGCAAAGGCATCGAATGAACTTTCCACTACAGGAAGTAATGCAAGCTCCATTGGGAGTCCGCGCTCTTCGATACGTTTTGTGATCATGTATAGAAAAGGAGTCGCACGCTTAGATACCGTGTAAAGGTGATTTGGGTGCTTTAAATACCACGTACGGTAGTAGTCCACTTTCTTGTGGTTTGGGATATCCATGTCCAGCTGCATGGCGATACGTTGCCACACATCTTCTTGTTCTTGGGGGGAGAGAACTTTAGGCGCGTCGTTAGCGGATTTTTTTGCTAGTGACGATTTATTGCCCGGTTGAGCTTTTACTGCATTTTGCTTTGCAGTCTGCTCAGATTTATTGGTTTCTGGTGTAGAAGACGTTGAATCTGACTGAGTCAATTGACAGCCAGATAATAACAACGCCAACGCCCAAGTATACTTCAAACGCATGGATTCAGCCTATTTAGGGCCTGTTTATCTTCACCTGCCTGTCGCGCAACGTAATGTGCGTGGCAGTCGCAAGATAATAGACATCTTTTAAACACTAACTAATTTATAGAGGCAAAGAGCTTCTATCTAATTATGCAATGGGGAGAAATTCAAATAGATTTATATCAACCCCAAACGTAAGAGAAGCGCCAGTGGCGCTTCTCGAAAAATCAGTCCCTGATAATACTGGGGTCTTGCAAACTTACAAGCAGAAAATGGTTAAAATTCGTTCTTCCACTCGCGTAAAGCAGTAAAAACCGAGCATGGATCGCTATTTTTAATGCGACTAGCAACAGATTGAACCACGTCAGGGTTAGAGGTTCGCAAGAACGGATTAATCCACTTTTCTTTGCGTATTGTTGTTGGAAGTGTCGGAATGTTGAGTGCTCGCAGTCGGTTTACATCGTCGCGATATTGGCGAAGTTGCTCATTGTCAGGTTCAACCGCTAGAGCAAACGCCACGTTACTCGCGGTGTATTCATGCGCGCAGAAGACTTGAGTTTCTTCTGGTAGAGACGTTAGTTTGCTCAGTGATTCAAACATTTGCTCAGGCGTACCTTCAAAAATACGACCGCAGCCAGCAGAAAAGAGCACATCACCGCAAAACAGTTTTCCGTCCCCAACGTAACCGATATGGCCCAAAGTATGGCCGGGTAACCCAAGTACTAAGAAAATCTCACCAAACAACTCCAGCTTGTCGCCTTCTTCCATTGGTGTCGTTAGGGTTGGAATTGGCTCTGATTTTGGGCCCACAACGGCGACGTCAGGAAATGCACGCACTAAGTCTGGAACGCCACCAATGTGATCGTTGTGGTGGTGCGTAATTAAAATCGCTTCTAAAGTTAATTCGTTAGCCTGCAGAAATTCTAATACTGGCTTCGCATCGCCCGGATCAACGACTGCGCAGCGCTTATCGCTATTTTGTATCAGCCAGATGTAATTATCATTAAATGCGGGTATGCTTTTGATCTCTAACACGATTCGTTCTCCGTCACCCATTTTAGTCAGGTGGTTAATGAAACCAGCACTCAGCAACAAAACTATACCACACCCGTCGACTTGGTCAGCAATGAACAACGGTCCGTGGGTGCTTGAGTCAATCCAGACCCGACTTGATGAATGGTGCCCGAAACTCTTCGGCTACCATATGCTCAAACTGGGCGGGTTGAGCTGTGAGCTAACCAGCTGTAATTGTAACATTCAACACCAAGTCAACGTAGATATCCAGAACCCGTTGCATAATGTGATTGCAGATGGTTACGAATTACCCTTTTTGGAAAAAAGCTTTGATGTTGTGATACTCGCTCATCAGCTCGACTATGCAAGCGATCCACACCGTTTGTTGCGTGAAGTCGATAGAGTGATGATGGATGATGGCTATGTAATTATTACTGGATTCAACCCATTAAGCTTGACTGGATTAGCGAGTTTGCTTCCATGGCGTAAACATAATTTGCCTTGGAGTGGACGAATGTTTACGTCGAACCGCATCAAAGATTGGTTAGGGTTACTTAATTATCAAGTGATTCATTGTGATCGTTATGCGCTGTTTCCGATGAAACGTTACCGTACGATGTGGACATGGTTGGAAAATAGTCTTGGTGATTGGGCATCACCCGCTGGGAGTTTGTATTACATAGTCGCGCGGAAACGGACATACCCTCTCAAGCCTATCAAACCGCATTGGCGCTTGAAGAAAAAGCTCACACCACTTGGGGTGATGAATCGAGAGGGTAACACTATGAGGAAAGAATCTCGCTAAGAGGGTTGGTAACCTGTATCTTCCTCAGTTGGGTTTTCTGCAGCAGTCCGGGCTAGCTCATCACACATTTCGTTCTCACGATGGCCCGCGTGGCCTTTTACCCAATGCCATTCAACTTGATGGCGTGCGGTTTCTTTGTCTAGAGCTTGCCATAAATCGGCATTCTTCACGGGTTTTTTATCCGCTGTTTTCCAACCACGCTTCTTCCAGTTATGGATCCACTGAGTAATACCTTGGCGCACATATTGGCTGTCAGTCGTTAAAGTGACTTTACAAGGTTGTTTTAACGTCTGTAGCGCGACGACAGCCGCCAACATTTCCATGCGGTTGTTGGTAGTTAACGTATAGCCTTTGGAAAGTGTCTTTTCTACGTCTTTGTAACGCAATACTATGCCGTAACCACCTGGTCCTGGGTTACCTAAACAAGAACCGTCAGTGAAAATCTCAACGTGTTTGGTCATATTTTTTGGTACTATTAGCCGAAACATTTAATAAAGCATAGTCTGACATACATAACCTTATGAATACCAGCAGCAATTCTGAATATAACCGCATTGTCGTTCTCGATACCGAAACCACAGGTATGAACCGCGAGGGTGGTCCTCACTACATGGGACACCGCATTATTGAAATCGGTGCCGTGGAGATCATCAACCGTAAGCTGACTGGTCGTCACTTCCACGTTTATTTAAAACCCGATCGTGAAATCCAACCAGAAGCGGTTGAAGTTCACGGTATTACGGATGAATTCTTGGTTGATAAACCGGAATACGCGAGCGTGCACCAAGAGTTTCTTGAGTTTATTAAAGGCGCAGAACTTGTTGCCCACAACGCGCCCTTCGATACCGGCTTTATGGATTACGAGTTTGGCATGCTCGATCCTAACATCGGCAAAACGGACGACTACTGCAAGGTGACCGATACCCTTGCTATGGCGAAGAAAATCTTCCCTGGTAAGCGAAACAACCTTGATATCTTATGTGAACGTTACGGTATTGATAACTCGCACCGTACACTCCACGGAGCTTTGCTCGATGCGGAGATTCTAGCCGACGTTTACCTCTTTATGACGGGTGGTCAAACGAGTCTAGAATTTAACGCGAATAAACAAGAGGGTGGGGTAGAAACCATTCGTCGTATTGAAGGAAGAAAAGCGCTAAAGGTTTTGCGCGCAAGTGCCGATGAACTAGAAGCTCACCAAAAAAGATTAGAGTTGGTGAACAACTGTATTTGGCATCAATAGGAGAAGCTATGTTGAGGGCTTTGTTGGTCGCGTTTTTAGCGATATGGAGTAGTCTCTCGAGTGCTGCGAGTGAATCTACAATGTCTTTGTTAGACAATCGCTTTCGAGTTGATCCAACCATCGAGCAGATCACGTTTTTGGTTTATCGTGAGCAAAGTTCTCAGCCAGTTGTTTTAGTCCGTCCTGACGGTAAAAAATACTATGCTTGGGGCTCTTACGACAATGTACGTTGGTATCAAGAAGCCTCACTCGATATTATTTCCGTTGATAACCCTATGCCAGGTCCATGGCAGGCTGTGGGGAAAGTTACGCCTAAAAATAACATCCGCTTAATTTCTCACCTAAAGCTCAGTACGGATCTGTTCCCAGACCGATTATATAATGGGGAAGCGCTTAAGTTTACAGCTCGCCTGACCTCCGACGGCAAACCTCTTGTACTGCGCGACTTCCTTGATCGCGTGAATCTGCGCGTGACATTTACCAAGTTTGTCGAAAATGAAGATGAGCTGATCAAAGAAGCACGTCCAGTGCCGATGGTTGTGGGTGAGTTTTCTGATGACGGCCGAGGCTTGGATGAAAAAGCAGGGGATGGAGTGTTCACGGTTCAGCTCCCAATAGACGTTGAGCCTGGTAAGTACCGTGCGCGCATCACGTCTGGCAATGGCGTATTCTTACGAGCGCAAGAGCAAGTCATCTTGGTTTATCCGAACCCAATCTCTCGTACTTTTATTCAGGCTCGTAATCCCGATAAGCCACACCAATTA
Source organism: Vibrio sp. Vb1755 (assembly GCF_033338635.1). NCBI lineage: Bacteria > Pseudomonadati > Pseudomonadota > Gammaproteobacteria > Vibrionales > Vibrionaceae > Vibrio > Vibrio sp. Vb1755. Next base: position 29,738 of record NZ_JAWOTA010000006.1, on the reverse strand, counting down.
GTGGTGAGTGGCGAGCAAGGTATGATTGCACCAGGCTCTATTGCAGTCACAGTGAAAAAGGACGCTCCCGATGGTTTCATTAGTTACAGCCAAGGACAGGTCTCTAAAGATGGAATGAGAGTTACGTTGAACCTCAATAACGATGCTGAGCTTGGTAAGTACGCATGGCGCGGCGAGATCTTTGCCACTGATTTTGCAACTCAGCGCTCGTTGGTGTTTCCTATCCCAGAGCAAACCTTCAGTGTTGTTGATGAAGTTGATCTAGAAGCTGCTCGAATTGCAAAAGAAGCTGAATTAGCCGAACAGCGCCGTATTGAAATGGAAAAGCAAATTATCGCTGAGCGAGAGGCTGAGCGTAAGCGCAGCATGATTATTATCGCGGTGGGTAATTTGATAATGCTGCTGATTGTGATCATTGCATGGATAGTCTGGCTCAAAATTAAAGCGAAGCGCGATGCCATGCCAGAGATGCAATTAGAAGTACCAAAGAAATAGTAGTAACACATAAAGCGAGAAACGGAGCCAATCGGCTCCGTTTTTTTATCAAGTTACCAAGTTGGAAGAAGAAAAATGGATAAATTATGAATATTTAAGTTTACTGTATTCAAATATATGTTTGGGATTTTATATAAATAATATATCATTTTTACTTTCTAAATTGGTTGCATTTTTAATGTGACTAACTTTCAAAACAATCAATTAAAGATAAAGAAATAATGAATAAAATTTTAGCTTTTTTTTGTGCAGTGATAATTGTAGGTTGTTCTTCTATTGATAATGGTGTTAATAATCCAGATTCGGGAAGTAATAATTTAAAATCACTTGATACCTTCACTTTCGATCCCTTAAGTAAAATCCAAAAAGTAGAAATACCAACTTATTATGATGGCTTGTTTGATACAGCAAGACCCTATTTAGATGAAAAGTACCCTTACACCTATGTCAGTAAACCTCAAGCATACATAATTGATGACGAGATTATTTCTTTTGCTCCTTGGTTTCCTGTCGAAGGAAGGTTTACGGTTTTTCCAACCGCTCACTATATAGTTATAACTCAAGAAACCGAGAGTGGCTTAGTCTCCGCACGATTTAATCATGAACAAGTAATTAAGCTGTTAAGTGAAGAGTATAAAATTACTGAGCATACAAGTCCGTTTTTTCATTATGTTCTAGAGGTTTCTCCAAGTGAACAAGTCAATTTTGTAGAAGATATCCATAAAAAATTGAGTAGACTTCCTTCAGAATAAGGATTGTTGGTTGAATTTTGGTCAATAAAGTCAGGGGTTCTGGCTTTATTGATTGCATGGAGTTCTATTTATATTGATTTGGGCTTTGTAATAGGTAGTACGCCATAATAACAAGAGCCGATCTTTTAGGGTTTCTGGATAAATATTCAGCTGTGCGTGATAAATAAGAATAAGTAAACGCGAGGTCTCTGATGAAATACAAAAAGCGTCAGAAGTACAAATACACTCTCCATTCTGAAGAAAAGATTGAGACTCACATTTCAGTGAGTCAGGCGTATGACAGCCCTTTTCTTAGTTTGTCCAAACAAGGCGTGTTAACGATTAAAAAGGGCTATGCATGGGATGGAGCGAGTGGGCCAGCGTTAGACACAAAAAACATTATGAAAGCTTCTTTAGTGCATGATGCTCTTTACCAACTCATGAGGGAAGAGGTGTTGCCTCAAAGTGCTCGAAAGCATGCGGATACGTTGTTGAGAGAAACATGTTTAGAAAAAGGAACGTCTAGCTTCAGAGCAACTTATATCTATTATGGCGTCAGAGTTGTCGGCGGGTTCTTTTCTAGACCCGATACTTTGTGTGCTTAATGGGAACATCTTTCCAACGTATAACTGTTTATTTATACAGTTTAGTTATGTAAGCTCCAAGGTGATACAAAGGAGTAGTACATAATGACAATAAGATATGAAGAGCATGTGCCAAGCCCGAAAGAATACTGTGATATGCGTATAAAAGCCGGGCTATCACCTAAATCGTTGAAAGCTGCTGAAATTGGCCTACCCAATTCGTTATATGGCGTATCTGTTCGGGATGAAGGAAAGCTCATTGCAATGGGTCGGGTTGTTGGTGACGGGGCGTGTAACTTCGAAATTGTCGACGTTGCCGTTGATTCTGATTATCAAGGCAACGGTTTAGGTAGAAAAGTCATGGAATACATCGACGGTTATCTTTCATCTGTTGCACTTGAAGGCTCTTACGTTTCTATGATTGCTGATGAACCGGTCTTTTACGAAAAGCTTGGTTATAGGCTGGTGGCTCCTAAAAGCCAAGGGATGACAAAAAAGTTTAAGCCAAAGGCGTAACACGTATTCAGCTGTGAAGATAAGCACTAGAAAACAGGAGTTTAATTTCCTGTTTTCTATATTAAATTTGTATTTAAGCCACTTCTGGAATTGGTTTGGGTGGCTGCTCTAAATCAGGCTCTTTTTGAACAGTAGGAATTTGTCCCTCACCCACAGCACTGATGTAACAGCCACTAAGTTTAATGGCAAGGTACATATCAGCTCGCAGTAAGATGCCTCCTTCACTGGTGCTGATACCAGTAAGCTCACACCATTGACGAAGACGTCGTTTCCTTCCTGCGAGGATTAAGCGTACGCCTCTCTTTTTCAAAGTATTGTGAATATCTGCCAGTGTTGCCATCACACTAAGATCCAAGTGAGTAAAGCTCGACACGGCGTCGATGACAACGCAACTTGCGTCTTTGTGATGCTCTGCCTGCTCTAACACTCTACGTTTAAAGTAAGGAGCATTGAAGTAAGTTAGCGGTGAGTTAAAGCGGTAAATCACCATTCCAGGAATAGGCGAAGCTTTTCCTGAGTCGTCGATGGTCCGAATGGTGCCTTTTTCATCCAAGCCAAGTAGCTGATCACTCGGCCGCATGACAATACGTAAAAATTGAAACAGCCCTAGCAATACCGCCAAAGTGATCCCCGGTATTACACCCACGATCAACACAGAAATAAAAGTAATGATGGCCAGATAAAATGCATCTTTGTCACGAGATTTTAATTTCCAAATTGCTTTAAGATCGAGCAGCGATAGGGACGCAATGATCAATACAACACCAAGTGAAGCGATAGGGATGAACTGTAAAGGCTCATAAATAAATACCGCAATAATGGCAATGGTGATTGCAGCGACAATCGAAACTAATTGAGATTTACCACCATTTGCATCATTAACGGCTGTGCGTGAGTCAGCGCCGCTTATCGCGAAACCTTGTGAAAACGCTGAGGCAATGTTGGCAAAACCCAACGCCTGAAACTCTTTATTTGCATCAATATCATAACCGTTTTTAGCCGCGAAACTGCGGGCGGTGAGCATCATGCTAACAAAACTGACAATCGCAAGGTTGAGCGCCGGGACTACTAGTTCACGAACTTCACCTAGCTCAAATTCCGGTGTTTGAAACTGAGGGAAGCCACCTTGAGTGAGTCCGACAACCGATACGCCCATCTCTTGTAAATGGAAAAACCAAACTGACGCAGTAGTTACGAGGATCGCCAGCATGGCAGCAGGCCAAGTTGGTCGGTAGCGTTTGGTGAGCAAATAAACGACAACTGTCACGATACTCAGAGTTACAGTAGGCCAATGAAGATCGGTTAATCGTTGTGGAGCTTCCCATAAACGTTCCAGTAAATAACGTTGCTCGTATTTCAAACCGACTACTTTCGCAAACTGACCAACGATAATTGTGAGAGCAACACCGTTGAGTAGACCCAAAAGAATCGGACGAGAAAGGAAATCTGCAAATACCCCTAGCTTGAAACGACTTGCCAGTACACACCAAATCCCCATCATCGCTGTCATGGTCATAACCAACTGCCAATGTTTTGTGGGGTCACCTGCGGCAAGTGGTGTCACAACAGCAGCAATCACTGCACAGGTTGCTGCATCGGGTCCGACAATGAGTTGTCGAGATGTGCCCATCATGGCGTAAACCAACATTGGCAGTACACACGAATACAGACCGACAATTGCGGATACACCAGTTAATTGTGCGTAAGCTATGGCAACTGGCAGTGCAACCGCGACAACAGAAAAGGCGGCTCTAAAGTCGTTAACAAACCATTCTTTTTGATAATGCTTAAGCTGAACAAGCCCTGGGAACCACTGTGCGAGTAATATTTTAGCCAACGGATTTACCATATATGTGAGTGAGTTACTTAAAGTATACACCGCTTAGTTGGAACGTCTGTGAGTTAGTTATCACTGGAAATCGGGGGAAAGATTGGAGTGCGAGGATTTTATTGCGCAGGGGGGCTTTGTAGTGTGAGGTGTTATGAATCCGATTCTGGAAGCAATAAAAAACGGGAGCTGATACTCCCGTTTGTGGTCTCAGATTCTAGAGTTACGCGACACTATCCATCTGAGGGTATAGCGGCTTTGCGGCAAGCAGTTCCGGCTCGAAGTCGTCAACATTGATTGTATCTAGACGATGCTGTTCCGCTTCTCTGAGTAGATCGGCTTCTTCTTGCGTGATAAAGCCTTGCTCTAGCCCTTCCTGAGCAATCATATCCAAACGTAAGAATGGGCGACGCTTACCTTGCGCTTTACATACTTTGTCAAACACAGGTTCAGCTTGAAGAATGACTGACAGCGCAAGCTCAATCTTACCTGCTGCGTTGTGCTCGGTTGGTTCAAGGTATTGACCGCGACCAATGCGTGAGCGCGTTGCACTTGGCGTTTGTAGAATGCGCGCCACTTTACTGTCTAGTTTATCGCTTGGCGCTTTGCGTACACGACCGAATGGCATGATTAACACGCGCAGTGCACTACCAATCACTTTGTTCGGGAAGTTTGCTAAGAATTCGTCTACCGCCACTTCCGCTTGTTTCAAACTGTCTTGTAAACCCCAGTGTACTAATGGTAAATCTTCGACTGGGCGGCCATCTTGCTCAAAACGTTTCAACGTCGCAGAGCTTAAATATAGCTGGCTTAGAATGTCACCAAGACGCGCTGATAGACGCTCTTTACGCTTCAAAGAGCCACCTAGCACTGCCATTGAGATATCCGATAGCAGAGCAAGGTTTGCACTGTAACGGTTCAATTGTTGGTAGTAACGCTTGGTTGCATCTTTGGTTGGTGATGAAGAGCCCAGACCGTCGCTCAAACCAAACCAGATACTGCGCACTAGGTTACTCATTGTAAAGCTCACGTGACCAGCAAGCGCTTTATCAAACTTCTCGACAGCATTACTTGCTTCAGAATACGCCGCGTTCATTTCTTCAAGAACGTACGGATGGCAACGGATTGCGCCTTGGCCAAAGATGATCATTGAGCGTGTTAGAATGTTAGCACCCTCAACCGTTACTGCGATTGGCGCACCTTGGTAACCACGAGCTAGGAAGTTAGAAGGTCCCATACAGATACCTTTACCGCCTACGATGTCCATTGCATCGATGATGCTTTGCTGGCCGCGGTGCGTACAGTGATACTTCACGATAGCTGAGATTACTGAAGGCTTTTCACCTAAGTCGATACCCGCAACGGTTAAGTTGCTTGCTGCATCCATCACGTAAGCATTACCACCCAAGCGTGCTAATGGTTCTTCAACCCCTTCCATATGGCCGATAGGCTGTTTGAACTGACGACGAATACGTGAGTAAGCACCGGTTGCCATTGCCGCAGTTTTGATGCCACCTGTTGAGTTTGAAGGTAGCGTGATACCACGTCCAACCGACAGACACTCAACCAGCATACGCCAACCTTGGCCCGCCATTTTTTCGCCACCGATAATGAAATCGATAGGAACAAAGATGTCTTTACCGCGCGTTGGGCCATTTTGGAATGGTACATTGAGTGGGAAGTGTCGGTTACCAATCTCAACACCTTTGACATCAGTTGGGATAAGCGCACAAGTGATGCCAAGATCTTCTTTGTCGCCTAGCAAACCTTCAGGATCGCGAAGTTTAAATGCTAAGCCTAGTACCGTTGCGACTGGCGCTAGGGTGATGTAGCGCTTGTTCCAAGTCAGGCGCATACCCAGTACTTCTTTTCCTTCCCATTCGCCTTTACAGACCACACCGTAATCTGGAATAGATCCAGCGTCAGAACCCGCTTCTGGACTTGTTAGGGCGAAACAAGGGATTTCCTTACCTTCAGCTAGACGCGGTAAGTAATGATTTTTTTGATCTTCAGTACCGTAGTGTTGCAGTAGCTCACCTGGGCCCAAAGAGTTAGGAACACCAACGGTAGACGATAGAACGCCAGAAACACCCGTTAATTTTTGTAGCACCAAAGATTGCGCGTATGCTGAGAATTCCAGACCACCGTACTTTTTCTTAATGATCATGGCGAAGAACTTATGATCTTTCAGGTATTGCCAAACTTCTGGCGGTAAGTCCGCGAGTTCATGGGTCACTTGGAAATCACTCACCATGGCGCACACTTCATTCACAGGGCCGTCTAAAAAGGCTTGTTCTTCCGCACTTAACTTAGGTGCTTGAATTGCGTGTAGCTTTTGCCACTCTGGTTTGCCTTTAAATAGTTCGGCTTCCCACCAGACGGTACCTGCGTCTAACGCTTCTTTTTCGGTTTGAGACATAGCTGGCAGCACTTTCTTGAAAAGCACTAACGCTTTGCGGCTAATTAAAGACTGACGTACGCCAGGAACCGCGAGCACAGCTGCGGCGAGAACGTAAATAGCCCAACCAATAACGCCGACAGTACCAGCTACTGTAAGAGCCAGCATGGCTGCGGTGAGTAAGCTAATAGATTTCACGAGAGACATGCGGTGGTAGAGCGTAATGCCTAGCACGATCGCCATCGTGATGATTGAGAGCAAGATGTCCATATGTATTTTCCTTTTCAGACTTTATAAGTTTTGTACGTCTGTATGTTAGGTAAGAGGTCTAACCAGTTGGTTTAAGTGTAATCAAAATATTAAGGAAATGTAAAACATAAGATTGGATAAAAAGTGATCTAAGTAGAGTTAAAATTCTAAAGTTGAGATTTGAGTGATGGTTTCATGAGCAAGTTGACAAGTTTATTACCATCACTAATCTAAATCTGTTGGTTCACTATCGACACTAATTCTCGTTTGTGGGTAAACTCAGAGTAATCAAACCCGAGTTCAGGTTTATGAAATGTCCGATACCAAATTGGTATCAGAACAATTTGCTCAGTGAGTCAAGAGCTGACTGAAGCCGAAATAATAAAGAGAACGTCTTATGTACCATGATCTGATTAGAAGTGAATTAAACGAAGCTGCTGAAGTGCTCAACAAATTTTTAAGCGATGACCATAACATTGCGCAAATCGAAGCAGCGGCGAAAATGATTGCTGACTCATTCAAGCAAGATGGTAAAGTATTGTCATGTGGTAACGGTGGTTCTCACTGTGATTCAATGCACTTTGCCGAAGAGCTAACAGGCCGTTACCGAGAAAATCGTCCTGGCTATGCTGGTATTGCTATTTCAGATCCAAGCCACCTTTCTTGTGTGAGTAATGACTTTGGTTATGACTTCGTGTTTTCACGTTATGTAGAAGCGGTTGGTCGAAAAGGTGACGTACTGTTTGGTCTGTCGACTTCAGGTAACTCAGGTAACATCCTGAAAGCGATTGAAGCAGCACAAGCGAAAGGCATGAAGACGATTGCGCTAACAGGTAAAGATGGCGGCAAAATGGCAGGCCTTGCAGATATTGAAATCCGCGTGCCACACTTTGGTTATGCAGACCGCATTCAGGAAATTCATATTAAGATTATTCATATCATCATTCAGTTGATCGAAAAAGAGATGGAATAATCGTTTACGGCCACCGTTTCGAGCTGTGTTGTTAGGGAGTTTTTTAAACCATGTGTGAATTGCTCGGTATGAGCGCTAATGTTCCAACGGATATTTGTTTCAGTTTTACTGGGCTCATGCAGCGTGGAGGTCGAACCGGCCCACACCGTGACGGATGGGGGATCACCTTCTACGAAGGGAAGGGCTTTAGAACCTTCAAAGATCCCAAGCCAAGTTGTGAGTCTAAAATAGCAGAGTTGGTACAAAATTATCCCATCAAAAGTCGTGCGGTCGTTAGTCATATCCGACAGGCGAATCGTGGTGGTGTTAATTTAGAAAATACTCATCCCTTTACACGTGAGCTGTGGGGTAGGTATTGGACGTTTGCGCATAACGGTCAGCTCTCTGGCTATCAAGACTTGCATACAGGTCGACATCGACCTGTCGGTGAAACAGATAGTGAACTGGCATTTTGCTGGTTATTGAAGCAAATGGAAGATCGATATCCTGAGCCACCAAAGGATATGGAGTCGGTATTCTTATATGTTGCTAAATGTTGTGATGAGCTAAGAGAGAAGGGTGTATTTAACATGCTTCTGAGTGATGGTGAGTATGTAATGACGTATTGCACCAATCATTTGTATTGGATCACAAGACGCGCACCGTTTGGAAAAGCTGCTTTGCTTGATGAAGATGTGGAAATTAACTTCCAAGAAGAAACCACGCCACATGACATCGTTTCTGTGATCGCAACTCAACCTTTGACGGGCAACGAAGCTTGGCAGCGTATGAAACCTGGCGAATACGGCTTGTTTCACCTAGGTGAACTAGTCAAAAATAATGCCTCTGAACTGGTAAATGTGCCGTTTGCGGCGGCTAAGCCGGGCAATCAAGCGCCAACCGAACCGTTAGAGTGATGGTCTCTTACTCTGAATATAAAAATAAAGCTCGCTTAATCGCGAGCTTTATTTTTATGCGTTTTAAACCGAGGGCGGATACGGATGAGCATTCTTACTTTCTAGAGTGCTGGTAGTAGAGTCCTAGTCTCGCTAAGGCTTGCTGTAAAGACGTAACTGATAGAAATTTCTCATAAAACACCTCGTCAGTCTGAACGGTGAAGAACGAACCAGATTCAGAATCTACTTTCCGAGTGTTATGTTACTCAAGTGGTTATGGGATTTTTTAGAATGTTGGGTTTTAGGTTTCTAGTCTCACCATGGTTTTCTTGAATCAAGTTTATAAGTATTAAAACAACCAAGAGCAGCCCTCAGGCTGCTCTTTTGTGCCTGGAGTTTATTATTCAGGGCTACTCATCTGAGGCGTACCCATGTACGCCAAGCTCTGCGCCATCTAAATAGGCTTTACCATCCTTCATGATCAACCGCTCGTCTACCAGCCACTTAGCCACCATAGGGTAGATTCGGTGCTCCTGCGCCTGAACACGTGCCGCAAGTACACTAGCATCATCGTCTTCGAACACAGGAACTTTTGCTTGCAGTATGACAGGGCCACCATCAAGCTCTTCCGTTACAAAGTGCACACTCGTACCATGTTCTTTATCGCCAGCATCAATTGCTCTCTGGTGTGTGTGTAGCCCAGGATATTTTGGTAGAAGAGAAGGGTGGATATTGATCATCTTACCCATGTAATGAGAAACAAATGCGCTGCTCAGAATGCGCATGTAACCAGCAAGAATAATCACGTCTGGTTGGTATTCATCTATTTGACTCATTAGCTCTGCATCAAAGCTTTCACGCGAGCTGAATGCTTTAGGGTCGACAAAGTGACCGTCTACATCAAACTTTTTTGCACGTTCTAAACCAAAAGCATCTGCTTTGTTAGAGAACACGGCTGCCACTCGTGCGTTTGGCATGCTGTCTTCGCAAGCTTCCAAGATAGCTTGCAGGTTACTTCCGTTACCCGAGATGAGGACCACAAAGTTTTTTAGGGTATGGTTTTTCATGATGTCGAGAGCGCCTTGGTATTGTAGGTTGGAGTTATGTAGCTTCTAAACTACCTACTAATAGAATGGTTTTTAGTGTTCTAGATAGCAAAATGAGGACCTAGTCATCTAGTGTCCTCATTCTTCTTATCTTTTGAGCTCGATTTGCAAATTATTGGATTTCAACTTGCTCTTCGTTCGCGTCTGCTTGTGCGATTTGACCAATCACCCACGCGTTTTCGCCTTCTTCTTTAAGAAGAGCAACTGCTGCGTCTGCCTGGTCTTTCGGTAGTGCGACGATTAGACCTACACCACAGTTGAATGTGCGGTACATTTCGTGTGTGTCGACGTTGCCTTTCTCTTGTAGCCACTTGAAGATAACTGGCCATTCCCAACTGTTACCATCGATAACTGCTTTCGTGCCTTCAGGCAGTACGCGTGGGATGTTTTCCCAGAAACCACCACCAGTGATATGAGAAATCGCATGGATGTCGTGTTTCTCAATCATCTTAAGTGCTGACTTGATGTAAATTTTTGTTGGTTCTAGTAGGTGCTCACCAATAGTGCGGCCTGCTAGCTCTTCGCTCTTATCTGCACCAGATACTTCTAGGATCTTACGGATAAGGGAGTAACCGTTTGAGTGTGGGCCGCTTGAGCCAACAGCGATAAGTGCATCACCAGCAGCGACTTTCGTGCCGTCAATCACGTCTTCTTTTTCTACTACGCCAACACAGAAACCAGCTACGTCGTAGTCTTCGCCTTCATACATGCCCGGCATCTCCGCAGTTTCGCCACCAATTAGGGCACAACCTGCTTGAACACACCCTTCAGCGATACCTGAAACAACATCCGCTGCGGTATCAACGTCTAGTTTGCCTGTTGCATAGTAATCTAGGAAAAACAGTGGCTCTGCGCCTTGCACGATAAGATCATTTACACACATTGCCACTAGGTCGATGCCGATCGTGTCGTGCTTGTTCATATCCAGTGCTAGGCGAAGTTTTGTGCCAACGCCATCAGTACCAGAAACCAGTACAGGTTGTTTGTATTTAGTTGGCAATTCGCATAGCGCGCCAAAACCACCGATACCACCCATAACTTCAGGGCGACGAGTACGTTTTACCGCACCCTTAATACGATCCACAAGCGCGTTGCCTGCATCAATATCTACACCAGCGTCTTTATAGCTAAGAGAAGAGTTGTTACCACTCACAGGGAAGTCCTCGGTATTAAGTTGGATATGAAAACGGCGCTATTCTAACAGTGCTTAAACATAGATAGCAAACGTTTGCGTCTGTTTTTTTCTTTAGTGATTTATCCTGATATCCCTGTGAAAATCATGTATAATCTGAAGGTTTGTTTAAATATTGCCAACTATAGCCGGAGATGGACATGAAAGTTGTTGAAGTAAAGCACCCTCTAGTAAAACATAAAATTGGTCTAATGAGAGAAGGTGACATCAGCACAAAACGTTTTCGTGAGTTAGCGACTGAGGTCGGTAGCCTACTTACTTACGAAGCAACGTCAGACTTTGAAACAGAAAAAGTGACCATTGATGGTTGGAACGGTCCGGTAGAAGTAGACCAGATTAAAGGTAAAAAAGTAACCGTAGTGCCAATCCTACGTGCAGGTCTAGGCATGATGGATGGAGTTCTTGAGCACATGCCAAGCGCACGTATCAGTGTTGTGGGTATTTACCGTGATGAAGAAACGCTTGAGCCAGTTCCTTACTTCAACAAGCTTGCTTCAAACATCGAGGAGCGTATTGCGCTTGTTGTTGACCCAATGCTTGCAACAGGTGGTTCTATGATTGCTACTATCGATCTCCTAAAAGAGAAAGGTTGTAACCAAATCAAAGTGCTGGTACTTGTTGCTGCACCAGAAGGTATTGAAGCGCTAGAAAAAGCACACCCAGATGTTGAGCTATACACTGCGGCAATCGATGAGAAGCTTAATGACAAAGGCTACATCGTTCCGGGTCTAGGCGATGCAGGTGATAAGATCTTCGGTACTAAGTAATTCTTTGATGTATTACTATGACTGAACAGAAAAAGGCTTGGTGAAAACCAAGCCTTTTTTGTATCTACAAGAGGAGAAGAGTAAGACACGCCAACTAATAAAGCGGCGCAAACGAACTATTTCGCGCTTTCTTCTTCCATTTGTGCGTTATCCACAACGTGGTTTTCACCTAAATCGTTTGGTAGCACAAGGTTAAGAATAATTGCCACGATACCGCATAGGCTCACACCTTGTAGACTGAACTCACCAATACCGAAAGCCATACCACCAATGCCAAACACAAGTGTTACGGCAACAATCACTAGGTTACGAGACTTATGTAAATCAACGTTATTCTTGATCAGTGTGTTGAGGCCTACCGTTGCGATGGAGCCGAACAGCAGAATCATGATGCCGCCCATAACAGGAACTGGAATCGTTTGAAGAACCGCACCTAGCTTACCTACCAATGCAAGTACGATTGCGGTGATTGCTGCCCAAGTCATGATCACAGGGTTAAATGCTTTGGTTAGCATTACCGCTCCTGTTACTTCACTGTAAGTGGTGTTTGGTGGAGCACCCACCATCGAAGCTGCGATAGTTGCCACCCCGTCACCTGCGATTGTGCGGTGAAGGCCTGGTTTTTTCAGGTAGTTTTTACCTGTAACGTTTGAGATTGCAAGCATGTCACCTACGTGCTCAACCGCAGGTGCGATAGCGACAGGAATCATGAACAAAATTGCGTTGATATTGAACTCTGGCGCGGTGAAGTTTGGCATGGCTAGCCAAGCCGCTTGCTCTACGGGAGTGAAATCAACCACCCCGTAGAATAGAGAAACAGAGTAACCAGCAAGAATACCACCAACAATAGGAACGAGCTTCAAAAAGCCTTTTGCAAAAACGCTGAGTACAATGGTTGTGAGCAGTGAGACCGCCGAGATAATGATCGCAGCATCACCATTAACTAGCTGTGCAGCTCCATCACCAGTTTTACCTACCGCCATGTTCACTGCTGTTGGGGCAAGGCCAAGGCCGATAACCATGATCACAGGGCCAACGACAACGGGCGGGAGAATTTTATGGATAAATCCAACACCGCGCACTTTGATCATAGCCCCTAGAGCCACATAAACTAAGCCCGCTGCCATCAAGCCGCCCATCGTTGCACCGATACCCCAAGTTTGGATACCGAACATAATAGGAGCAATAAACGCAAAAGAAGAGGCAAGGAAGATGGGAACAGAACGTTTAGTCATTAACTGGAAGAGGAGAGTACCGACACCGGCACCAAAGAGGGCTACGTTTGGATCAAGGCCAGTTAGGAGCGGCACAAGCACCAAAGCACCAAAAGCGACAAAGAGCATTTGAGCGCCTTGTAACGCGTTTTTCATAATAATTCCCTATTTTCAAGATACGCAGACAAATCCGGCGAATACTATCATCCTGCAATCGTTTGCAATGTTGCATAGATCAAACTTTCGATTGAATTTTTCCCATAAATAGCACTTTTGAGAGTTGCTTGCTTGCAAATTGTCCTCTTTTACGTGTCTTGCGTGAAGATGAAAAATGGACAGCCTAACTTGTTGAGATAGCTTAATAAGCAATGAGTTTATTATAAAAAATAGCACTGAAGCGCTGGTTGAGGCCCGAGTTAACAAAGCTGGTCATAATACAGACAATTTACTCAGTACTTACCTTGCTCAAGATTTGATAGTTGCTTATTATTCGGGTTCTTGTTCAGAGGATTATAAAAACTATGCGCTATTTAGCTCTCTTACTGATAGGTTGGTTGTCCCTACCAGTATATGCATTAACTCAGGTGGATATCTATCGTGCCGAAGTGGTTATCGACAGTGAGCAGAACGACGGTGAGTCTTTGGCTCGTCAACAAGGTATGCAGGATGTGATTATTCGAGCGACCGGTTCTCAATCCTCTTTAAGCAATCCAGTGATTAAAAAGGCACTTAGCTCAAGTGCGCGTTACATTTCTCAACTGAGCTATGGACAGGTTGATGGAAAAGCGAGCTTAAAAATGTTGTTTAACAACGACCAAATCAGCTCTCTTTTAACACAAGCACAATTGCCATCTTGGTCGCCAAATCGTGCCAATATTTTAGTTTGGATGGTTGAAGAACAGGGTTACGATCGTAACATTGCGTGGGAACATTCTGAATCTTCAAATGTTGCAGCACTTCGTAGCGCAGCGAAACTAAGAGGCCTACCAATCACTATCCCGGTTGGGGATTTTGATGATGTAACCGGTGTTAATGTCTCTGATCTTTGGGGCGGCTTTATTGAGCCAATTGGTCAAGCCAGCCAGCGCTACCCAGCTGACGCCGTTTTGGTTGTACGAGCTCAAGGTGAACAAATTCGTTGGACACTCTACGACCAGTCGCCAACGAGAATTGTAGAAGCGCAACGTTCTCCGCGCAGCGGGTCTGCATCAGGTGCTAATGCTATTGCAGAAATGGTGGATGGCATCGCAGACTACTATGCAAGTAAGAGTGCAGTTGTGGTTTCAGGAAAGTCTTCAAAAGCGCTAGCAGTGAAAGTCCTTAATGTAACCTCTGCCACGGACTTCTTCCGTTTAGAGAATGCGTTAAAACAACTTAATTCGGTTGCGGGTACAGAGATTAAGCGTGTTCAAGGGGACGAGTTAACGCTCAACATCCACCTTTTGGCATCACAACAAGCTTTTGAGAAAGAAGCTTCTTCTATTTCTCAATTAATGGTTTTTGAAGATCCTTTAGGTGAAGTTGATGCCCCAGCTTCAACTCAAGAAGAAGAGCCATTGGTTCAGAGTAATGAAGCAAAAGACGCCGCGACGCCAAAAGAAGCGCAGCCTGAAGTACCAGTAAATGTTGTGGCAGAAGCAAGTGACGAAACACAGCCAACTCAGCCGATGATTGTGGAGCCTGTCCGAGAACAGTATGACTTGATCTACGAGTGGCGCTCGGCATCGTAATCGCCTTCGTAGCGTTCCAGGCGTGAAACGCAAGGATCAAAGACCAATGTGGTAAGCATAAAAAAGAGTCGCAATAGCGACTCTTTTTGTTTTCTAAATTCGTATTCGAACCAATGATCAGTGATTGACTGCAATTGGCGTTATTTATTGAATTTCGCTTTTTCTTCTTTTTCTACTTGAGAGAGGCGTTTCAACTTAAGACCTAGCTCTTTGCCTCTCGCTCTAGCAAACAAAATATTGCCAGCGAAACCGAGTGAAGTCAGTATCAGTTCCACTGCCGCAAGCCAGCGTTCACCCCCATCCACATAAAGGATGGTCAGCGCATGCAAGAAATACAGCATAAGAACAAAGTTAGCCCAAGCATGAGTGTAAGGCTTACCAGCTAAAATACCAGGTAACGGAAGTAGTAGCGGAATACACCAAGCAATAGCAAGTGTTGTGCTGCTGAGGTGAGGGTGAGGGGATAACGCAAGCTGCCAAATAGCGACCCAGGCTAATAAGGCTAAGTTGCCAAATAAAGCCAGGTAACGATAGGTTTTAGCCTGTGTACCGAGTGGTGTTTGGTCTAAAGAGTCAGACATCGATTAACTATCCTTGATTTTACTAACAGACTTTTAGTTTTAACGCTGCAGTTGCCAGCCTTTTGCCTAATTGTTGTGCCAGGCGAATCTCTTCACTGCTTAGGGTTGCCTCATGGCCTACACTGCTGGCGCCATACGGAGTGCCTCCGGACTGCGTAGTGTGTAACTCTGGCTCGGAATAAGGAATGCCCAAAACCATCATCCCGTGATGCAATAAAGGGGTCATCATGCTTTGTAACGTTGTTTCTTGACCACCATGCATCGAGGACGAAGAGGTAAAGACACAAGCAGGCTTATCGATTAAGTCACCACTGACCCATAAAGATGTAGTCTGATCCCAGAAGTGCTTTAAAGGCGCAGCCATGTTGCCAAACCAGACGGGACTGCCAAACGCTAGACCGTCGCACGTTTTCAGTTCCTCTAGAGTAACAATTGGATCAGAAGGGGAGTGTGAGTGAGGTGACAATTCTTCAACTGTACGCAAAATTGCTTGGCATTGAGGAGTCGATTCGACTCCTCTTGCTATTTGTCTTGCCAGTTGTTTTGTCGAGCCATGACGGCTGAAATACAAAATAAGGATCTGGCAATCCATTTATAAAATATCCAACACTTGCTCTGGTGGGCGACCAATTTTTGCTTTGCCGTTGGCAACGACTACCGGACGCTCAAACAACTTTGGATTTTTCGCCATTGCTTCGAATAATTGCTCATCGCTGACGGAGTCTTCGCCTAAGCCAAGCTCTTTATATTCAGTTTCTTTAGTGCGCATCATTTCACGTACAGATGAAAAGCCAAGCTGGGCGTACAGCGCTTTTAGTTCATCCACGTTAAGTGGTGTGTCTAGGTATTTGACGACTTCCGGTGTAACACCATTTTGCTCAAGCAGTTCAAGTGTTTGACGGCTCTTTGAGCAACGAGGGTTGTGATAAATCACGACTGACATGGTTTTCTCCATTTCGTTATTGTAATGCCATGAATCGATCTCTTTGGATCATGAGTTGGTCGATACGGGCATCGTATCGCGCTTGCTCTAAGCTGCCCAACTTGGCCATTTTACTTGCTTCACTATAATATTGAATCGCTTTATTCCAATTTGCTCGCAATGCCAAAATTTCCGCTCGAGCAGCCAATTCTTCATCGCTACGCCCTAGCGCGTGGTAGCTCTTCGATATTAGGTGCCAGCCATTTGTATCTTCAGGATAGTCATGAGTGTATCTTTGAAGAACTCGCGTGGCTTGATCGTTTTTATTGTCCTCAAGTAGCGCATTGGCGTAGTTAATGGTTAATACTTTATTTTGAGGGTTACGAGATAACGCTTTACGGAGCATCTCGGTCGCTTTTTCTGGCTGCTTCTTCTCGATATATAAATCCGTCATAGCGTCCAAGTAAAACGGGTTACTTGGGTCTTGTTCCAGTAACTTTTTCAAAATTGGTTCCGCTTGAGATAGGCGTTTATTGTCTAAATGCACGAGTGCTCGACCATAATCAAAAGCAGGTGTAATGTCCGCAGAGGCTTTCTTTTGAGTTCGCTCAAACCAGCTCAGGGCGGCTTGTCCATCAATGCCAGCGTAACGAGCCACAATGCGCGCGCGAGCTAGATGATAGTCTATTGAAGGCACAACACGCATTGGAGGATAGGTTCTTGCTCGCGCACGGCTATCGGTAATTCGATCTTCAGGCAGAGGGTGAGTCAGGAGCATTGGTGGCGGTTTACTCGCATAACGATACTCATCAGCAAGACGGCCAAAAAACCTTGGCATTGCTTGAACATCAAAACCGGCTTTTGCTAGTGTCGAAATACCAAAGCGATCCGCTTCTTTTTCGTTTGCACGAGTGTAGTTGATTTGACTTTGCATGTTGCCCGCGGTTGCTGCTGTAATTGCAGCCATCCCCGCTTCGGGTGAGGCAATTGAAAGCAGTAGTGCCCCCGCAAGTGCGGCTAAT
Organism: Vibrio sp. Vb1755; assembly: GCF_033338635.1. Lineage (NCBI taxonomy): Bacteria > Pseudomonadati > Pseudomonadota > Gammaproteobacteria > Vibrionales > Vibrionaceae > Vibrio > Vibrio sp. Vb1755. The sequence continues at coordinate 12,555 of NZ_JAWOTA010000006.1, read as the reverse complement.
GTGGCCGGAGAGCGGCGTGCTTGTTCTTCCATACTCCGAGCAAGATGACGTTGTGTGACGTGCGCTATCTCGTGAGCGACAACAGAGGCCAGCTCACTTTCTGAACGAGCATGAAGAAACAACCCAGAATGCAGCGCTACATAGCCACCAAAAAATGCGAACGCGTTGATATTACGGTCGCGAATCATAAAGAAGTGGAACGGCGTTTTTACATCATTCGCATTGGCCACTAATTTGTGCCCAAGAGAGTCAATATATTCATTGATGACAGGGTCATTAACGATAGGTTTACTGGCTCTGAGCATACGCATATAGGCGTCGCCATAAATCAACTCTTGGTCTATTGAAAGCGTGCCACCAGCAGCTGTGCCAATGTCTGGCAAGTCAATGCTATTGGCATAAGTTGTCGGCGAACTGATGGCAGCAGCAAGACATAAGCAAACTAGCGAGCGAGTGCGTTTTAACATACGTTTAAAAGGTTCTCCAAAATACATAAGCATGTGGTTACAGGTCGAGAGCCTATTAACAGCGCCACATACGTTTTGGTTATCCGTGAGGATATAAGCTAACAGTAAGACCGGAAATAAATGAATTGGTTTCGTAAATTATTTTACATCCGAGCTATTTCAGCATGTGGTTAAATCATGTCAGAAGTGCTAGCACCAGCTCAAAAAGCCGTTACAATACAACCCTATCATAAGTGCAGAGCAATACAATGGAATCCATGTTACTTGATTTGCGTGAGCAACGTTGTCCTATGGCACTGTTACTTGCAAAGCGTCATGCTGCTGAGGTCTTTCAAGGAGAAGCAAAGCAGTATCATCAACTTGTCATTCAAGTAGTGGACAACAGCTCTAAACGAGACATTGTGAACTATCTTAGTGCCCAAGGGTACTCGGTTGATTGCCAATCTACATCAGAGCACTACACATTGACTGTCTTCAATAAGGAATCCGCATAAGATGTTTGAAATGGTTAGTCGTTGGTATAAACGACGTTTCTCTGACCCTCACGCAGTAAGTCTCGTCGCGATCTTGCTGTTTGGCTTTATCACCATTTACTTCTTTGGACACTTGATTGCGCCATTACTTGTCGCGATCGTTTTGGCTTATCTACTTGAATGGCCAGTTGTCAAAATGTGTCGTATGGGCGTGCCGCGCACTTTGTCGGTTATTATCGTGATCTTGGTCTTTGTCGGGTTAATGTTAATTGCGTTGTTTGGCTTGGTTCCGACGATTTGGACTCAGGTCGGTAATCTAATTAACGATATTCCGAACATGTACAACGGGCTACAAAAGTTTATTGTCACATTGCCAGAGCGCCATCCTGAACTAGCCAATTTAGAAATAGTAGAAACCGTGGTGACGAACGCCAAAAACCAAGCACTGGGGCTGGGTGAAAGTGTCGTCAAAGGGTCGCTTGCTTCATTAGTTAGCATTGCAACGCTAGCGGTATATTTGATCTTAGTGCCACTCCTTATCTTCTTTTTGCTTAAAGACAAAGAAGAAATGCTGCGAATCGCAAGCGGTATTCTGCCGAAAAACCGTAAATTGGCGAATAAAGTTTGGCATGAAATGAACGAGCAGATATCAAATTACATTCGCGGTAAAGTGTTAGAGATTTTAATCGTGGGCGGTGTGAGCTACGTGACTTTTGCCCTTTTAGATCTTCGTTACTCGGCGTTGCTTGCCGTAGCCGTTGGTCTGTCGGTTTTGATTCCTTATATCGGTGCGGCGGCTGTTACTGTACCTGTTGCTATCGTTGGTTTGTTCCAATGGGGTTTAACGCCTCCGTTTTATTGGTTGTTGCTTGCTTACGGTATTATCCAGGCGCTGGATGGTAATGTGTTGGTTCCTGTTCTGTTTTCCGAGGCAGTAAACTTACACCCAGTTGCTATCATTGTGGCTGTATTAGTCTTTGGTGGGCTGTGGGGTTTTTGGGGGGTGTTCTTCGCCATTCCTTTAGCGACATTAGTCAAAGCCGTATGGCATGCATTACCAAGCACGGAAGAAAACGAACCTGTCGAACAAGAGTAGTTGTTACCAAAGGTACGATGGTTAAAAGAAAGCCCAGCAGTTTGCTGGGCTTTTTGTTTGTAGAAAAACAATAGCGTTTAAGCGTTTTCGTTTAAGTAGTTTAATACGACTTCGTGGTGATCTTTGGTTTTGAACTTGTTGAACACATGTTCGATCACGCCTTCTTCATTGATCAGAAAGCTAATGCGGTGAAGACCGTCGTATACTTTGCCCATGAATTTCTTTTCGCCCCAAACGCCGAACTGGTCAGCAACGGCATGGTCTTCATCAGAAAGCAGAGTGAAGTTTAAATCATCGCGCTCGATGAACTTGCCTAGGCGCTTTACAGGGTCGATGCTTACGCCGAGTACCACCACGTTATGTGCATCGAGTTCAGCTTTGATGTCACGAAGGCCTTTTGCTTGTGTAGTACAACCCGGCGTCATCGCCTTAGGGTAAAAGTAGAAAAGTACTTTCTTGCCTTTAAAGTCTTCAAGAGAAACGGTATTTCCGTCTTGGTCGAGCAAAGAGAAGGCTGGCGCTGGCGAGCCTGCTGTCAGCGTATTCATTTTGATTTCCTTTACTTTATAGTGTGTTTTTAATGAAATTCAGAGAACCTTGTACGTTGAGCGACTTACAAAGTTCATCGAAGTCTTCTTGTAACTGCATCAAATTAAAATCCGCGCTTACAGATGCAGTAATCGCAATGTGAAACTGGTCAGAATCGAGTTGAATTTTCGACTTGCTGATGGTTTGCGCGCTAAGAGAGTCTAAACCAATCTGCTGATCAGCGAAGAACTTAGTAAATTTTTCAGTTAACCCAGGGCGGTCTTCAGACTCAATAAACACTTCCATGGTGTAGCTGTTATCGAGCAGTTCGTGCGCCGCTGTGCGTTTCATGATCGTAATAAGGTCATGTTCTTGGCCAAGCAGGGGCAATTGCGTTTCAACTCGAGTCACGCTGCTGGCGTTCCCAGTCAGGAGCATGATCAGCGTAAATTCGCTGCCAAAGATAGCGATACGGCTATCGACTATGTTACAACCAGCTTGAGTAACGAGCTGTACGACTTGGTTACAAATGCCTGGACGGTCCGTTCCAACTGCTGTAAGTACCAGATGTTGCTTCATAAATGAGCTTCTTGTCCTTTCTTCAATAGAGAGATGTTAGCACAGATATTGCGAAGAAATATCGAGCCAGTTCTTTTTTAGTCCATAAAAAAGCAGTCGGAGCTTGAGGGGAGTGGTGGGAAATAAACAGTAAATGCAGGCTATAGGATAAACAAAACGTTTGCATGATGTGCTTGCCTATTGTCTGGCCGTTTTATTCACTTAGATCTGACTTGGCTAACAAGACCAGAGAGTATATTTTCCTTGCTTGTGCTCTTCAGTATTTTCCAAATCACTGATAGATTCTAAAGTCACTCGAAAGCCCAACACGATTATCAATATTGCCGTTAATCAAACCAAATAGAGCAATTAAGTTGCTAGACCTCTAACAACTGATAATTATTCATTCATTTGTACTTTGTAAGCGAGTTTACGCTCTTGTGTTTTTCAATCGCATTACAGTACCATGCAGAAAGAGTTAAATGAGGGAGATAAACATGTTTTCAGGAAGTATCGTAGCGCTGATTACGCCATTCAAAGCAGATGGCGAAGTAGACTTTGACGGTCTGCAAAAGCTAGTAGAGTACCACGTTGAAGCGGGTACAGACGGTATTGTGGCAGTAGGCACAACAGGTGAGTCAGCGACACTGACCATTGAAGAGCATGTAAAGGTCGTTAATAAAACTGTTGAGTTTGCCGACGGTCGCATCCCTGTGATTGCTGGCACGGGTGCAAATGCTACCCATGAGGCAGTAACATTTAGCAAATTACTGGCTGATTCTGGTATTGCTGGCTTCCTGAGTGTGACACCGTATTACAACAAACCAACTCAAGAGGGTTTGTTTTTACATTACAAGGCAATTGCCGAAGCGAGTGATGTGCCTCTAATTTTGTACAACGTACCAGGCCGTACTGCTGTTGATATGCAGCCAGAAACAGTGGCACGCTTGTCAAAGCTTGATAATATCGTGGCTCTAAAAGATGCAACGGGCGATTTGGAACGAATTGCAATTCATCGTGAACTTTGTGGCGAAGATTTTATCTTACTAAGTGGCGATGATGCGACAGGGCTGGATTTTGTGAAACTTGGCGGCAATGGTGTTATCTCGGTAACGAACAATATTGCAGCTAAAGACATGGCAGACATGTTCCATTTGGCAAGTGAAGGTAAGTACGAAGAAGCAGAAGCGATTAACCAACGCTTGATGACTCTACACAAAAACCTTTTCATCGAAGCAAGCCCTATCCCAGTAAAATGGGCAGCGCAAAAGCTTGGTTTGATTGAAGAAGGTGGTTTGCGTCTTCCTTTAACTACGCTTTCTGAAAAATCGCAGCCGATCGTCGAGCAGGCGCTAACAGACGCCCATATTTATTAAGATTGAGCTATTAAGATTGAGTTACTAGGATTGAAGTTCATACTGGGGGCCAAAGCGCCCTCGGTGTTTTAGGAGTATAGATGAAGCTTTCAAGCCAGTTAGTGTTAAGTTCATTAGCTGTATTCGTATTGACTGCCTGTTCAGGTGGTGCCAATCAACGTCGTCAAGCAAAAGATGACTTCGAGTATTTGAACTCCCCCAATTTGGGTGAGTGGAATGTCCCACAGGGTGCACAGCCTCAGTTTTACCCTAACTACGAGATCCCTCAGGGTAACTACGCTGGTGGTGTCGGTAAAGATGTCGACATTCGTCCACCTCAACAAGTCCTAGAGCTTATTCCCGGTGCACGTCTAGACCGCAGTAGTGATGGTGAAGTGACACTTTGGCTACTTCGTAAAGATGAACTAGATAAAGTTTGGCAAACGGTGCAAAACATGGTCGCGGCCAACGAGATTCCAGTTGAAAGCCAAACAGACTCTCGCATCGAGACAGGATGGGTGACTTGGGATTCGCCAGATGAAGAGCTAGAAATTGGCAGCCGATATGAAATCGTACGCGCTGAAGCAAATGGTCGACACGGCTTTAAGGTGAGCCTTATTGACTGGCGTGAAGGCAATCAAGTGAAAGAAGTAACGGCGACCAACCGTGAGCGCTACAATGTGTTCATGACGAACTTGGTCACCGCTCGCTACGATCAAGAAGTGCGTGAAGAAGCACAGCGTAAAGCGCAAGAGTTGGTTAAACAGATCCCAATCACAATGGGTAAAGACCGCAGCGGACTTCCAGTGATTATCGCGCGTGCGCAATACAACATGCTTTGGCAGCGTCTGCCTAATATTCTACCTAAGATGGGCTTTAAGATTGAAGAGCGTAGCCAGTCTCAGGGCACAATCACTGCGAAATATGCGTCTCCGGATGATGAATTCTGGAACGATATCGGCGTTAAACCAGTGGAGTTAGCCGCTGGTAAGTACACATTCTTACTTGGTGATTTAGGCAACCGTACGTCTATCAATATCACCGACTCCTCTGGCAAGCCAGTAGAAGAAGAGTTTTTGAAATCACTAGCGCCTGTATTGGCTGCAACAGTGAAGCAGTAAACAAAGCGAGCTTAACGCGGCGTGTTTACTTAATGATAGAAAAGGGACCTAGTGGTCCCTTTTTTGATGTTTAGATTAAATGTGTCGAGATGAAGCTGGTGAGTAACTAACGAGGCTCGTTTTTGTTTTTATCTTCTTCAGCGTAGCGCTGTTTATCCAATGTGTTCAGCTTATCTAAATCGTTCTTACGGCTTTTATCCATCTGACCAAACTTCATTTTTGCGGTATATTTGAGTGCGGCAATATTACCAATGACCACGCTCAACACTACAATAATAATGACCCAAGGATTGGTTAGTATTTCTATCATAGAGCCTCCGGCGGCGTGATATTGTGAATAAATTTGGCAACGACGTTATCCAAATTATTCAGTATGACGTCAATCCCTGCAATGTTGTCGGTCTGATTTTGTTTAATCAACTGGCTTCTGAGTACATCAAGCGTCAACTGCTCGAGGCATTGCTGCCCGACAGCGCGGTGACTAATGTGCCAAGGCTCAATCGAAACGCCACCTAAATCATGCTGATAAGGGAAGAAGAAACCGAACCGACCAAGGTTGGCTTTTAACCATTGGTAGAACGCCTGCTGGTGGCCTTCAAGATACTCCCAAGGTTCCAACTTGAGTTTGGTGTCAGCAGGCAATAAATTGCGCGCATAGACATCAAAATCACAACCCCAATGATGACGACTTCCTCCGGGCAATGCCGACCAGCGCAAAATGGCCATCAATTTCTCTTCGTCATTTAACTCTGCTTTATTCAAAGGGCGGGAGTTTATGTCGAGAATTGGCAACTCACCAGAAAACTTCCCGTTCCAGATGGCTTTTTGGCGATTAAAGTCACGAAAACCACTGGCGATTTCCATTTTGAAACCTGCTTCGGTTGCGGCATTAATCATCTTCAATAAGTCATTGACTACTTTAGGGTGAAGCATAAATGCCTTTTGCCCCACTAGTGTGGATTGAAGATGGGAATCAGTGATTCCGGTGAGTTGCTCTGGTGTCATTGTGTTCTCGCTGATTACTTCGCCAATAGGTGTTTCAACGTGTTTTCGTACATGTCCGTCAACTTTTCAAGATCGTCGACTTTCACACACTCGTTCACTTTATGAATCGTAGCGTTAACAGGGCCTAACTCTACGACTTGACCTCCCATTCGAGCAATAAAACGACCATCAGACGTACCGCCAGTTGTAAGTAGCGCTGGCTTCGTATCATTGACTTCGGCCACAGCAGCTACAACCGCGTCTAGCAGTGCGCCCGTATCGGTCAGGAATGGGTCACCGTTGAATGTCCATTTTAGGTCGTAGTCCAGCTCATGCTTGTCCAATGTTTCGGTAACACGCTGAACAATTGCGTCATTGTTAAGCTCAGTACTAAAACGTAGGTTGAACTGAACATGGAACTCGCCAGGAATAACGTTAGACGCACCAGTGCCAGCCGATACATTCGGGATCTGGAAACTAGTCGGTGGGAAGTAATCATTCCCTTTGTCCCATTCTGTCGTCGCGAGTTCATGAATCGCGAGTAGAGACTCGTGCACTGGATTGCTGGCTAGGTGAGGGTAGGCCACGTGACCTTGTGTTCCTTTTACCGTTAAATCACCAGTGATGGATCCACGGCGTCCATTTTTCACTACATCGCCAACCACGTCGGTGCTGGATGGTTCACCAACAATACACATATCGATGTTCTCACCACGTTCCATCAACGTTTCTACAACGCGAACGGTACCATTGATAAATGGCCCTTCTTCATCTGACGTAATCAAAAAGCCAATTGAGCCTTTGTGGTCTGGGTTTTCTTCAATGAAGCGTTCGACAGCAACGACCATAGCAGCTAGCGACCCTTTCATGTCAGCTGCGCCGCGGCCATGCAAGTAACCATCAATAATGGTCGGTTCAAACGGATGTGTATTCCAGTGTTCCAATTTGCCAGCTGGTACCACATCGGTGTGGCCAGCAAACGCAAATAGCGGCGCTTCTGAACCACGTCGAGCCCAGAAGTTCGTGGTGTCTTCAAATACCATCACTTCAATTTCAAACCCGAGTGCTTTTAAGCGCTCGATCATCAAATCCTGACAACCTGCGTCTTCCGGCGTTACGGACTGTCTACTGATCAGATCTTTAGCAAGTGCCAATACTGGACTGTCTGTCATCCTTGAGTATTCCTTTATTTAAGAGTTGAAAATGCTAGCGTATTGATCAGCTTTAAAACCGATATGAAGTTGATCATTCACTTTTAAAATTGGGCGTTTAATCATCGCAGGGTTTTCTACCAAAAGAGCGATGGCGTTTTCCTCGTTAAGTGTGTCTTTCTGCTCTTGCGCTAATTGGCGGTAGGTTGTGCCACGTTTATTGAGCACCTGTTCCCAACCTAAAGCGCGACAAAATTCACTTACCATTTCTGCATCAATGCCTTGCTTACGGTAGTCATGGAAGTCGTAAGCAATATCCTCGGCTTCTAACCATTTCTTGGCTTTTTTGATCGTATCGCAGTTGGGAATACCAAACATGGTAATCGACATAGTGTTTCCTTTTTCTTTGTTCTATTTTTCACTGGCGCGGTTAAGACGCACTTAAGTGATTTGGGCTGTTAAAGCATCCTATCAAGAAGCAATCAAACTGACAAAATGCGGTGGAAAATATTTTCAGATAGATTGAGATAACTAATGTCACATAACTTATTTACGATGAATGCGCTATAAATCGAATAAAAATTCGTCTAAATCAAATGGAAAAGTCGAGTTATTGATCAAACGCAACACCTCGCTGAGCAAAAACGAAATAATGAATCAGCACAATTTTAGGAGGTGTCAATGGAATTGAGTCCTGTTTTTGCAAGGCGGCTATATTTGGCCTTGTTGGTGGAAAACCTAGAAAGGCCGAATGTGCCAAAGTTGATCGAAAAAACGGGGTGGCCTCGTCGTACTATTCAAGATGTACTCAAGGCGTTACCTGGGATCGGCATTGAACTCATATTTGTTCAAGATGGCCGACGTCATAATGACGGCTATTATCAACTTTCAGATTGGGGGCCTTTTGATAGCCAATGGGTTCTAGAGCGGGAGAGAGATATCGCTAGCAGTCTTGGATTTCGTGCATAAGCCAGCAATTGCTGGCTTTTTTCATATTCAGGCCTCATCCATTGCAGCGGTAGGCGGAACCCAGTACGCTAAATGAAGTGATAAAATCTTGTGGGGAAACCATAAAAACGGTGTCCGCATCGATAGCCGCTGCATTGTTTTTTAAATCGTTCATCGCGCCTTGCATCATTGCGTCATTAGTCATGAAAATGTAGTTATACCAATGGCCTTCACTTCCGGTGACTTCGCCTTTGTATTCGCATCGCTCAGGGTTGAATTGCGCGTCAATGCGAATATGAACATCTTGACTTTGAGCATGAGTAAGGTGAGAAGGCATCGTGCAACCCGTTAGAAGCACGACAAAAAGTCCAAGTAACAGGCGTTTCATTAGCTATTTCCCCAATACTATGTAAGCAGCAAAGCCAATCCAGCTCAGAACAAGTAGTGTCCAAGGCAGTTTGCTTGATGAATGGTTTGGCGCATCGTCGGTGATATTGTCTTGTTCGATAATCTCTTCATGCTGACGTTGTTTTTCACGTTGCTGTTTTTTCTTCGCTTTATCGGCTTGGCGGTTGCGCTCTTTTTGTTGTTTCTTATATTGCGCGATGCCTTTTTCGATACCTTGAGCGATAAGCTTGGTTTGCTCTTTGGTTTGCCCCGGTTTCTGCGTGGATTTGGCAATTCTCATCGCTTCGGCTTGAGTTTCTTGAGAAGGCGCTGGGGTAGCTGGAGTTCTTTTTTTCATGTTTCTCATCAACGTCGCTGTAAATCTTTGTTTAGTTTACCTGTGTAAGGTGCTGAAATGAACTTCAGTTCTCATCTTTGTTGGCTTGCAACTCTGAAACGATAGGTTAAAGTGACGTTTTTATCACATAAAGAAGAAGATGTTGTGCGCTATTCGTTTGACCAATATGACGCTCATGGATTTTTAAAGGCGCCGATCATTTTATGGGTGGGATGGATGTTTCTTGTGCGTTCATGGGTGGTGTTTGCCATGGCTGGTGTAAGTCGTGATAGTGGCAGCAAGCTACTCGCTATTGTTTACCCAGATTCAAGTACGTTGTATTTAGGTTTGGCGATGGGCATTCCAAGTTTGCTTCTTATGTGGTTAATGGGGCTTCGTCATCCCGACAGAGGATGGGTAAACAGAATTACTCGCTATGGTCGCGAGATCACTTTGATCTTGTGCGGTATTCAACTTGCTCAGACCATGTATCATGTGTACCTAGAACATGGAGTGTTTAATTGGGCAAACGCCCTTACCATTACCTTATTAGCTTGGTTTATGATCTATCTTCTAAATGGAAGATGGGTAAAAGACTGTTTTCATGTGCCACAATTGGCGCACGATGAACAGCAGCATTCAAAGAATTAAAAACAATAACTTCCCACTCTGGGGCAAAGTAATAGAGGAAACCTCAATGTCACAAGCTCAAACGGCGATCGTGCCAGAAGCCGGGCCATTTGCACTGTACACTCAACTCAAAGTGAACCAAAACCGTGAAAACGTATTAGAAAAACTGAAAGCACTGCCAAAGTTGGTGGAAGAGTTAAACATTACCCAGCCGGGTGCAGCGCTGACGCTTTCTATCGCATTCACAAAATCGTTTTGGGAACACCTTAATGTAGACGCGCCAGAAGAGCTTATTGATTTTACTCAACTTGGCGAAGGGGACATCGTAGCGCCTGCATCGGATGTCGATGTGCTGATTCACTGTCACTCTACTCGTCACGACTTGCACTTTTATGTTCTGCGTAAGTTCCTAGAAGAGACGGCACAAGATGTCACCATTGTGGACGAAACATATGGGTACCGTTACCTTGATGCTCGTGATATGACAGACTTCATTGATGGCACAGAAAACCCGAAAGGGGAGGCTCGCGCTGATGTGGCTCTAGTAAAAGAGGGCCCATTTGCTGGAGGCAGTTATGTTATGGCTCAGCGCTTTGAACATAACCTTGCCGCTTGGAATCGATTGAATGTCAAAGCGCAAGAAAAAGTGATTGGTCGTACCAAGCCAGACTCTATCGAGCTAGAAGACGTTCCTGCTGCATCACACGTTGGTCGAGTTGATATCAAAGAAGAAGGTAAAGGTTTGAAGATTGTTCGCCACAGCTTACCATACGGGACGGTGACCGGAGCTCACGGTCTGTTGTTCATCTCTTACTGCAATACACTTCATAACATTAAAGTGATGCTAGAAAGTATGTACGGCGTAACAGATGGTAAAACAGACCAAATGCTTCGTTTCACAACAGCGGTAACAGGTGCGTACTTTTTCGCTCCTTCGCAAGAAATGCTCGCAGAGCTAGCCATCAAGTAAGTTCTCAGACTTTATTTCTTAAGCCCTCCAATTAGAGGGCTTTTGTTTTCTATTTCTATTCCAATCTCTTTTCAAAAAACACTAAACTTTTCTGTTACTTGGTCGATAAGTATCCAAAGCCTTAATTTATTTGGAGTCTGTGTCTCGTGGCGATCACCGTTAATACCAATGTGGCAGCACTCGTCGCACAGCGTCATTTGACCAGTGCAACTGACATGCTGAACCAATCCATGGAGCGTTTGTCTTCAGGGAAGCGTATTAACAGCGCAAAGGATGACGCTGCGGGTCTGCAAATCTCCAACCGCTTGCAATCGCAAATGCGTGGTTTAGATGTTGCGGTTCGCAACGCGAATGACGGCATTTCCATCATGCAAACTGCGGAAGGCGCGATGAATGAGGTGACCAATATCATGCAACGTATGCGTGATTTGTCGCTACAGTCAGCCAATGGTTCAAACAGCAAAGCGGAGCGCACTGCACTGCAAGAAGAAGTGTCTGCTTTAAATGATGAGTTAAGTCGTATTGCAGAAACCACATCTTTTGGTGGACGTAAATTGCTGAATGGCACATTCGGTACATCGTCTTTTCAAATCGGAGCAACGGCTGGTGAAGCGGTACAAATTGGCCTGCGGACCATGCAGCCGGAATCTTTAGGTAGCTTTTCAATGAGCTCATATCAAAGAGTCAGTTCAGATTGGACGGTTCAAAACGGAAATAATGAAATTGTTATCAGCTACCGTGATAACAATTTTGAAGAGCAGGAGATCCGTATTGAAGCTAAAGCTGGCGACGATATAGAAGAACTCGCGACTTACATTAATGGGCAAACCGATAAAGTGAAAGCGTCTGTTAATGAGGAGGGGCAACTGCAGTTACTCATGTCCCACAAGGACGCCATAAAATACCCTGGACCAACCTTCAGTGGTGGCCTGGCTGATGAGTTAGAACTTGGCAAGTATGTCACCGTAAATAGAACGGTAGATAGTATTGATATTAGCACGGTCGGTGGCGCTCAGATGGCGGTCGGCATTTTAGATGATGCTTTGAAAACGGTAGATGGCAGTCGTGCGGAGTTAGGCGCGTATCAAAACCGCTTTAATCACGCGATCAATAATCTCGATAACATCCACGAAAACTTAGCTGCTTCCAACAGTCGTATCCAAGACACTGACTACGCGAAAGAAACCACGCAAATGGTGAAGCAGCAGATTTTGCAGCAGGTCAGTACTTCTATTCTTGCACAAGCAAAACAAGCGCCCAACCTAGCATTAACTTTACTTGGCTGATGAACGGCCTTGCCCGAATTTAACGTAAAACCTGCCTGTATCGACAATTCGAAAAGAAGCTTTAGCGAAAAATGAAAGTTTTTTTGCTTTTTTATCCGCTTTGTCACGATTCCCCCTCCAAACGAATTATTTTCAAAAAAATCCAAAATTTTCTCTAAAGAAAACAGGGCATGCGCCGTTAATAAAAGTAACTTTGAGAGAACTACTTGGTTTTCCGAGACGTCGGAAACCGCTACACCGGAAAATCAATTGGAGAAATCACCA